>MKUB01000034.1 GCA_001898545.1 Sphingomonadales bacterium 63-6 | reverse complement strand
TCCGCAGCCGATCTTCAGGTCGTTGGCGATGTGATCCCGGTCGAGCAGCGCGCTCCGGCTGCGCCGCAGCGTCAGCGCACTGGCGAGAAGGCCACCGGCACGGTGAAGTTCTTCAACTCCATGAAGGGCTTCGGCTTCATCACGCGTGACGATGGCGAGCCCGATGCGTTCGTGCATATCAGCGCAGTGGAACGGTCTGGCCTGTCGCAGCTCAACGAAGGCGACAAGCTGGAATTCGAACTCGAAGTCGATCGACGAGGCAAGTACTCGGCGGTCAACCTTGTGCCCGTTCAGGGCTGACCAGCCCGCGTTTCGCCCGGTAGTTTGACCGGGCTTCCGCAAAAGCCTAAACGGTAGCGAATGGCGGCCCTTCGGGGCCGCCATTTGTCGTTCCAATAAACCTCACGGATATTTACCCACCCAACAGTCCAAGGGAGTTCCACGATGTCGATCACTCCGCTCATGCCCGTCTACCCCCGGTGCGACGTTCGCCCCGTGCGCGGCGAGGGATGCTATTTGATCGGTGAACGCGGCGAACGATATCTGGACTTTGCGGCGGGCATCGCCGTGAATGCGCTTGGTCATGGCCATCCCCACCTGACCAAGGCGATTCAGGAACAGGCCGCCACGCTGATGCATGTCAGCAATCTCTACGGCTCGCCCCAGGGCGAGGCGCTGGCGCAGCGCATCGTCGATAATTGCTTTGCCGACACGGTGTTCTTCACCAATTCCGGCGCCGAGGCGATCGAATGCGCGATCAAGACGGCGCGCCGCTATTTCTACGTCAACGGCCAGCCGAAGCGGCACAAGATCATCACCTTCAACAACGCCTTCCACGGGCGGACGATGGGTGCGATCTCGGCCACCAACCAGCCCAAGATGCGCGACGGGTTCGAGCCGCTGGTGCCGGGCTTCGCCTATGCGCCGTTCAACGATCTGGAAGCCGCACTGGCGCTGGTGGACGATGAAACCGCCGGTTTCATGGTGGAAACGGTGCAGGGCGAAGGCGGGATGACGGCGGCCACGCCCGAATTCATCCAGGGCCTGCGCAAGATCTGCGACGAACGCGGGATGCTGCTGATTCTGGACGAAATCCAGTGCGGCTATGGCCGGACGGGCAAGTTCTTCGCCTATGAGCATTATGGCATCACGCCGGACATCATGACCGTGGCCAAGGGCATCGGCGGCGGTTTCCCCCTGGGCGCCTGCCTCGCCACGGAAGAAGCGGCCAAGGGCATGGTCTTCGGGACGCATGGGTCCACCTATGGCGGCAATCCGCTGGCCATGGCCGCAGGCATGGCGATTCTCGATGTGATGCTGGAACCCGGCTTCTTCGAGCATGTCACCGCCATGGGCGAGCGGATGCGTTCGGCCTTCGAGCAGCTCATGCCGAATCACGACCATCTGTTCGAGGAAATTCGCGGCAAGGGGCTGATGCTGGGCATCAAGCTGAAGGAACCGGCGGTATCGCGCGATTTCGTGGCGCATCTGCGCGATAATCACGGGCTGCTGACGGTTGCTGCGGGCGAGAATGTGTTCCGTGTCCTGCCGCCGCTGGTGATCGACGAGAGCCACATTGCCGAATGTATGGAACGGCTGAGCGAGGGGGCGCGGAGTTACGCGCCGCTGAGCGATGACTGATCCGATGATCCGGCATTTCCTGGACCTCTCCGACGCGGGAGGGGACGCAATCGCGGCGATGATCAACGACGCGATGGAGCGCAAGGCCGCGCGCGCTGGCCTGCCCAAGGGGGCGTCCGATTCGGACGCTCCGCTGGCAGGCCGCGTGCTGGCGATGATCTTCGAGAAGAATTCCACCCGAACCCGGGTGAGTTTCGACATGGCCATGCGTCAGCTGGGCGGCAGCGCGCTGATTCTGGATGCGGGCACCACCCAGCTCGGGCGCGGCGAATCGTTGGCCGATACGGCCCGTGTGCTCAGCCGCATGTGCGATGCGATCATGATCAGGACCGACGATCACTCCAAGATCGACGAGCTGGCGCGCCATGCCAGCGTGCCGGTGATCAACGGCCTGACCGACCGCTCGCATCCCTGCCAGATTGTGGCGGACCTGCTGACCGTGGTGGAACATGGCAAGCCGCTGCCCGGCCTCGAAGTCGCATGGCTGGGCGATGGCAACAATGTGCTGCATTCCATTCTGGAAGCCGCCGGCCTGATGAAGTTCAATGTCCGCGTGGGCACGCCTGCCGGCTATGAACCCGATCCCGAATTCGTCGAGATGGCGCGTGCGGGCGGGGCGGTGGTGACGCTCACAAACGATCCGGCCGTGGCTGCGGCGGGGGCCGATGTCGTCGTCACCGACACCTGGGTGTCGATGGGGCAAGCCCATGCCGAGGAAAAGCTCGCCGCCATGGCTCCGTTCCAGGTGAACGAGGCCCTGATGGCGCGTGCGGCTTCCGATGCGATCTTCCTGCACTGCCTGCCTGCCCATGTGGGCGAGGAAGTGAGCGAAGGCGTGTTCGAAAGCGCCCAGTCCGTGGTGTTCGACGAGGCCGAAAACCGCATTCACGGGCAGAAGTCCGTGCTGCTCTGGGCATTCGGAAAACTCTGAGGACCTTGCTTGACTGACGTTGTTCCCATTCTCGAAGATGAAACCGGTTTCGACCGGCTCCTGGCCTTTACACTGCCCGACCGCGATGCTCGCGGCCGGGTAGTGCGGCTTGGCCCGGTGCTGGACGAGATCCTGTCCGCCCATTCCTATCCTCCGGCGATCAAATGCCTGCTGGCCGAAGCCCTTGTGCTCACCGCACTGCTCGGTTCGCTGCTGAAGGAGGATGGCAGCCAGATCACGCTTCAGGCGCAGGCCCAGGGCGGGGTCGTCTCGCTGATGGTGTGCGATTATCGTGGCGGCGAGCTGCGCGGTTATGCGCAGTTCGACGAGGATGGAGTGAGCGGGCTGGGCGCCAATCCCTCGCTCGACTCGCTGTTTGGGGAAGGCTATCTGGCGATCACTTTCGATCTGGCGGCCAGCGGCCAGCGCTATCAGGGGATCGTTCCGCTGGAGGGCGGGTCCTTCGCCCAGGCCTGCGAGAGCTATTTCGCCCAGTCCGAACAGGTGCCTACGCTGATTCGCGCGGCGGTGCGCTCTCAGGGCGATTCCTGCATCGCGGGCGGCTTGCTGGTGCAGCATCTGCCTGAAGGGGAGGAAGGGCGCGAGCGGCTGCATGTGCAGCTCGACCATCCCGAATGGGAACATGTTGCCGTCATGGCGGGCAGCACGAGGCATGACGAGCTGACCGATCCCTCGCTTTCGCTGGAGGCGCTGGTCTGGCGGCTGTTTCATGAGGAACGCGAGGTTCGCGTTGAAAAAGGCGCCCGCCTGTCACGCGGCTGCCGCTGCACGGTGGAGCATTACGAGAAGGTGCTGGCGCGCTTTCCTGAGGCCGAGCGGGCAGAGATGCGGGACGAGCAGGGCAAGATCGTAGTCGATTGCGCATTCTGTTCGCGCCTGTTCCAAATCGAATTGTAACACGGTTTGTCGCTGCCACAGGGCAATTTGCCGTTCAGACAAGTCGTGCTACACGAGCCTTCGAGAATCCGGGGGCCAGAGTTTAACGGATGCGTAAAATGCCTTTTGCTGGTGCGCGCCCGATCATGGCGATCGCCGGTGTCCTTACTGGAATGATGATTGCGCCCGCCGCCGCGCAAGGGCCGGAGCTCGCCATGCTGGATGGGCTGCGCCATGGGGCGTGGGAATTGCGGATCAGGGACGGCGAAGCCCGCAAGCGCATCTGCGTACGCACGGGGCGCGAACTGATCCAGATCCAGCACGGCCCGCAGGCCTGCAACCGCTTCATCGTGGAAGACACGCCCAACACGGTGACAGTGCATTATGCCTGTCCGGGCAATGGTTTTGGCCAGACGACGATCCG
>MKUB01000033.1:25131-44537 GCA_001898545.1 Sphingomonadales bacterium 63-6 | reverse complement strand
TCCGCCCGCCCCGCACGCGCCTAGTTCCTGACGCCGTGCCGGCCGCGCGATTGGTTTGTTCTACACGCTGGCGTTATGTCCGGGCTCGCCGCCGGATGGGGGCTGGTGCCCTGTTCCCATCTTTCGTCATTCCCGCGAAAGCGGGAACCCAGATCGGCGGTTGCTGCTGGGTTCCCGCTTTCGCGGGAATGACGAAGGGAGGAGCCCCCCGCTTAAAGCCACTTATTCTCGCGATACCACGCAGCCGTGGCCTTCAACCCCTCGCGCGTGTTGATCCGGGGAGTCCAACGGCTCTTCGGCGGAGTCTTGCCCTTGGCGCAGACCCAGTCCGGGTGGGACATGTAGTTCACCCGGTCAATCGTGAGCTTGGCCTTGTCCTTGCGGAAGCGGGCGTCCAGCGCGGCGGCGCGCAGCAGCATCGGTTTGGAGAGCCCCGGCGTCAGCACCTTGCGGCCCATGGCCTCGCCAATGGCGCGGGCCATTTCCTTATGCGGCCAGCCGCCCTTGCGCCCATCGTCAGGCTCGAAAATCCGGTGGTCAACATCGTAGCCCGAAGGAACCAGCGCAAACAGCAGCCGCGCCAGATCGCAGACATGGATCATCGAAGCGCTGCCTTCCGCCGGCACGGGCAGCACGCCCCAGCGCGCGGCGCGGAACAGTTCGAACATTTCAGTATCGCGCGGGCCATAGATCGCCGGAGGGCGTACGATGGTCCAATCGAGCGCCGAGGCCTTGACGATCTTTTCCGCCCGCAATTTGGACGCGCCATAGGCCGACAGTTTCGGCTCTCGCGCGGCGAGGGAGGAGACCTGCACGAAGCGGCGCACATCGGCCTTCTTCGCCGCCTCCACCACGGCCAGAGTGCCCGCCACATTGCCCGCCTCGAACCCGGCGACATCGGGCGCGTTGACCACACCCGCCACGTGAATGACAGCCTCCACCCCCTTCACCAGCGCGGCCAGCGCCTTGCGATTGGCAAGGTCGCCCTGCACCCATTTCACGCCCTTGCGCGGGGGCTGCTCACGCCGGGTAAGCGCACGGATGGCGATGCCCTGTCGGGCCGCCTCGTCCAGCATTGCCTGTCCTACAAAGCCGGTCGCCCCGGTGATCGCTATGGTCACAAAAGCACCAGTTGGTCGCGATGGACCACGGCGGAACGCGGGGCATAGCCCAGGATCGCGGCATGCTCGTCGCTGCGCGTGCCCTTCAGCCGCTCGCATTCGGCGGAGGAATATTCAGCCAGACCCTGTGCGATGGGTTTGCCAGCGGCATCCTGCACAATCACCGGATCGCCTCGCTCGAAGCTGCCATCCACGCCAGTGACCCCGGTGGCCAGCAGGCTGCCACCCTTGACCAGCGCCTTGGCACAGCCTGCATCCACTGTCAGCGTACCCATCATCCGCATGCGCCCGCCGAGCCATGCCTTGCGCGCCCCATCCTTGCGCAGGGGCAGGAACAGCGTGCCGGTGCCATTGCCCATGGCGCGGCTGATCGGCGATACGTGAGTGCCGTTGAGGATGGCCAGCGCGATGCCCGCCCGCTCCGCAATCTCGGCCGCCTGCAGCTTGGAGGTCATCCCGCCCGAGCCGAGGCCGGAGCCGGAGCGGTCGTCCGCCATGGCGTAGATCTCTTCCGTAACCCCACGCACCTGCGGCAGCATCTGCGCGCCCGGCTGGCTGGGGTTGCGGTCGTAAAGGCCATCCACATCGGACAGCAGCAGCACGCCCTTGGCATGGGCCGCCTGCGCCACGCGCGCGGCAAGGCGATCGTTGTCGCCGAAGCGGATTTCTTCGGTGGCGACAGAATCGTTCTCGTTCACCACGGGCACCGCGCCCGCCTTCAGCAGGCGGCCCAGAGTGGCGGCGGCGTTGAGATAGCGGCGGCGATCTTCGAGATCATCCAGCGTCAGCAGCAATTGCGCAGCGGTGAGGCCGTGGCCTGCCAGCAGGTCCGACCAGATGCCCGCAAGCCCGATCTGCCCCACGGCGGCGGCGGCCTGTGCATCCGCCAGATTGCCGCGCCCGCCCTTTTCCAGCTTGAGGCGCGCAGCACCCAGCGCAATGGCGCCGGAGCTGACCACCACTACCTGCTGCCCACGCGAACGGGCGGCGGCGATTTCCTCCACCAGCGAGGCGAGCCATTCGCGGCGCGGCTGCCCGTCCGGCCCGACAAGCAGGGCGGAGCCCACCTTGATCACAAGGCGGGGACAAAGGGCCGCATCGGCCAGATCAGTGAGATGCGTGATCGTCATGGCGCGCGGGCCTTAGCCTTTGCGCGATGGCTTTGGAAGCTCCGTCAGAGCGGGGACCAGGGCTTCTCGTCGTGCGCTTCTTCCACTTCACCGTCCGGACGCTCCGTAGTGGTCTTTGCGGGCAGATAAGTCAGCACCACATCGAGCAGCGCCTCCATCCCCTCGCCCGTAGCGCCGGAGATGGGGAACACTTCCTCCGCACCCGCGGCCTTCAGTTCGCGCGCGTAATCGCCCGCCAGTTCGCGGCCGGAAATATCGATCTTGTTGAGCGCCACCAGACGCGGCTTGCCTTCCAGCCCGCCGCCATAGGCTTCCAACTCGTCTTCCACGATCTGCATCGCCTCGACCGGGTCCACCCCGCCGATGTCGATCAGATGGACCAGCACGCGGCAACGCTCGATATGGCCCAGGAAGCGGTCGCCGATGCCCGCACCTTCCGCCGCGCCTTCGATCAGGCCGGGAATGTCCGCCAGGACGAATTCGCGGTTCTTGTGCCGCACCACGCCCAGCTTGGGCACCAGAGTGGTGAAGGCATATTCGCCTACCTTGGACTGGGCATTGGACACGGCGTTGAGGAAAGTGGACTTGCCGGCATTGGGCAGGCCGACCAGACCGACATCCGCCAGCAGCTTCAGCCGCAGCCACACATACATTTCCTCGCCCGGCATGCCGGGCTGGTGTTGGCGTGGGGCGCGGTTGGTGCTGGTCTTGTAGCTCGCATTGCCCCGGCCGCCGATGCCGCCTTCCAGCAGGACGACGCGCTGGCCCACTTCGGTGAAGTCCGCCAGCACCGTTTCGCCATCCTCGTCGGAGATGATCTGCGTGCCAACCGGAACGGGAATCACCAGATCGGGCGCGGCTGCTCCAGTGCGGTCCTTGCCCATGCCATGGCCGCCACGCGATGCCTTGAAGTGCTGCGCATAACGGAAATCGATCAGCGTATTGAGGCCGGGCACGGATTCGAACACGATGTCGCCACCCTTGCCGCCATTGCCGCCATCGGGGCCGCCATATTCGACGTATTTCTCTCGCCGAAAGCTGACCGCACCGGGCCCGCCCCCACCGGAGCGAATGTAGATCTTGGCCTGGTCGAGGAAATGCATGTCAGTTCGCCTTAAGCGCCGGAGGGGCATCCGGCCTCGCAGCCGGCTTTTCTAGCCGACCGGGATTGTCAAAGCCACCTTGCTTAATGTGGCGAATAAGTGGTCCAGCGTTTCGGGAAAGGCCTCAGCTTGAGCCGAGAAAGGTGGATTTCAAGAACCGGCGCAGCGGCCTTCAAGGTCGCAGGCACCGGAAGCGCAGAAAGCTGCCATTCGCAGGCCGAGATGGGGTATTTCCCGGAACACTGGTGGAGCCGAGGGGGATCGAACCCCTGACCTCGTCATTGCGAACGACGCGCTCTCCCATCTGAGCTACGGCCCCGTTCCAGTGCAATTGCGGCACCATGCGGCCCCGCAAGAGGGCGCCTCTTAGCGAAGAGGCCCCGCCCTTGAAAGAGCAAAAATGCGTTGGCTCCAGCCCGCCCCGGCGCTCAGGGTACTTGCTGGACGACGGGCTGCGAACCAAATGCGGGCTGATTGCCCGAAGCGTCCGCAATTCCGGTCTGGGCCGTGCCAGGCACGGCGGTATAGCTGGTCTGCGGCAAAGGCAGGGCATAATCCTGTGCCACAGGCTGTGTGGACGGTGAAGGCAGAGTGACGTCAGGCGCGCCCGCCGGGCCGTAATCCGCCCGCAGATAAGTCGCGCCACCGGCGGCGCTGCCATAGACCGCGCCATATTTGTTATCCCAATCGGCCACTGCGATTCGATATTTCTCCATCTCCTGGAAGAACTGCTCGAAGGCGGCTTCGATACGGGGCAGGCCGGCCAGAGCGAAAGCGTCAAGATCAGCCGGCGGAGTTGCCAGTGCATCCTGGCTGATCTGAAGGGCCGCATCGCAGAAATACTGGCGGGCAGGCGGCAGGGCGAAGTAATTATAGACCTGCGTCATATAGGCTTCGCGCGCCCGGGTTGCCTTGGCCCCCGCACCGAATTCCTTGCGGTACTGCTTGTCCAGATCGGCATTGACCTTGCTCAGCCGCTTGCCCTGCTTGGCCAGCAGGGTTTTGTACCCGTCCAGGATCGGCTGATAGCGTGCATCGAGGCAGTTGAGCGCTGCGACATTCAGGGCGGAACGGAAGTTCCACACCGTTTCCAGCGGGTCGAGATGGGCATTCACCGTCTGGCGCACCCCGTCCACACCCAGCACGGGGATCGTCATGTTCACAGCCGCGCCGCCCGGAGGGATCGGGCGCATCGGAATGGGCTCAGGCTCTGGAACGATGACAACCGCAACCGGGGGAGGCGGCGGGGGAGCAGGCGGCGGCGGCGCGGCACAGGCCGCAAGCATAGCCAGACCAGCGGCTGCGGTGAGTGTAGACAGCTTACGTAACGGGAATTGCACAATCCTGCTCATTCGAATTTGGGCCCCTCCACCCCTATTTTCCGGCTTTCCAACGGATGACAGCGGCGGAAAATCTCGTCCACCATAGTCTCAGCGAGCTTTCGCTGCGATGAAGGATGCCCGTATCGTAGTTAATTTGCAAAGAAAATGCCCGGGATACCACGTGGTACCCCGGGCACGATAAGCTTACGCCTGTTTGCGATCAGTCGCGGCTGCTGCCCATGAAGCGCAGCAGGAACATGAACATATTGATGAAGTCGAGATAGAGGCTCAGCGCGCCGAGCACCACCGACTTGCCGGCCCACTGGGTTCCGGCGACATGGTAATATTCTTCCTTCAAACGCTGCGTATCATAAGCGGTAAGGCCCGCGAAGATCAGCACACCCAGCGCGCTCACCGCCCAGGTAAGGGCAGGCGACTGCAGGAAGATATTGATCAGGCTGGCCACGATCAGGCCGATCACGCCCATGATCAGGAAGCTGCCCCAACCGCTCAGATTCTTCTGCGTGGTATAGCCATAGAGGCTGAGGCCCGCGAAGGCGCCCGCCGTGGCGAAGAAGGTCGTGGCGATCGATGCGCCCGTATAGACGAGGAAGATCGTCGAGAGCGAAAGGCCCATCAGCACCGCATAACCCCAGAACAGGGCCTGCAGAGTGCCAGTGCTGAAGCGGTTCGCGCCAAAGCTCATCGCGAAGACGATGGCCAGCGGGGCCAGCATCACCACGAAACCCAGTCCGCTCGACATCACCGAGAGGGCCAGGCCCGAACGGGCGAACAGCATTGCGACGACGCCGGTCAGCAGCACGCCCGACGCCATGTAATTGTAAATCGACAGCATGTGCTTGCGCAGGCCAGCATCGAAGCCAGCACGGCTAGCAACATCGCCGCCAAAACCACCGGTAGACGCGCCGAATCCCGGCTGCGAGCGGCGGGGTTCGTTCCAATCTGCCATTTTCGTTTCCTAACTCCAGTGCCGGCCTTCCAGAGCGGGGCCGGTCTGAGAGGAATATCGAGGGTTCCGCCCCCGATTTCAAGGAAAACCGGACAGGATCGATCCGATTCCGTTAACTTTTGGCAGCAGCCCGTGCTTCCGCGGCCATCTGGATCGAACGGTCGCGCGCGCCGCGCAACGTATCCTCCACCAGCGCGGACAGGGCATTATCCTTGTCGAGTATGTCGAGCCCAACCTGAGTAACGCCGCCGGGGCTGGCCACGCGCCGCGCCAGTTCGCCGGGCGAATGTTCCGAAGCAGCCGCCAGAGCGGAAGCCCCTTCCACTGTCGCAAGAGCGAGACGCTGGGCCTGCTCCGCCGGAAGGCCAAGATTCGCCGCGCCCTGCGCCAGCGCATCGATGAAGCGATAGACGAAGGCCGGGCCCGATCCGGCGAGCGCCGTCACCAGATCCATCAGGCTTTCTTCCGCCAGCCATTCCGCCGTCCCCAGCGGCGCCATCAGCGCATCCACCTTCGCCTGTGCCGCCTCGTCGAGCCCCGCCCCGACCAGGGCGACTGGCGACTTGCCGAGCGCGGCAGCCAGATTGGGCATCACCCGCACCTGCGCGGCAGAGCGCGGGAAATTCCCCGCCAGCGTTTCAAGCTGCACGCCCGCCAGCACGGAAAGCAGCACCGTGCCCGGGCCTACCAGCGGCTCGACCTGCGGTGCAACTTCGGCCAGTTTCTGCGGCTTCACCCCCAGCATCACTGCATCGAAGCTGCCGCCTTCAGGCAAAACGCGCAGTTGCACGACGCCTTCGGGAAGCTCGCGCGGGCTGGGATTGACCACAGTGAAGGTCGAAGGGGCAATGCCGCCCGCGATCCAGCCGCGAACCATGGCGCCAACCATATTGCCGCAGCCGACGAGGAGAATGGAATTGAAGGTGTTCATGGCATTGCCGCCTGACCTAGTGCGGCAAACGGGTCAAGCCTCTCCGGCGGCATCCACCAGTGCGCTGGCAAGGGCATCCGCCGGATTCTTGTCCCCCCACAGCACGAACTGGAAGGCGGGATAGAACCGGTCACACTCCGCAACCGCGCTTTCGACCGCGAATTGCGCCTGGCCAAGGCTGAGCAATCCATCGTCGCCCAGCATCAGCCCGTGACGATAGAGCAGCACCCCGCCATTCGACCAGATATCAAAATGGCCCAGCCAGAGCTGTTCGTTAACCAGTGCAAGCAGTTCAAAGGTCTGCCTGCGCTTTGCATCGGGCACGCGGATGTCCGGCAGGCAGAGCAATTGCAGCACCCGGTCTTCCGAACGCCAGATGCAGCGCAACTGATATCGCGTCCAACTGCCCTGAATCTCGCCGGAAATCTCATCGTCGCTGACGAATTCGCAGGGCCAGCCCCGCGCATCGAACAGCTGCGCGAGCATTTCGACCGGTGCCGCGTCATCGCGGTCGATGTCCTCTTCGCTTGTCCTCATCGCATAGCTTCCCACGCTTCTCGCAACCCTTCCGCTAACCAATGCGTTGCGCAGCGCCGTGGCGGCAATCCATCCTGCCGGCCACGCTGGGCAAAACTCGATAACCCTGTTTACAAGTTGTGTAAAAACAACGCTACCCGAGTTTACCCAGCCCTTATTGGGTCAGGAAACCGGCGAGACTTCCTCGCCCGCATCGCTGGTGAAGATGAAGCAATCGATTCCGGCGGACTTCAATTGCTTGATGAAGGCATTAGCCTCCTTCGCGCTGGTGAAGGGTCCGGTCAGCAGGCGATTGGTGCGCCCCCATGCGGCGACATAGCCCTTGCGGCTGCCGAACAGCTTGGACTGTTCCTTCTGGAACTTGCGCCAGGTGAAGGCGATGGCCGAGCGATTCTGCCCGGTGCCCACCTGCACCCAGACGCGGCTCGGATTATCGGCCTTCTTCTTGGCCTCAGCCTTCTTTTCAGCTTCCTGCTTCTTCTTCTCGGCCTCGGCCTTCTTGCGTTCCGCCGCTGCCTTCTTGTCCGCTTCGGCCTTGGCCTTTTCGGCCTCAGCCTTGGCCTTCTCGGCTTCGGCCTTCTTGTCGGGCTCGCGGCGGACAGCGATGCGGGTGATGTCCACCGCGCCCGGTGCCGGGGCGACCTTGGCCGGACCGCTGGAGAATTCGGCAAAGGCATCGGCCAGACTGGCCGGAGCAGGCGGCGGGGTGTCGTTCGCCAGCGCCGGGGCGGCCTGCGAAGCGGCAGCCGGCTGCGCGGCCAGAGCGACCTGCGAGCCGGAGGATGGCGGCAGGGAGAAGGCCGGCTGCGGGACAGGAGCAGGCGTGGGCGTAGAGGGAGGCGGCAACTGGGCCGCAATGGCAGGCGTGGGCTGCTGCGCACGTGCCGGAGGCGGCGTCTGCGCCGGAGCCTTCACGTCAGCAGCCGGTTTGGGCGCGGGTTTGGCCTTGTCAGCCATGGCGATGACCGTTCCGGCAGGCGGAGAGGCAGGCTTGCCCTTCCCCTTGCCCTCGCTGCTCCCCAAAGGCGCGCCGGAGGGGGTGAGCCGGGCATCCAGCGGAGCGGCGGCGGCCAGCTGCACCGGCTTGGCCTGCGCCGTATATTGGGCGATGGCGGGATCATCCTTCCCGATCATATCAGCATCCGGAAAATGGCCGAAATTGCCCGCTGAAGCCTGCTGCGCACGCGTGAGTTTGGGCATGTAGCGCAGATAGGGCGCGATCCGCCCGGCCAGCGAAGCGGGCATCACGGCATTGGCGATGGAAACGGCCTCCTCCGTCTTGCCCAAAGCGGCGAGAGCGAAGGCGCGCGTGCGATAGGCAGCCAGATCGCTGCGCTTGAGCAGCGGCAGCAAGGTCGCTTCCGACCCGGCCTGGTCGCCGCCAATCGCCTGGCTGAGGGCAAGCTGGCGCGTTATTTCCTGCTCTTTTTCGTCGGACAAGCCGCCCGCCTGCAAGGCCATGCGATAAAAGGGCTGCGCCCGCGCATTATCGCCCACCATGTCATAGGCGAGACCGCGAATGGCCGCATGATTGCCCAGCTTCACGCCTGCCGCATCCGCTTCGTCGAACAGGGCGAGAGCTTCAACCGGGCGCTTGCGATAGACCTGCGCGGCACCCAGCCCGGCCTTCGCCTCGCCCACGAATTCCGGAAGTTCCTGCGCGCGGGAGAAAAAACCGACAGCAGCCGTCACGTCGTCCAGCTCCAGCGAAGCCCAGCCAGCATCCAGCATGGCCCGGCCATCCAGCGCGTTGGTGCCCAGACGCCTGAGCGCGGAACTGAGATCGTCGGCGGCTCGGGGAGGCAAAGGCTGCACGACCTCTCGCGAGCCGACCTGCGGGGCGGATTGTGCGGCGGCAGGCACCGGGGCAAGGGCGGCAAACAATGCCGCTCCGACCAACCCGTTACGCGCCATTGTGTTACGCACCATTCGCTTACGCATTGTGAAATTCACTGGACCCGACCCGTTCTTGCCAATCGTCACGCCTGCGACCGGCTGGTGGCGGCGTCCATGCCCAGGCGCGGCTGAACGGGGGACGAATGCCCCCCGTTCATGCGATCACTGGTTGTTCTGGCGCCCCAGAAAGCGCGGAATGCTGATGGACGGGCCCGAAGGATCGTCATCGCCATCGTCATCCGCCGCATCCCGCGCAGCCCCACGCGAGAGGTTGGCCATACGCTCGAACAGGGTCGAACCGCCCACCGGCCCACCGGCGGCACCGCCGCCTGCTGGAGGGGCCGCAGGAGCAGGGGCTGCACCGCCCTCACCCCCAAGAAGACCCCGACGGCGACCGCCGAAGGGCGGCGGAGGCGCGGCAGGCTCTTCCTGCGCAAAGCGGCTGGGATCGAGCACCAGCTCATCCTGGCCGCCATTGCCGGCATCGGGCGCTTCCAGAGTCAGTTCCAACTCGCTGCCCGAACCGGCCTGCGGGGGAGCCGCGTTCCAGTCATCGGCGATGCCGTCATCTTCCTCTTCTTCCAGCGTCAATTCACCGGTCTGGATTTCGTCGCCGGTCAGCGAGGCATAGCCGCGGCCCGTATCCTCATAGGCCTCATCCTCATAGGACGGCTCGTAAGCCTGAGGCATGGCAGGGGAAGGCGCCGGCGCAAAGCCGGAGGCCGCATCAACGGCCAGTTCGTCCTGCGTGGGCAGAGGCAGAACGGGCCGCTTGGGCCCCCGCGAGGCGGAAAGGTCCAGCGGCCGGGTGGCCTGCACGGCCTGATCCGCCGTCTGTTCGATACCCGTGGCCACAACCGAGACGCGGATCTTACCTTCGAGATCAGGATTGAAGGCCGAACCCCAGATGATGTTCGCATCGGGATCGACCAGTTCGCGAATGTGGTTCGCGGCCTCGTCCACTTCGAGCAGCTTCATGTCTTCGCCGCCGATGATGGAGATAATCACACCCTTGGCGCCCTGCATGCTCACACCGTCGAGCAGCGGGTTGGCGATAGCGCGTTCTGCGGCCTGCAGGGCGCGGTTCTCGCCCTCGGCCTCACCCGTGCCCATCATCGCCTTGCCCATTTCGCCCATCACGGAGCGCACGTCGGCAAAGTCGAGGTTGATAAGGCCCGGCATCACCATCAGGTCGGTGATGGAACGCACGCCCTGCTGCAGCACTTCATCCGCCAGGGCGAAGGCTTCCTTGAAGGTGGTTTCCGCCTTGGCCACCAGGAACAGGTTCTGGTTGGGAATGACGATCAGCGTATCGACGTGCTTCTGCAGTTCGTCGATGCCGGAATCGGCCGAGCGCATGCGCCGCGTGCCTTCGAACAGGAACGGCTTGGTCACCACGCCCACGGTCAGCACGCCCTTGCGCCGCGCTGCTTCCGCGATCACCGGCGCCGCGCCCGTGCCCGTGCCGCCGCCCATGCCCGCCGCGATGAAGACCATGTTCACGCCTTCCAGCGCGCGCTCAAGCTCTTCCACGGTTTCTTCGGCAGCCGCCCGGCCCACTTCCGGCCGCGAACCCGCGCCCAGGCCCTGGGTAATATCCGGGCCGAGCTGGATGCGATGTTCCGCGATCGAATTGTTCAGCGCCTGCGCGTCTGTATTGGCGACGATGAAGTCAACGCCTTCGATCTCGGACTTGATCATGTTGGCGATGGCGTTTCCGCCCGCACCGCCTACACCGATCACGACGATACGGGGGCGCAGTTCTTCAACCGAAGGCGGGCCGATATTGATGCTCATTGAAGCTCTCCAAGGGGGCACGTAGCACGGGCATGCTCATTGTTGCACTTGTGCCATAAAGGGAATCGCTCGCGCAAAGCGTAACTATCCTTATCCACAGTCTGACAAGCGCATTGCAAATTGCGTCGTTCCATCAAAAATACTGCTTCAACGCCTGGAACACCCGCTGCGCCAGCGCCAGTCCTCTGAGGCGAGTCGTGTCCTGATAGCCTTGACGGATGGAGCGGATGTCCACCGGATCGGCCGCTGCATAAAGCACCAGGCCCGCCAGCGTGGAAAAACCGGGCACGCCATGCGCCTCCGGCAGGCCCTTCAGCGTAGGCGGCTTGCCGATCCGCACCGGGCGGCCCAGCGCGCTTTGCGCATAGTCGGCGATGCCCGCAAGCTCCGCCCCGCCGCCGGTCAGCACGACCTGACCATTGCGGCCGGAAAAGCCCAGAGCCTTGAGGGATTTGGAAATTTCGCTGACCAGACGGTCAAGCTGCCCGGTAATGACCGAGATCAGCTCGGCGCGCGGCACGCGGTTCTTGTCATCCGCATGGCGCGCCAGCGGCCCTGCCTGTTCCTCACCCGGGCCGTTCACCGGGATCATTTCGCGGTGGTCCGCCGGGGAAGCGATGGCCGAGCCGGCCACGCATTTCAAACGCTCCGCCTGATAGCGGCGAATGCCGAAATGGGAGGCTATGGCGTCGGTAATATCGGCCGAGCCCATCTGGATCGCCAGCATCCCCAGCAGCATCCCACCGGCATAGACCGAGACATTGGTGACCTCCCCGCCCAGCTCGATCAGGGCCACGCCCAACTCGCGTTCTTCCTGGCTGAGGCAGGCATAGCCCGCCGCAACGGGCGAAGCGACCACCGACTCGACATCGAGATGGGCGTTCTGCACCGCCTCGGTGATGTTGCGGATCGGCGCGCCATCGGCACACATCACATGGACATCCACCCCCAGCCGCTCGGCATGGAGGCCTTTGGGGTTGGACACGCCATGGGCCCCGTCCAGCGTATAATGGGCAGGCTGGGCATGGAGCACGGTGCGGCCATCGGGCTGCAACCCGTCCCGTGCGGCAACGAGGAGATGTTCGATATCCTCCTCCTCGATGCGGCGGCCGCCAATGTCGATCTCGACCTGGGCGATCTTGCTGGAAAGCCCCGCGCCCGAACAGCCGATCCACACGCTGGACACGCTGGTGCCTGCCAGCTTCTCCGCCCGCTCGATCGCGTCGCGCACGGCATAGGTGGCGGCCTGCATATCCGTGACATAACCGCGCTTGATGCCCTGGGCCGCGCGGTGACCGGAGCCAAGCACGATCATCTCGCCCGTTTCGCTCACCCCCGCGATCATCGCGGAAATGCGGAACGAGCCGATGTTGATCGCACCGAAGACCTTGGTGATGCGCGGAGTGGAGGCCATCAGTCCGGCACTCCCACTTCGGCTTCATCCTTCGGGGCGGCGCTGCTCGCTTCGTTGGCGGGCGCAACACTCATCTCACCGGGCTGCTGCGACAGGCCGGGGATGCGCATATAAATCCGTTCCGGCGCGCGCATATCGAAAGTGGCGACCTTGCCGCCGAGCAGGCGGTTCACTCCGTCAAGCCGCGCAAAGGCCACCAGCGCACCCGCCGATTCCTTGTCCCCTTGCGGCAAAGCGAGAACCTGGCCGGTCTTGAAAGTAAGATTCCAGCGCCGATTGCCGACCCATTCGGCGCTCGCCACTTGCGGTTCCAGCGCGGGCGCGGCATCGAGCAGATCGCCCAGCGCGGCCACCTGGCGGCCAGCCCCCGGCCCCTCGATCACCAATGCGCCCCGCGCGGCGGCGGGGGAAACGGGTTCCAGCTCGTGCCCCGTCTCGTCGATCAGGACGAGCTTGTCCGCCTTCTTCAGCACGGCATGAGGGGTGCGCTCGACAATGTCGATCACCAGCGAATCCGGCAGACGGCGCGAAACCCGCGCATCCTTGACCCAACTGAGCGCGAGCAGCCGCACACGCACCGCATCGAGATCGACCAGCGGCATTGCCTGATCGCGCTCGCCCAGTACACGCTCATAGACCTTGAGTTCGTTCATCCGCTGCACGCCGCGCACTTCTACCCGGCGCACTTCGAACCCGGCATCGGCGGCCAGCGTGGCGATCTGCTGGTTGATGAGGGCAGGCAGGCCGGCGAGAACGGCAATGAACAAAGCAAGCGCCATCGCCCCCGCCAGGATCAAGGCGAGGAAAATCTTCTGGAGTTGCTCTTCGGTGAAGGGCAGCCAGCGCATCAGCACATCGGCCATTGCCCCGGTGGTGGAGCGCGCCTTCTTCACCTTCCGCGCAGTGCCCCGGGCCGCTGCCGCGCGGCGTACCCCCTGAGCCTTGCGCTTGATCGTTTGCGCCACCTACGCCCCCTTATCTCCGGCAGAGGCCGCGGCGCGCTCCAGCGCGTCGGCAATGATGGCCTCCACCAGGTCACCATACTCCATTCCGCAATATTTCGCCTGCTCGGGCACCAGGCTGAGCGGAGTCATCCCCGGCTGAGTGTTCACTTCCAGCAGGAAGAGCCCCGCCTGCCCCTGTTCGTCATCCCAGCGGAAGTCCGAACGGCTGGTGCCGTGGCAGCCCAGCGCCTTGTGCGCCTTCAACGCATAGGCCTTGCACAGTTCCATGATCTCCAGCGGAATGTCGGCGGGGCAGATATGATCCGTCATCCCGTCCGTATATTTCGCCTCGAAATCGTAGAAGCCGCCCTTGGGCACCAGTTCCGTGACGGTCAGCGCCTTGCCGTTCACAACCGCACAGGTCAGCTCGCGCCCCTTGATATAGGGTTCGGCCAGCAACTGCCCGAATTCCTGCCACGGGCCCACCGCATCGCGGCGGATCGGATCGCCGTAATTGCATTCCGCCGTGACGATCGCCACGCCCACGGAGGAGCCTTCATTCACCGGCTTGAGCACATAGGGGCGCGGCAGGGGATCGCGTTCATACAATTCTTCCGACTGCACGATGCGCCCGCCCGGCATGGGGATGCCATGGGGGACAAGCACCAGCTTGGTCAGTTCCTTGTCGATGGCGATCACCGAAGTGGCGAGGCCGGAATGGGTATAGGGAATGCCCATCAGGTCCATCATGCCCTGCACCGTGCCGTCTTCCCCCGGCACGCCATGCAGCGCGTTGAACACCACATCGGGCGCAGCTTCGGCCAGTTTGGCGGCCACGCTGCGGTCCATATCGATCCGCGTTACCTTGTGACCGCGCGCCTCCAGCGCATCGGCCACGCCCTTGCCCGACATCAGCGAGACGGGCCGTTCATTGGCCCAGCCGCCCATCAGCACGGCGACATGGAGCTTGGGAAGCGTGCCCATCTTACGGCCTCCCCACTCGCTGGATTTCCCATTGCAGATCCACGCCCTGGCTCTGCGCCACGCGGCGGCGCACTTCCTCGCCCAGCCCTTCGATATCGGTGCTGGTGGCATCGCCGGTATTGATCAGGAAATTGGTATGCTTTTCGCTCACTTGCGCGCCGCCCATGGTCAGGCCCCGGCAACCGGCGGCATCGACCAGCCGCCATGCCTTGTCGCCTTCGGGATTCTTGAAAGTCGATCCGCCGGTCTTGGAGCGGAGAGGCTGCGATTCCTCCCGCGCGGCGGCGATACGGTCCATTTCCGCGCCGATTGCCGCCGGATCGCCCGGCTGCCCGCGAAACCGCGCGGAAACCACAATGGCCCCATCCGGCAAAGCGGAATGGCGATAGGAATAATCGAGATCGTCCGGCGCCAGCGTCACAAAGCCGCCATCGGGCAGGATCACATCGCAATCCACCAGAATATCCGAAACCTCGCGGCCATAGGCCCCGCCATTCATCCGTACGAAGCCGCCGACCGTTCCGGGAATGCCGCGCAGGAATTCCAGCCCGGCAATGCCTGCATCGCGCGCGGTGGAGGCTACCAGAATGCCGCTCGCCCCGCCGCCGCAGCGCAGAGTGACCGCATCTTCCTGCTCGACCCTGGCAAAGGGCTTGCCCAGCCGCACCACCACGCCCGGCACTCCGCCATCGCGCACGATCAGATTGGAGCCCAGCCCCAGCGCCATTACCGGCACCTGCCCGCCCAATTGGCACAGGAAGGATGCCAGATCCTCGAAATCCGCGGGCTCGAACAGCCAATCCGCCGCCCCGCCCGACTTGAACCACACCAGCGGCGCCAGCGGGGCGTTGCGGGTCAGCTTGCCGCGCACATTCTTCACCGGCAGGCTGGACGAAACCATCACCTCGTCAATTTCGGAATAGGGCGCGCTCATCATGCCTTTTCCCCGCGCTTTGCCCCGATGGCCGGAGCAAGGCGAGCGGCCCAGCGCGTGATGTCACCCGCGCCGAGGCATACAACCATATCGCCCGGTTCGACGATATCCGACAGCACGCCCGCCAGATCGTCCGCACCGGAAACCTCGGCGGCAGAGCGGTGGCCGCGCGCCTTGATCCCGCTGACCAGCACCTGGCTGTCCACGCCCTCGATCGGGCTTTCACCCGCCGGATAGACCGGAGCGGCGAACACCATGTCGGCATCGTTGAAGCAGGTCTGGAATTCTTCCATCAGGTCGCGCAGGCGCGTGAAACGGTGCGGCTGGACCACGGCGATCACGCGGTTCTGCGTCGCTTCGCGCGCGGCGGCCAGCACGGCTTTGATCTCCACCGGGTGATGGGCGTAATCGTCGATAATCGTGACGCCGTCCACTTCGCCTACGCGCGTGAAGCGGCGGCGGACCCCGCCGAACTTGGCGAAGCCGTTGCGGATCACATCGTCGGGGCAGCCCATTTCCACCGCCACGGCAATCGCCGCGAGCGCGTTCTGGACGTTATGACGTCCCGGCATGGGCAGCTTCACACCTTCGATCCGGCGATCTTCCTGCCCGCGCTGGCGGATGACGGCGTCAAACACATTGCCGCCGCCTTCCGGCCGGACATTCACGCCGCACACATCGGCCTGCAGCGAGAAGCCGTAAGTCACTACGCGCCGGTCCCGCACCAGGCCGACCACGGATTGCACTTCCGGGTGGTCGATGCACAACACGGCCGCGCCATAGAAGGGCACATTCTCGATAAATTCGACGAAGGCCTTCTTCACCGCATCGAACGAGCCGTAATGGTCGAGATGTTCCGGATCGATATTGGTGACGACCGCGATGGTGCCATCCAGCCGCAGGAAGGAGCCGTCGCTTTCATCGGCTTCCACCACCATCCAGTCGCTGGCGCCAAGCCGCGCATTGGAGCCATAGCTTTCGATGATCCCGCCATTGATGACGGTGGGGTCAATCCCACCCGCATCCAGCAGCGTGGCGATCATACTGGTAGTGGTCGTCTTGCCATGCGTGCCAGCCACGGCGACCGTGTTCTTCAGCCGCATAAGCTCGGCCAGCATTTCGGCCCGGCGGACCACGGGAATGCGATGTTCCAGCGCGGCGGCGACTTCAGGATTGGTGCGGCGCACGGCAGTGGAGGTCACCACCACGGCGGCATCGCCCAGATTTTCCGCCGCATGGCCGATCATCACCTTGATCCCGCGCGCGCGCAGCCGTTCAACCGAAGGCCCTTCTGCAATATCCGATCCCTGAACTTCATAGCCCAGGTTCTTCATCACCTCGGCAATGCCGGACATGCCGATGCCGCCAATGCCGACGAAGTGGATCGTCCCGATATCGGTGCCCACCCCCTTCATTGTACATTCTCCCGGGCGAGCGCCTCGCGCCCATTGGGCTTGGCTTCCCCGCCATTCACGCGGATCACGTCCATCAGCGGCGCGCCGCCGAAGCTTTCGACAAGATCGGCAAGGTCTTTCGCCGCATTGGGGCGGCCGCAATTCCATGCGGCATGGGCCGCATTGGCCAGGGTTTCAGGATGTTGGGCCATGGCCTGTATCTGCTTGGCAAGTTCCTTGGCGGTGAAGCCGGGTTGGCGGATCGAGCGGGCACCGCCTGCCTTCACCATTTCGCGGGCATTGGCCGCCTGATGATCGTCCGTGGCGATGGGCAGCGGCACCAGTATCGCCGGGCGGCCAACCGCCGTCAGTTCGGCAATGGTGGAAGCGCCCGCGCGCCCGATGAACAGATGCGCATCGGCAAGCCGGGTCTCCATATCCTGGAAATAGGTGCCCAGTTCGGCGGGAATGCCGTGACTGGCATAGCGCTGGCGCACGGCTTCCAGATCTTCCGCGCGGCACTGCTGTGTTACCTGCAGGCGCGAGCGCAGGGCCGGTTGCAGCATGGCCAGCCCATCGGGCACCACTTCGGACAGCACGCGGGCACCCTGGCTGCCGCCAGTGACCAGCACGCGCAGCAAGCCGTCTTCCGTGAAGGCGGGATAGGGCTGGTCGCGCAGGGCGAGAACTTCGGGACGCACCGGATTGCCCACGATATGGGTCTTGGCCTGCCACTTGTCCTTCAGCCGGTCCACCTGCGTATAGGCCGTGGCGATGGCATCGACCTTGTTCGCCAGCAGCCGGTTGACCCGGCCGAGCACGGCGTTCTGTTCATGCACGATGCTGGGGATGCGGGCGGAGGTTGCCGCCAGCAGCGCGGGGAGCGCGGGATAGCCGCCAAAGCCGATCACGGCAGAGGGTTCGAAACTGTCGAACAGGCGCAGCGCCATCTGGCGACCCTGCCACACAGCCCGCGCGCCGCCGATCCACTTGAGCGGATTCTTGCCGAAGCGCCCAGCGGGCAGCACATGAGCGGGCAGGAAGTCCGGCTTGCCCGGAATGGCCGCGCCGCGTTCGTCCGTGATCAGCGCAACATGATGCCCCCGCCGCTCCAGCTCTGTAGCGAGCGCGAAGGCCGGGATCAGATGTCCGCCGGTTCCCCCGGCGGCGAGTACGTAATGTTTCGAAGCGGAGCTCAACGCCGCCCTCCCTTGGCCCTGGTAATCCGCCGGCTGCCTTCCCTGAGGCCTTCTTCCTTTGCCCCTTCTGCCTTGGCAAGCGCCGCCATGAGATCGAACCGATCCCGGCTGAGATAGGGGTTGCGCCGCGTCATGGCCAGCATCAGCCCCACGGTAAGGCACAGCGCGATTGTGGATGAACCGCCATAGCTGACCAGCGGCAGCGTCATGCCCTTGGAGGGGAAGAGCTGGAGGTTGACGAGGATGTTGATGAAAGCCTGCCCGCCGATCAGGGCGATGAGGCCCGAGGCCGACAGGATGGTGAACAGATTGTCCTCGTTCACCAGCCGCACCAGCACGCGGGCGATGATGGCCAGATAAAGCACCACCACCAGCGCGCAGATCAGCAGGCCGAATTCCTCCCCGATCACGGAGAAGATATAGTCCGTATGCGCTTCCGGCAGCGAAAGCTTGCGTGTGCCCAGCCACAACCCGCTGCCGGTCCAGCCCCCGCTCATCAGCGTGCGCCGGGCAAGGTCCACCTGGTCATAGGCAGTGCCGCCACCCAGGAAGGCGTCGATACGGTGGCGGGCATTGTCATAGAGCAGATAGGTCGCGCCGATCCCGGCAATGCCGGCGCCGGCCAGCATACCGATGCGGCGCATGTCGATGCCCGAAAGCAGCACCAGCACACCCCAGCAACCGACATAGAGAATGGCGGAACCGAAATCGGGCTGCATCATCAGCAGCGCCACGATAAGGCCCATCAACCCGGTGGCGATGGCAATCACCGGCAGGCGCGGATCGCGCACCCGCCAGGACAATATCCACGCCATGGTGATGGCATAGGCGGGCTTGAGAAATTCGGAAGGCTGCAGGCTGATGCCGAACCGCAGCCAGCGCTTGGCCCCGTTCACTTCGGACCCGACGAAAGGCACCAGGATCAGCCCCGCCAGCATCACCGCACAGAGCACGATGGCGCCGCGCCGCGCCCAGTCGCGAGGCGCCATGGAAACGCCCAGCATGGTCAGTATGCCCAGGAACTGCCAGCGCAGATGCAGCCAGTAGAAATAAAGATCGTCCAGCTTCACTGCCGAGGTGGAGAGGCGCCGCGCACTGGCAGGAGACGCCGCCGCGACCGCCACCGTGCCGATTGCCATCAGCAGCAGGATCATCACCAGCAATACCCGGTCAATCTCGCGCCACCAGATGCGCAGCTGGCTGCGCTTGTCGAGCCGCATGCGCGATTTCTGCGCACGCTCCCCAGCATTGGGGATATAGGGCTGGGAGATCTGCGGGGCGGCGTTCACGAACCGACATTCCCGTCAGTAAGACAGGCGGCGATTTCGCGGAAGGCGTCGCCGCGCATCTCATAATCGCGGAACTGGTCGAAGCTGGCGCAGGCGGGCGAAAACAGGATCACATCCCCCGGACGCGCCGCTTCCATGGCCCGCCGCACGGCTTCGGCCATCATCTCGCAGCGTTCCACATGGGTCACCGGGTCGAGGATCTCGGCAAAAAGGGGACCGGCCTCGCCAATCGTATAGGCGGCGGCGACATTGCCGAAATATTGCTCGCACTCGCCCAGATCATTGCCCTTGGGCAGGCCGCCCAGAATCCAGTGAATGCGCTTCTCGGGCCCGTTCGGGCCCGGCCGCGGCGGATAAGCTGCCAGAGCGGGGGCGGTGGAGGCGGGATTGGTCGCCTTGCTGTCATTGATGAACAGCACGCCGTGATATTCGCCAAGCTGC
>MKUB01000033.1:16133-25052 GCA_001898545.1 Sphingomonadales bacterium 63-6 | reverse complement strand
GACCGCCGCATTTTCCAGATTATGCGGCCCCTGCAGCGAAGGCCAGTCCGGCTGGTGCGGCAGGATGGCCGCCTTGTCCACGCAGGCCACGCGGCCAGCGGGGCGCCGCGCGCGTTCCGCCTCGCAGATGGCGCGGGTGGGACTATCCGCGCAGCCGAAGACGGCGAACTGACCGGCGTCTTGCATCGCGAACAGCCGCGCCTTGGAGGCGGCATAGGCCTCGAACCCGGCATAACGGTCGAGATGGTCCGGCGTGATATTGGTCAGCGCGGCGGCTTCGCATCGCAGCGAGAAGGTCAGGTCGATCTGGTAGCTGGAAAGTTCCAGCACATAGACGCCGGTGCCGTTCTCATTGGGGGTCAAAGGCTCCTGCGCCAGGATCGGCAGGCCGATATTCCCGCCCATCCGCGCCGGAACGCCCGCGCTTTCCAGCAGGTGGCGGACCAGCGCCGTGGTGGTGGATTTGCCATTGGTGCCGGTAATACCCACCACGCGATGCGCGGGAAGGTCCGCACGGGCGAGCGCGAACAGTTCTATATCGCCGATCAGCGGCACACCGGCTTCGTGAGCCCGCTGGGCGATGGGGTGGATGTTGATCGGCACGCCGGGGGAAACGACGATCCCGTCAAAACCCGCGAGGTCTATCTCCAGCGGATCGGCCAGCCGCGCGCGCCCTTCCAGAGCGGCGCGGGCATTGTCCTGCCGGTCCCACGCCACCACTTCGGCCCCGCTGGCCAGCAGGCATTCCGCAGCCGCAAGCCCCGAACGGGCGAGGCCGAGTATGGCGTAGCGCTTGCCGGAGAAGTGGGTTGAGCGGATCACCTGAGCTTGAGCGTTGCCAGGCCCGCCAGCGCGAAGACGATCGAGATGATCCAGAAACGGATCACCACGGTCGATTCCGGCCAGCCGAGCTGTTCGAAATGATGATGGATCGGCGCCATGCGGAACACACGCTTGCCGGTCCGCTTGTAGAAGAACACCTGGATGATGACCGAGGCCGTTTCCAGAACGAACAGCCCGCCGATCACCAGCAGCACGATCTCGTGATGGCTGGCGACGGCGATGGCGCCCAGCGCCCCGCCCAGGGCAAGGCTGCCCGTATCGCCCATGAACACGGCCGCAGGCGGTGCGTTGAACCACAGGAAGGCCAGGCCCGCCCCCATGATCCCGGCGCAGAAGATCGCCAGTTCGCCCGCGCCCGGCACATGCGGGATGCCCAGATAGGTGGCATAGTCCACGCGGCCCGCGAGATAGCAGATCAGCGAGAAGGCGCCCGCCGCGATCACCACCGGCATGGTGGCCAGCCCGTCCAGCCCGTCGGTCAGGTTCACAGCATTACCGAAACCCACGATCACCGTTGCGGCGAAGACATAATAGAACGGCCCCAGCGGAATGCTGACTCCGGAAAGGAACGGGATATAGAGGTTGGTGCTGATCTGGCTGACGATGATCCAGCTGGCTACACCCGCCACCGCGAATTCCGCCAGCAGGCGGACCTTGCCCGAAACGCCCTTGTGGCTGCGTTTGGTCACCTTGTCGTAATCGTCGAGGAAGCCGATCAGGCCGAAACCCGCCGTCACCGCCATGCAGGCCCAGACGAAGGGGCTGGCAAGGTTCATCCACAGCAGCATGGAAAGCATCAGCGAGACGAGGATCATCAGCCCGCCCATGGTGGGCGTGCCACGCTTGGCGAGGTGCGTCTGCGGCCCATCCTCGCGGATCGGCTGCCCCTTGCCCTGGCGCACGCGCAGCATGTTGATGAAGCGCGGGCCGATGACCAGCCCGATCAACAATGCGGTAACCAGCACGGCCCCGGCGCGAAAAGTCTGATAGCGCACCAGATTGGCCGGGCCCTGAAACTCCAGCCATTGCGCGATGAGATAAAGCATTAGACTTCCTTGCGACCCCCGGCGCCTTCCGCACCGGCGAAGTGGGCCACCACGCGTGCCAGGCCCACCGAATTCGATCCCTTGACCAGCACCGCGTCACCCCCCGAAAGGCCGAACTCCTCAAGCGCCGCGATGGCTTCTTCAGGAGAACCGCAATGGGCGAAGCGAATCGGCTTGCCAAGCGCGTTAGCCGCCCCTTTCCCCAATTCCTGCGCCAGCGCATCCATTTCCGCGCCGACCAGAAGCGCAAAATCGACATTCGCCGCCGCAAGGGGCTCGGTCAGTTGCGCGTGGAAGGCCGGGCCGAAATCGCCCAGTTCCCGCATTGAGCCCAGCACGGCGATGCGGCGCGTGGCGGGCGTCTGCCCCAATTGCGCCAGCGTGGCCCGCATGGATGCGGGATTGGCGTTGTAGCTTTCATCGATCAGCAGGGCCTGCCCCCCCGGTGCTTCCACCCGGTGGCGCGCGCCCCGGCCCTTGAGCCCGCCCATTTCCGCCAGCGACAGCCCCGCCGCGCCCAGATCGCCGCCCGCGGCGCGCACTGCCGCGATCACGGCCAGTGAATTGGACACCCAATGGTCGCCCGGCTCCGCCACGGTGTAGCACAGGCGGTTCTCGCCAAGGTCAGCCGTCACCAGCGAGCCGCCATGAGCCTGCGGGATGGCATCCAGCAGCCGCACATCGGCATGGCGCGCCTTGCCGAACGAGACCACCTTCGCGCCTGCCGCCACGGCAGCGGAGCGCAGCCGCTCGAAATGCGGGCTGTCCGCCGGGATCACCGCAGTGCCGCCCTCTTCCAGGCCCAGGAAAATCTCGGCCTTGGCGTCGGCAATGGCCTCCTCGCTGCCCAGCATCTCGATATGGGCGGGCGCAATGGTGGTGATGACGGCCACATGCGGGCGCACCTGTGCGGCCAGCGCGGCAATTTCGCCCGCATGGTTCATGCCCATTTCGAAAATGCCGAACTTGCTGCGCCCATTCATGCGCGTCAGGCTTAGCGGCACGCCGACATGGTTGTTATAGCTGCGCACGGAACGATGGGCCGCTCCCCTGCTCGCGCGGTCAAGCGCGGCGAAAATCGCCTCCTTCACGCCCGTCTTCCCGACCGATCCGGTAACGCCGATGATCTTTGCCGAAACCCGGTTGCGCGCAGTCCGCGCCAGTTGTTCCAGCGCGGCGGACGTATCCTCCACCAGAATATGCGGCTGCGGGATCGGGCGATCCACCACGGCAGCGGCGGCGCCATTGACGAATGCCTTGGCCAGATAATCGTGCCCGTCGCTCGTCTCGCCCTTCAGCGCGAAGAACAGGTCCCCCGGCACCACATCGCGGCTGTCAATCTCCACGCCGGAAACCTGGAACTGCCCGCTCGGCCTGCCGCCAGTGGCCATGGCGATGGTCACCGCATCCCACAGGGCCAGCGGCAATGCGTCGGAAGACTGGGGCAGCCAGGCAATCGGCAGCGGCAGGATCGGCAGAGAGGCCATCAGCCAGCCCCCCCCGCACATTCGCGCGCCACGGTCACGTCGTCGAAGGGAAGGATCTGCATGTCTTCTCCCGCGCCGACGATCTGGCCCTGCTCATGGCCTTTCCCGGCGATCAATACGATGTCCCGCGCCCCAGCTTCCGCGATCGCTACGGCGATGGCCGCGCGACGATCCCCGATTTCGCGCGCATCGGGCGCGCCTGCCAGCACCATGGCGCGGATGGCGGCGGGATCTTCGCTGCGCGGATTGTCGTCCGTCACGATTACCAGATCGGCAGCGCGCGCGGCAACCTTGCCCATTTCGGCGCGCTTGCCCGTATCGCGATCACCCCCGGCGCCGAATACCGCGATCAGCTTTCCGCCTTGCGTCACATGCGGACGCAGCGCGGCAATGGCCGCTTCCAGCGCATCGGGCGTATGGGCATAATCGACATAGACCGGCGCGCCGGCTGCCGTGATGGCGGCGCGTTCCAGCCGTCCCCGCACGGGTTGCAGGCGGGCCACGGCATCGAAAGTCGCCTTGGGATCGCCACCTGTCGCCAGCACCAGCCCGGCGGAAATCAGCGCATTGGCGGCCTGATAGCCGCCGATCAGCGGCAGTTTCACCTTCCAGGCAGCGCCGCCATATTCCAGATCGAGCTCCTGCCCGAGCTGGCCGGGAATACGCTGGACCAGGCGAATGCCCTCGCCCTGTTCGCCCACGGTCAGCAGCTTCAATCCGCGCCGCCGGGCATGGTCTACCGCGCGGGCGGACCATTCATCGTCGGCCCACACAACTGCGGTGCCGCCATCTTCCACGACTTCGTCAAACAGGCGCATCTTGGCCGCGAAGTAATCCTCCATATCCTTGTGATAATCGAGGTGATCGCGGCTGAGATTAGTGAAGGCCCCGGCCGAGACTTTCAGCCCTTCCACGCGATATTGCGACAGGCCATGGCTTGACGCCTCATAGGCGACATGCGTGACGCCTTCCTGCGCCAGCCCGTGCATGTTGGACAGGAAAGTCACGATGTCAGGCGTGGTCAGCCCGGTGGAAACACTCTCATCCGGGGTGGTGACGCCCAATGTGCCGATGGAGGCGGCGCGGTGCCCGGCCATGCGCCAGAGCTGACGGGTCATCTCCACGGTGGAGGTCTTGCCGTTGGTGCCCGTCACCGCCACCACCATGTCCGGCACAGGCTGGAAGAAGCGCGCGGCAAGGCGGGCAAAGGCGCGGCGCGGTTCGACATCGGCAATATGTACCGCGCCTTCCACCTTCGCCTCGGGCCGGGCAACAATGACGATGGCCCCGGCGGCAATGGCGGCGGGAATGAAATCCTCGCCATTGAACTTCGCACCCTTGAAGGCGCCGAATACAGTGCCCGGCGCGACCTTGCGGTGATCGATGGCAAAACCCGTCACCACATCGGCGGGTGGATTCTCGACGGCAATGCCCGCCGCTTCTGCAAGGCGGGCAAGGTTCATTTCTTCTTCCCACCCACCAGCGGCGCCAGATCGGTCAGGTCAATGTCGTGGTTCTCGTCCGGCATCACACCCAGCAGCGGGCCGATGCGCGGCACCAGCCGCCCGACGATCGGCGCCGCGTTCCAGGCCGCCGTGCGCTGATAGGAACTGGCCGCCGTGCCCTTAGGCTCGTCCAGCATGGCGATAATGACATAGCGGGGGCGATCCATCGGGAAGGCGGCGGCGAAGGTAGAAACCAGGCTGGACCGGCGATAACCGCCAACGCCCGGCTTTTCGGCCGAACCCGTCTTGCCGCCCACGCGGAAGCCGGGGGCATCGGCGCTCTTGCCGGTGCCATAGACGGCGATCATGCGCATCAGCTGGTTCATCCGGGCGCTGGTGCTGGCCTTGAACACGCGGCGGCCCTTGGCCGCATGGCCTGGCTCCACCTTATACAGCGTGGCCGGGCGCCAGATTCCGCCATTGACCATGGTGGCATAGGCGCTGGCGAGGTGCAGCGGGGTAACCGCGATACCGTGGCCATAGCTGACCGTCATCGTCCGCAGGCGCGGCCAGTCCCCCTTGTGCCAGATGGGAAAACCGCGCGCGGGCAGTTCGATATAGGGCCGCTCATGCATGCCCAGCTCGGTCATGTAGCGTTGCAGCGCCTTGCCCCCCAGTTCGTCGGCGACCTGGGCGGTTACGATATTGGAGGAATGGATCAGGGCTTCGGGCACGTTCAGGGTTGCCCCCATAACGTGGCTGTCGCGAATCCGGAAGCCACCCATTTCAAGCGGGCGGGCCGCCTGGTAGCGGCGCGAAAGATCAGTGACCACCCCCGCATCGATGGCGGCGGCAATGCTGAGCGGCTTGAAGGTGGAACCCAGTTCATAGACCTGGTTGGTCACGCGGTTGAACATGTTCCTTTCGCCCGCCGCATCGATCTTGTTCGGATCGAATTCGGGCAGGGACGCCAGCGCCATGACTTCGCCAGTATCGACATCCAGCACCAGCCCTGCCGCGCCGACCGCGTTCACGGCCAGCATGCCCCGGCGCAATTCATCTTCCAGCGCGCCCTGCACGCGGCTGTCGATGGACAGCATGGCCGGCTTTCCGCGCTCTGCAGGGTCCAGCAGTTGCTTGTCCAGCACGGCTTCCATGCCCACGCGGCCATGGCCATCGGCACCGACATAGCCCAGCACGTGGGCCGCCATGGTGCCTTGCGGATAATGCCGGTCCGCCTCGCGCGGAACTTCCAGCGCCAGTTCGCCAATGGCCTGCACCCGGTTCGCCTCTTCCGGCAGCACACGCCGCCTCAGATAGCCGGCCTTGCCGTTGGAAAGCCGGTGGGCGAGCCATTTGGCGTCCATATCGGGGAAGATCTGCACCAGCTGGGCCGCCACTTCCGCCGGGGTCTTCACCAGCGGCGCACCGCCATCGCCCAAGGCGGCAGGGTTGAACCACAGTGCATAGGCAGGGAATGCGCGGGCCAGCGGCACGCCGTTGCGATCCGTGATCTCGCCGCGCGGGGGCAGCAGCGCCTCCGCCATGGAAGTGCGCGTCGGGCCGGGCTGGACCACGCCGATATAGGCAATGCGCATCAGGGCCACGATTGCGATCAGGGCAAAGAGCGCCACCACCCACAACACGCGGAACCGGGCAGTGAAAAGCGAACGCTGACGAGTGTTGACCAGTTCGACACGGCCGGTGGTGATTGCCGTGCTGATCGTGAGTGCGTTCACTCCACCCCCCCTGCGATGGACCCGATCGCCACCCGCTGCGACGGGCGGACCAGCCGCGCGGAAAGGTTCTCGCGCACGACCGGCTCTGGCGGCCCGCCCCGCGGCACTTCGGCGGCAATCGCCTTGCCGGTGATGGGCGAGACCATGGCAGGGAAGATGGAGCTTTCCTCAGCCTCGGCAGGGGCCTTGGCCACCTGGATTGGTTCCGGCGCACCCTTGGCGCGGGGAGTGCCGAACTGGGCCAGCTGACGCTCGCCTTCCAGAAACTGGTCGGCAGTGGGGGCCTTGTAACCAAAATCGACCTCGTTCCACGCAGCCAGCTGCTGCTGGTTGGCGCGCGTCTCGAATTCGGTTTCCAGCATCAGCTTCTGGTCGCGCAGCGCCACGATGCGCCGTTCCGCCTGGCGGACCTCGCTCTTCACCGAATTGACCTTGAGGTGCAGCGCGCCATAGGCGCTGGTGCAGGTCAGCAGCACGGCTGCCCACCCGATTTTCCTCATCCTGCTGCCCATGATCGGCCTGCCCGACATCACGCTGCCTCCCTTGCTGGCGCGCCGGTGCGGGTGGCGGCGCGCAAGGTGGCGGAACGCGCACGCGGGTTGCGCGCGATTTCCGCTTCGGTGGGACGGATCGCCTTTGAAAGCGAAGCGAAAGCGGCGGCCTCTCCATCATTGGCCGCCGGAAGATGACGCGAGGTGCCGGCCGATGCCCCGGAAGCATCGCGCAGGAAGCGTTTCACGATCCGGTCCTCAAGGCTGTGGAAGCTGACGACAGCCAGCCTGCCGCCCTCCTTGAGCAGCGCCTCGGCTCCGCTCAGCGCAGCCTCAAGCTCTTTCAGCTCATCGTTGATATGGATGCGGATTGCCTGAAAACTGCGGGTTGCCGGGTCTTTCGGCGCACCGGGCCGATGGCCCAACGCCTTGCGCACCACCCGCGCAAGCTCCGCCGTAGAGCTCAGCGGCCGCGCCGCCACGATGGCGCGGGCCACCCGGCGGGACTGGCGTTCCTCGCCATAGAGATACAGCACATCGGCAATCTCGGCCTCGTCCGCCGAATTGAGAAAGTCGGCGGCGCTCGGCCCATCCTGGCTCATGCGCATGTCGAGCGGGCCATCGGAAGCGAAAGCGAAGCCGCGCTCGGCCTGATCGAGTTGCATGGAGGACACGCCGATATCCATCACCACGCCGTCCACCTGCGGCACGCCCGCTTCCGCCATGGCATCGGCCATTTCGGAAAAACGGCGCGGATGCAGGATCAGGCGCGGCGGATTTTCTCGGGTTTCCGGCCATTTCAGGCCAGCTTCAATCGCATCAGGGTCCCGGTCGAAAGCATGAACGATGGCACCGGCATCGAGCAAGCGCCGGGTGTAACCGCCCGCGCCGAAAGTGGCATCCACGATCACATCGCCCGGCCGGGGAGCCAGCGCATCGATCACTTCATCGAGCAGGACGGGAATGTGCGGGGCGTCGGTCATGCCTTCTTCCCCTTCGCGTTTTCCGCAGCGAGCGCGCGGCAAGCCGCCTGCGCGCCTTCCCAGCCTTCGCCCATGCGATAGAGCTCTTCCGGGTTCCACAGAGTGAAGAAGCCGCCCGCACCCTGAAAGAACACCTCGCCCTGCAGGGCGCCGAGCCCGGCCAGATGATCGGGCATGATGAAGCGACCGGAAGCATCGAAGGGGATTTCGATGAAGCCGAACAGCTGAACACGGCGCAGATCGGGGTCGAAATCGCGACCAAGGCGGATGGCGCGTTCTTCTTCCCGTTCGATCTGGGTTTCCAGCTCGTCGCGGCGCGACAGGCCAAAGCCGGTCAGGCAGTTCCAGCGTTCATGCTTGGCGAGGCAGAGGATCTTTCCGTCGCTCGATTCCGCTACGGATTTGCGGAAAGCCGGGGGCAGCACAAAGCGGCCTTTCTCGCCCTTCAGCGAGAAGCCTTGACCGCTATAGATGACCTGCCTTTCCCCTGTCACTTTGCCCCATCCCGCCTGCGGGCGTTGATCCCTCGAATTCGGCAAACCACCCTCGCTCCGGACCGTGTTCATCCACGGCCCGCCCAGTCCGCTTGCGCGGAATGCAACGAGAACAGGTTTCCGATGGAAACATTGTGTAACCCGCACAAAGCGGGGATGAAAGGGAAAATCACGGGAAATTCGGGGAATACGATATATCTAACTGAATTATATCATATTTTCTTGATTTTAAACGCCTTCCCCAAAGCCATTGTTCTCATAATGTTCTATTGAAATTCAAGGGTTTGCGCGCGAATCCGCGACGAAACGGGGTCACGATCCCGTAAAATCCCCGGATTCGATCAGTGGTGAGGGAAGGCTGAGTCCAGCAGGCGGGAAAGCGCCGCCTCGC
>MKUB01000033.1:0-16112 GCA_001898545.1 Sphingomonadales bacterium 63-6 | reverse complement strand
CGCCAGCATCGCCATGCTCGGCACGGTCGAGCAATGCGGCGTCCGCCACGATCAGGGCTCGCCCCGCGCCGATCCGGCAATCCGCCGCCAACCCCTCTGCAAGCAATCGGCATGTGGAAGGCGCGCCGGGTTCGGTGGGCAGCAGAACGAAACGCCCTGCCTGATCGACAGGCAGGGGGCCGCCCAACAGTTTGACCTGATGCTCGCCCTCAGGCCCGGCATCGTCCATCGTCAGCGCCAATCCCCAATGGTTGAGGATCGGGGACAGCAGCGCCACATCCATCGGCCGCCGCCGGTCACCCAGGCCGAATTGCGAATGCTGGGTCAGCAGCGGGTCCGCGAACAGCAGAACATGGCCGCCGCCCCGCACCCAGCCATCGAGGGCGACATTCTCCGCCGCGCCGAGCGCTCTTGGCTGGGCGATCAGAATGTCCCTGAAGGGAGCAAGTGCCTGCGGCGTCAGCACATCGAGCGGCCGCAAATCTCGCCGTCGTTCGATCAAGGTGCGCGCCCAATGCGGTTCCGCATCGGGGGACAGCATGGCAGAAATATCCGCCGCTTCGCTCCAATAGATCGGCAGGCTGGTAAAAAGCCCAAGCGGCGCAAGGCGCTCCTCAGGCTGACGGCCCACGGCGAACCATGCCGCCGCGCCCGCAACCACCAGTGCCAGCAGAAGAAGTCCGAATTTAAGGCTGCGTGCCAGTGCCATCTGAGCTCTGCCGGACCGAGCCCGTGGAACTTGCCGAAGCGACCGGGTCTGCCGGAAGTTCAGGCACTACGCCGGCATCGGCGAGCGGGTCCTTGGCCGGAGCATGCGGCGCACGCGTGGCTACTGTTGGCGCAGCTTCAGGCACGGCGGCCAGTTCCGACTGGTCTGCCCGGTCTCGGATGATATTGGCCAGCCCCACCACCAGGATGACCCCCGTGATCCCGGCAAGGCCGATCTGCATACGCTTCACCGCCTCGGCGCGCATCCGGCTGCGGCCGACAAGCGGCTTGTCGTCATCCAGGTCACGATCGAGCTGCTGTTCCATGCTCATGGCAGGCTGTTAGCCTAAGCCGCGCCCGGCTCCAAGCGTTACGCTTGTTCCAGCCAGCCGAACACCGGCAAGCCCTTCGCCTCCAGCCATTCGCGATTGTAGAGCGAGGAGAGATAGCGGAAGCCCGTATCGCACAGGATCGTGGCCACGCGGGCATCCGTCTTGCCTTCCGCCACCAGCTTGCGGCCCAGCGCCACGGCGCCTGCCACATTGATGCCGGAGGACAGGCCGAGGCACAGCCCCTCTTCCTTCAGCAGGCGACCGACCCATTCCAGGCCTTCCTCGTCAGAAATGCGGAACTGCGTATCGATGGGCGCCCCTTCCAGATTGGCGGTGATCCGGCCTTGCCCGATCCCTTCCGCCACTGAAGAGCCTTCTGCCTTCAACTCGCCATGGGCGTAGTAATTATACAGCGCCGCCCCATAGGGGTCCGTCAGGGCAATGGTGATGTTCTCGTCGAGGGACTTGAGGCCCAGCCCCGTGCCCGCAATCGTGCCGCCAGTGCCCGCAGCGCAGGTGAAACCGTCGATCCGGCCTTCCAGCTGCGCGAAGATTTCCGGGGCGGTGCTTTCGATATGGGCCTTGCGGTTGGCGGTATTATCGAACTGGTTGGCCCAGATCGCGCCCGGCGTCTCTTCTGCCAAGCGGCGGCTGGTATGCACGAAATGGCCGGGATTCTTGTAAGGCGCGGGCGGGACCAGCACCAGTTCGGCACCGAGCGCGCGCAGGGTGGCCATTTTCTCGCGGCTCTGATTGTCGGGCATGACGATGATCGTCTTGTACCCCAGCGCATTGGCCACCAGAGCGATGCCGATGCCGGTATTGCCCGCGGTGCCTTCCACAATCGTGCCGCCGGGCTTCAACTCGCCCCGCTCCTCCGCATCGCGGATGATCCACAGGGCGGCCCGGTCCTTCACCGAGGCGCCGGGATTGGCAAATTCGCATTTGCCCCAGATCTCACAGCCCGCGGCCTCGCTCGGCCCCTGAAGCAGGACGAGCGGAGTATTGCCGATCAGATCGAGCGTATCGCGGTAGGTCGCAGCAGTCATGGAGGGTGAGTTAGGATGCAAGGGACCATATCGCAATGCAAATGCGCTTGGGCGGCCCCTAGCCTCTCTTCACAGCGCCTTTCTTCACGGCGCTCCATCGCATCTGCCGCCATGCGCCCCGGCAAGGGAGCCACATGGCGCAGGCGAAGCGATCAGTCTTCCTTGGCGATAGTGACCTTCATCCCATCCATCGCATCAGTGAAGGGGATCTGGCAGGAAAGGCGCGAATTTTCGTCACGATGATCCGAACTGTCGAGCAGATCGTCCTCGTCCATCGTGATCGCGGGCAGCACATCCTTGAAGGCGGGATCGACATGGACATGGCAGGTGGCGCAGGAACAGCAGCCGCCGCACAGGGCCAGCAGTTCATCGAAGCCATTGTCCCGAATGGCTTCCATCACGGTCAGGCCCTGGCCGACCTCGACAGAAGTTTCTTCGCCAGCGCGGTTGACCACGATCAGCTTGGGCATATGCACGTCCTCATCGTCTCGAAAAAAGGAGCCTTCGGCCGGACGGCCGTTTGGCCGGGCTGCTACGGGCTGGGGCGGGTTTTGGCAAGAAGGCGGCGAGGATTTATGGGCCTTTCGGCGGAATTATTACGGCAGGGAATCGACGAGTTGTCAGCTCGTGAACCAGCTTTTGACCGTGCGCGCCAGATCGCCGGATATCCCGAACCGCGCATCCGCCCCACTGGCTATGCCACCATGCTGCGCACAATCGTGGGTCAACAGGTGAGCGTTGCCGCCGCTGCTTCCATGTGGGCCAAGTTGGAGGCACTGGTGGGCGCCGACGTTCCCGCCGCCACGATCCTGGCGCAGGATTTCGACGCGCTGCGCGCCTGCGGCCTGTCCCGCCAGAAACAGTCCTATATCCGTTCGCTGTGCCAGCTCGTGGCCGATGGCGAACTGGATTTCGAAGCCCTGCCACAGGATGACGAGGAAGCGATTGCCCAGCTCATCCAGATCAAGGGCGTCGGTCGCTGGTCAGCCGAGATTTACCTGCTTTTCGCGGAAGGGCGGCCCGACATCTGGCCGGCGGGCGATCTGGCAGTGCAGGTTGGCATCGGCAAGATTCTGCAATTGTCCGAACGTCCCAGCGAAAAGGAGGTGCGCCTGCTGGCCGAAGCCTGGCGCCCCCATCGCGGGGCAGCCGCCATCTTCACCTGGCATTGCTACAACAACGCCGCATTATAGCTCTGCGAATGTCCCTGCTGACAAGACTGTCAGCAAGTTCTATCCATCTACCATACTCTGGGGAGAGGATAGAATATGACGCGCAAGGCGATCTTCATCACGGGCGGCGGATCAGGCATCGGCCGGGCCATCGCACTCCGTTTCGCGGCCGAGGGCTGGTTCATCGGCCTGGGCGATATTGACGAACAGGGCATGGAAGCCACGGCGGCCATGCTGGCGGGCGGCGCCTTCCGTTTCCGCTTCGATGTGCGCGAGCGCGATGCCTGGGACGAGGCCTTGCGCGGCTTTGCCAATGCCTCGGGCGGGCGGATCGAGGTGCTTGCCAATAATGCGGGCGTTCCGTTGGCCGGGCCTTTGGCCGAACTCTCCCGCGAGGAGATCGACCGCACGCTGGACATCAATCTCAGGGGCGTGATCTATGGCGCGCAGGCAGCCTATCCCTGGCTGAAGGCCAGCGCGCCGGGCAGTTGCCTGCTCAACACCGCCAGCGCCGCCGCGCTTTACGGCATGCCCAGCCAGAGCATCTATGCAGCCGCCAAAGCGGGCGTCCGCTCCCTAACCGAGACCCTGGACGGCGAATGGCAGGCCGACGGCATTCGCGTGCGCTCGCTGATGCCCAGCTTCATCGACACGCCGCTACTCTCCCACGCCCCCAATGCGCGCAGCAACGTGCCGATCCGGCAGGTGGTGGCCGAGGCAGGCCTTGAATTCACGCCAGTGGAGGAAGTGGCCGACAATGCCTGGGACGCCGTCCATGGCGAGAAGGTGCATTATCTGGTGGGCAAGACCGCCCGCAAAATGCGCTTCGCCGCCAAGTGGATGCCCAGCCAACTGAGGAAGCGCGCTGCCCAGCTGATGAAGGCGCATGAGGATGCGGAGGGGTGAGTGGAAGCGCGCCCTCATGCGAAAGGAGGAGTGGGAATCCTCCTCTCACCCGCCCCTAGGCAATCCGGTCAATCGCCTTCGCCATGGCGATATCCCGCGCCGAAAGGCCCCCTGCATCATGCGTGGTCAGCGTGATTTCCACGCGGTTATAAACGTTTGACCATTCGGGGTGATGGTCCAGCTTTTCCGCCAGCAGGGCCACGCGCGTCATGAAGGCGAAGGCTTCGCTGAAATCATGGAAGGCGAATTTGCGAGTGACCGCCGTCTTGTCGATATGCAGATCCCAGCCGGGCAAATGAGACAGGCCTTCGATCCGTTCTCCGTCAGTCAATTGCGGAAAGGGCATGGCGCGGCTCCTCTGCTTGTCGCTTACCGGGGTTTCGCCTAAGCGCCTTGGCCATGCAAGCGGCTCATCTTTCTGCCAGCAATATTGCCTGCCGCCGGGGGGACCGGCTGCTGTTCTCCGGCCTCGGCTTCACGCTCGGCCCGGGCGAGGCCCTGCAAGTGGCGGGCGCGAATGGCATCGGCAAATCTAGCCTGCTGCGCATCCTTGCCGGCCTTGCCCGCCCCTATGTCGGCGCGGTGGAGCGGGAAGGCACGGTGGGGCTGGTGGATGAAAGGCTGGCGCTGGACGAGCATCTGCCGCTGGGCAAGGCGCTTGCCTTCTGGAGCGCGCTGGACGGCGAGGACGAGGCGCAGCGCGCCACCGCACTCGGCCTGGCAGACCTGCTGGACGTGCCGGTGCGCTATCTCTCCACTGGCCAGCGCAAGCGCGCGGCCCTCGCCCGTCTGCTGGGCCAGAAGGCCGCGATCTGGCTGCTGGACGAACCGCTGAACGGGCTGGACACCGCTGCCGTGGCTCTGGTCACCCGGCTGACGGCAGAGCATTGCGCCAATGGCGGCATCGCCGTTGTCGCCTCTCACCAGACCTTCGCGCTGGCGGGGATGCAGCAATTGCCGCTGCGGGATTTCGTGGCATGAGCGCGCTACTGCGCCTGCTGCGCCGCGATCTGGCGGCCTTCATGCCGGGCGGGCGGCGCGGCGGCACTCTGCTGCCGATCCTGTTCTTCCTGGCCGTGGCGATGCTCTATCCCTTCGCCGTCGGGCCAGACGCGCCGGTGCTGGCGCGCACGGGCGGCGGCGTGGCGTGGATCGGCGCGCTGCTGGCTGCCATCCTCCCGCTCGACCGGTTGGTCGCCCCCGATCTGGAACAGGGTTTCTTCGACCATTGGGCGCTGCGCGGCATTTCGGAAGAAGTGGTGATCGCAGTGCGCGTTCTGGCCCACTGGCTCAGCTTCGGGCCGCCCCTGATGCTGGCCGCCCTGCCCGCCTCTGCCCTGCTGGGGATCGACGGGAAGACGCTCTACACGGTGGAACTCGGCTTGCTGGCAGGCACGCCCGGCCTTGCCGCCATCGGCGTGACCATCGCGGCGCTGACTGCGGGCCTGCGCGCGGGCGCGGCGCTATCGGGCCTGCTGCTGATCCCGCTGGCCGTGCCCTTGCTGATCTTCGGCGCGGGCGCGCTCTCCACCGGGGGGGAAAGCGGCATTGCACTGACTGCCGCCATCAGTCTGGTGCTACTGGCGATTGCGCCCTTTGCAGGCGGTGCGGCAGTGCGGGCCGCGCGCGAGGGATAGGCCCCGCCAAAGGCATTTTCCTACACCGGCGAAATCTGGCTTATGGCCGGAGATGAGCCTTAGCCTTAGCCTTAGCCTTTCCCCCAGCCCTCAAACCACGCAGCGTAAAAGGCCGCGCTCGAAAGGTCACACCCCGCTGACACCCCCGGCGCCAAAGGTCACATTCACAGAGGCAGGCCGCAAGCCGTGGCAAGCCGGCAGGAATTGCCCGAACCCCGCGCAATTCCGCCTCTTCACACAATCCGCACGGCAGGCGCAGAGAGGCTTTCCGCCCCACAGCAAAGGCGGAAGGTCACAAGGTTTCGCGGGTCGTTCTGCGTAAACTTTCGGGCGCCATCCGGCGCCCGAAACGCCTCAGGCGTAAGGCGGACAGTCCAGCCCCTTGGGGCTTGCCGTGAAGATCTCGCAGCCGGTTTCGGTGATGCCGATCGAATGTTCGAACTGCGCGGAAAGCGAGCGGTCGCGCGTCACCGCCGTCCAGCCATCGGACAGCATCTTGGCGCCCGGCTTGCCCAGATTGATCATCGGTTCGATGGTGAAGAACATGCCCGGCTTCAGCACTGGCCCGGTCCCGGCGCGCGCGGCATGGATCACTTCCGGCGCATCGTGGAACAGGCGGCCAAGGCCATGGCCGCAGAACTCCCGCACCACGCCGTAACGATGGCCTTCCGCATGGACCTGGATCGCGGCACCGATATCGCCCAGTCGCGCGCCGGGCTTCGCCTTTTCAATGCCGATCATCAGGCACTCATAGGTCACGTCGATCAGACGGCGGGCCTTCAGCGGCGCATCGCCTGCAATATACATGCGGCTGGAATCGCCGTGCCAGCCATCCAGCAGCGGGGTGACGTCGATATTGAGAATATCCCCATCGCGGATCACCTTGTCGCCCGGAATGCCGTGGCAGATCACGTTGTTGAGCGAGATGCAGCAGCTATGCGCATAGCCGCGATAGCCCATGGTGGCGGGCACCGCGCCGGCATCCAGCGTCATCTGACGCACGACATCGTCAAGCTCGCCCGTGGTGACGCCGGGCTTCACCAGATCGACCATCGCATCGAGGATTTCGGCGGCGAGGCGGCCCGCCTTGCGCATCCCTTCAAAGCCTTCCGGCCCGTGCAGCTTGATGGTTCCGTCCCGCAGGACAGTCTCGTTTCCGGTGATGGTCTGGTATTCGGTCATGCCGGCCATGTAGCGACGATGATGCCCGAATGCGAGTGTTTAGCCCCTCCCCCCCAAGAGGAGGGGCCCGGCTCCGCTATTTCCCGGCAGCGAAGGAAGCGCGATATTGCGGCTTCACCACCTTTATCACGGCAGGCGTCACCGGCAGCGTCACTTCATAATCGCCTTCCGCATAAGGCCCGGCGGCATAGGGTGGCACGAGGAAGCCGATCCGGTCGAAGGTCTTACCGTTGGACGACCCCAGGATGACCGTGACCGAGTCGAAGCCGATACAGGCGGTGTCCCAATCGTCGCCATTGCGTACCACTTTCTCGCCCCGCTTTTCAGAGCGCTGTTTGTCCAGCACATCACAGAAAGCCGTCTTCGCCGCGCCTTCCAGCGCCTTTACGGAAGTGAACAGCGAAAGCGGATCGCGCGCGGTATTGGCCTTCCTGTCCCATAGCAGGCTGTCGAAAATGGTGTTGCCATGGGCCCCGCCAGTGAACTCCCAATGGACCGCCGAAAGGCTCAGCCAGTCCGGCAGATCGGTGACCACTTGCCAGTTGGTGGTGTAGCCCCAGGCGTGGAACGGATAATTGCTCTCTTCCGCATCCTTGCGCCCGGCGGTGGCGGAATTCTCGAATTCCGTCGATGCCTTGCGGGCCCGATCGGTCAGCAGGGCGCGCAGCTCGGGATTGGCATTGGCCTGCGCCGGGAAAGTATATTCGAATTCGAATGTCTCGTTCGACTGCGCGATCTTGCCCGCTTCCGCACCGGGAGCGGCCGCAGGACTGGCCGTGGCCGCTGCCGGAGTGGGCGCGGCAGTAGCCGCCTCCGTCTTGTCGGCAGGCGCCGGGGAGGAACAGCCCGCCAGCGCGGCAAGAGTGGCAGCAATGCCAACACAGGTAACGGAACGCAGAAGCATCGAAATTTCCCCTCGCGGTTCGGCAGCAGGTGATGCAGATGGAACCCATGATCGACAAGGATACATTGATCCAGCCTGACCGGGGCCAGAAGGCCACCGAAATTCATCTGATCGACAAGCAGGGCTTCGAAACCTGGCTCAAGACCCTCAACCCGCAACAGCGCGCGGCGGTGGATGCGCAGAAATTCACGGCGGGCGGTTATCAGACCGTGATCGTGCCCGATGGAGATGGCTGGTTTGCCGCAGGCGGCGTGGCGAACGCGGCATCGCTTTCAAGCTGGTGCCTGGCCAAGCTGGCCGAAGTTCTGCCAGCCGGAACCTATCGCCTGATGACCGGGGACCCCGGCCCTGCCCTGCATGGCTGGCAGACCGCGCAATATCGCTTCACCCGCTATCGCAAGGATAAGGATGAAGAGGGCGACCGCATCCTGCTGACCAAGGGCGTGAAGGCAATCGAGCCCGCCCTTGCGGAAGCCCGCGCGGTGATGACGGTGCGCGATCTGGTCAATACTCCGGCCGAGGACATGGGGCCTGCCCAGCTTGAGGCTGAGGTTGAAGCCCTGGCCAAGGCGCATTCGGCCAAGGTCTCCGTCACCAAGGGGGACCGGCTGGAGAGCGAATTTCCCATGGTCAATGCCGTGGGTCGCGCCGCCAGCCGCCATCATGCCCCGCGCATGATCGAACTGACATGGGGCAATGAAAAGGCCCCTCGGCTCGCGCTGATCGGCAAGGGCGTGTGCTTCGATTCCGGCGGGCTGGACATCAAGCCCGCGCGCGGCATGGCGCTGATGAAGAAGGATATGGGCGGCGCTGCCCATGCGCTGGCGCTGGCGGGGCTGGTAATGGAGGCCGGGCTCAACGTGCGCCTTCAGCTGCTGATCCCGGCCGTGGAGAATGCCGTGGCGGGCAATGCCTTCCGCCCCGGCGACATCCTCCGATCACGCAAGGGCCTGTCGGTTGAAATCGGCAATACCGACGCCGAAGGACGCCTGATCCTGGCCGACGCGCTTACACTGGCTTCCGAAAGCGAGCCGGACCTGATCATCGATTTCGACACGCTCACCGGTGCGGCCCGCGTGGCTCTAGGGCCGGACCTTCCCGCCCTGATGGCCCGGCGCGAGGAAACCGCCCGCGCGCTGATCGAAGCAGGCATCGCCCATGACGACGCAGTGTGGCAATTGCCGCTGCACGCCGCCTATGCCGAATGGCTGAAATCGGACGTGGCCGACCTCAACAATTCGCCGGACAATGGCTATGCCGGGGCCAGCGTGGCGGGCCTGTTCCTCGACAAATTCGTGGGCGAAGACATCGACTGGGTCCATTTCGACACCTTTGCCTGGCGTCCCGCGGCCAAGCCGGGGCGGCCCAAGGGCGGTGAAGCGCTGGGTCTGCGCGCCGCGTGGCACATGCTGAAGGGCCGCTATGGCGGGTAGAATGACGGCAATTCTTGCCCCGACGGCCCTCGCGGTCTAAGCGCGCGCGAAATTCACTTGAGCAGACGGACCCTTCGTTGAACGCCACCACGCCTTCCGACAATTCGAATCTGGGCCCCTTCGCCCTTTCCGGCCCGGTTCCCAAGCCCGATCCGCGCAAGGTGCCCCTGCGCGGCGATATTGCACATATCGCATTGGCCGGCCGATATTTCGTGCCGCATTACGTGGTGCCGATGCCGCTGATGGTGTGCGACATGGGCGCGAATATGCGCGCCGAAGCAACTGATGAATCCGAAATCGTCTATGACCTGTTTCCGGGCCAGCGGTTCGACGTGCTGGATAGCAATGCCAGCTGGGCATGGGGCTGCCTGGGCCCCGACGGCCCGGTCGGCTATGTGAAGACCAGCGAATTGCTGGACCCCTTCGCATGACCGCCTCGATCTTCATTGACGGCGCCGCCGGAACCACGGGCCTGGAAATTGCCGAACGGCTTGCCGGGCGCAGCGAATTCAGCCTGATCGCGCTGGACGACGCCCGGCGCAAGGACCCTGCCGCGCGGGCCGAAGCGCTCAATGCCGCCGATTTCGTGATCCTGTGCCTGCCGGACGATGCCGCGCGCGAATCCGCCGCGCTGATCGCCAATGACACTACGCGCGTAATCGATGCCTCCACCGCCCATCGCGTCGCGCCGGGCTGGACCTATGGTTTCCCCGAGGTCGAAGGCCGCCGCAACGTGGCGGAGGCAATGCGGGTTTCCAATCCGGGTTGCTATTCGACCGGCTTCATCGCCCTGCTCGCCCCGCTGGTCCGCGCGGGCCTGCTGCCTGCCGACTGGCCTTATACCTGCAATGCCGTCAGCGGCTATTCGGGCGGCGGCAAGGGCCTGATTGCCCGGTTCGAGGAAGATCGGGACATCGCCTGGCGCGGTTACGCGCTGGCGCTGGGGCACAAGCATGTGCCGGAAATGCAGGCGCGCTGCGGCCTTACTCTACAGCCTCTGTTCACTCCGGCAGTAGTCCCTGCCCATCGCGGCATGGTGGTGGAAATCCCGCTGCCTCTCGCCGCGATGAAGGGCGCTGCCCCCGCGGATGAACTGCGCCAGTGCCTGGCCGCCTTCTATGCCGACAGCCCGGTTGTCCATATGGGCGAAAGCCCGGCGGATGGCGAATTGCTGCTGCGCGCTTCCAATGAAGGCAATGACCGGATGGAGCTGTTCGTCTTCCCCAGCGCGGATGGTTCGCAGGTGCGGCTGATCGCGGTGCTCGACAATCTGGGCAAGGGCGCCAGCGGTGCCGCCGTGCAGAGCCTGAACCTGATGGCGGGGTTGCCGGAAACCGCCGGATTGCGCCTCTGATCGAGGTTAACTGCCTAAAAAACGGGCAGGCTTCTGCCCGAATTTTACCCATCTGAGGCCAGCGGGACAGCGGAGGATAATTGCCACACATGTGCCGCCGCTTTCGCGATCTTGCGAATCCGCACTTTCCCAAGGGCCGCCGATCTTCTAGGCCCCAATCCCAGCCCTTGGCATGATTCTTGGTCGTGTTGGCACGATTCTTGAAGATGACAACGCCGGGGAAATTCGAACTCCCCCGGCTTCGGCTTCTTGAAGCCGCGCGGATTGTAACAGGGGTCTGAGACCAAGTGAAAAAGATCGAAGCGATCATCAAGCCCTTCAAGCTCGACGAGGTGAAGGAAGCGCTGCATGAAATCGGCGTGTCCGGCATCACCGTTACCGAGGCCAAGGGCTTCGGCCGCCAGAAGGGTCATACCGAACTCTATCGCGGCGCCGAATATGTCGTCGACTTCCTGCCCAAGGTGAAGCTCGATGTCGTCGTGAGCGACGACATGGCCGAACGCGTGGTGGAAGCGATCGCCGCCGCCGCCCAGACCGGGCGGATCGGCGACGGCAAGATCTTCGTCACTCCGGTCGATACGGCTCTGCGTATCCGCACCGGCGAGCGTGACGACGCCGCCATCTGACATCTTTTCAGAATAACCCCCCGACGGCTCGCCGCCGGGGGAAGAACAATACGAACAAGTCCATTGGAGGAATTGAGTTATGCCCAGTGCAAAGGAAATCGTGAAGCGGATCAAGGAAGAGGAGATCGAATGGGTTGATCTGCGCTTCACCGATCCCAAGGGCAAATGGCAGCACCTGACCATGGTCGCATCCGTGCTCGGCGAAGACGAGCTGGAAGACGGCCTGATGTTCGACGGTTCGTCGATCGAAGGCTGGAAGGCCATCAACGAATCCGACATGATCCTGAAGCCGGACCTCGACGCCGTTTACATCGATCCGTTCTCGGCCACTCCGATGATGATCCTGGTGTGCGACATCGTCGAACCCTCGAGCGGTGAACTCTACGCCCGCGACCCGCGTTCCACCGCGAAGCGCGCCGAAGCCTTCGTCAAGGCGACCGGCATTGGCGACACCGTATACGTCGGCCCCGAAGCCGAATTCTTCCTGTTCGACGACGTGAAGTTCTATGACGGCTATGACGGCAACGGCTTCAAGATCGACGACATCGAACTGCCGACCAATTCCAACCGCGACTATGAAGCCGGCAATCTGGCTCACCGTCCGCGCGCCAAGGGCGGCTACTTCCCCGTCGCTCCGGTCGACAGCTGCGTCGACATCCGTGGCGAAATGGTTTCGACCATGCTTGAAATGGGCCTGCCCTGCGACAAGCACCACCACGAAGTGGCTTCGGCCCAGCACGAACTCGGCCTGACCTTCGGCACCCTGGTGCAGACCGCTGACCGCATGCAGGTCTACAAGTATGTCGTGCAGCAGGTCGCCCATGCCTATGGCAAGACCGCCACGTTCATGCCGAAGCCGATCATGAAGGATAACGGCTCGGGCATGCACACGCACATCTCGATCTGGGATGGCAGCAAGCCGCTGTTCGCCGGTAACGGCTATGCCGGCCTGTCGGACATGTGCCTGTACTTCATCGGCGGCGTCATCAAGCACGCCAAGGCCCTGAACGCCTTCACCAACCCCACCACCAACAGCTACAAGCGTCTGGTGCCGGGTTACGAAGCCCCCGTGCTGCTGGCCTATTCGGCCCGCAACCGTTCCGCTTCGTGCCGCATCCCCTACGGTGCGGGCGAGAAGGCAAAGCGCGTGGAATTCCGTTTCCCCGACGCGATGGCCAACCCCTATCTGTGCTACGCCGCGCTGCTCATGGCCGGCCTGGACGGGATCAAGAACAAGATCCACCCGGGCGAAGCCATGGACAAGAACCTGTACGATCTGCCCCCGGCCGAACTGGCTCAGGTGCCGACCGTCTGCGGTTCGCTGCGTGAAGCCCTGGAATCGCTGGAAGCCGATTACGAATTCCTGCTCGAAGGCGGCGTGTTCACCAAGGACCAGCTGGAAGCCTATATCGAACTGAAGTGGCCGGAAGTGCTGCGTTGGGAAACCACGCCGTCGGCCGTCGAGTTCGACATGTATTACTCGCTCTAAGAGCGAGATTCAGGGAGGCCGGCCGAAAGGCAGGGCCTCCCCTTCCGCTTGATCCGGGGGGAAATCGCGGAAGAAAAAGGGCGGGGCCTCGCGGCTCCGCCCTTTCCTTTTGTTTAATTGACCTAGGAAGGCCTTCCCAGAAAGGAGGCCCCCGGGCCGGATCAGACCGTTTCGCGCAGCAATTCCGATGCCGGGCGGGTCTGCCATCCGCTCGCAGGGCCACGCAGCCGCTGGCGAGTATGGGCCAGGGCCACCGGATAAATCTCGTTGAACAGGCGATAGAAGGTGCGGTCCCAGCTATAGCGGTTCACCACATGCTTGCGCGCCGCAGCGCCAATCGCATCGTGATCGCCAAGCCAGATGTCCTGCACATGGCGCGCCATCGTATCGACATCGTCCACCGGCCCCAGCAGGCCGAGCCCCGCAGGCACCCGCGCCGGCATCGCGCCGGAAGCCACGCCCACCACAGGCAATGCGCTGGCCTGGGCTTCCACAACGGAAACGCCGAAGGTCTCGTCCGCCATGGCGGAGACATAGATGTCGGAAGACGCCAGCGCCACGGCCAGTTCCTCGCGATTGCTCATGAAGCCGGGGAAGGCCACCGGCATTCCTGCCGTTTCGGCCACCAACCGGTCGCGCAGCTTACCATCGCCCACCATGACCAGCCCCGCGCCCATTTCGGGCGGCAGGCGCTTCATCATTTCGACGAGGCGATCGGCGCGCTTTTCATTGTCGATGCGGCCGGCATAGATCAGCAGCGGCCCCTGCGTTCCGCCCAGACCCATGCGGCGGCGGAATTCGGGGTCGCGCTTGGCCGGATCGAACTGGCTGAGGTCCACGCCCAGCTCCAGCACGTCGACACGGTCGATCCGGCGCGTGCCCAGCATGGCCTTCGCATCTTCGCCCAGCGTGTAAACGCGGTCGAACTCGCGATAGGTAATCTCGGCATAGCCCATGATCAGCCAGCGCGCGAGCGAGGCGATCTTCTCGCCCGCGATTTCCTTGCCAACGCGATAGACATGGGCGTTGGGGAAATCCGTGCGATAACCGGCAACCAGAGTCGTTTCCGGAAACTTCCGACGGTGGTTGATCGCCGTCCAGGGCAGCACCCAGGAGCACAGCGATTCGATGATGTCCGGGCGGTAATGCTCCAGCACTTCGCGCACCTTGCGGGTGCGCATGATGAAGCGGTAATTAGGGCTGCCACGCACCGGCTCGGCCCCGATCTCCACCCAGATGCTGCGACCGTTCTCCACGATCCGGTCTTCCGGACCAGGCACGATCTGCAGGATACGGTGGTCCGTCCGCGACAATACGTGGTTGCGCTTTTCTCGGAGGTAAGTGCTGATCCCACCGCCGCCATTGGGCGAATAACTTTGGGTGAGGTCGCAGATCAGCAAAGGTTTGTCGTCACGTGCCATATTTTGCTTTCTACCTTGCCTCCGTCACCGTCCCTTTGGCGGAGCAGCTAATGCTGAACAGGGGTGGATGAGCCGCTATTTGCAGCCAATTCGGGCACGAGGATGGCAAAAGCCGATTCTGTTCGCATCTGCAACAGGGACCATGCCATCCATCGATACAAAGCAGACGGACCGTGTCTTGAAGGCGTCACTTTTGCGAGCGACTGGCAGAAGATCGGGGCTGCTTTGCATGGCCGGGCATGTAGGAGTGAATTTCGCAGCTGCAACACCTGCATCCCCCTGAAATGACGGAACTTGAGAACCGATGCAGCAAGGCAACGCTTAACCGGCCAATCAGCATCCCGATCCTCCTCTGACACTACAGGGTGTGTAACAGGTGTAACGCTGACGGCCGGAAAACCCTTTCCTACATGAATAAATGTTCCTTATTTGTTCTTTATCGTAACGGAGAACAGCATGGAACCGATTTCTCGCCCGCGCCGCATAGGCCGCCAAGGCATCGCCCTGATCCAGCGTTTCGAGGGGTGCGAAAGGTTGCGCACGGATGGCTTGTACGAGGCCTATCCCGATCCCGGCACGGGCGGCGATCCCTGGACTATCGGCTGGGGCGCGACAGGCCCGGGCATCGCCCAAGGCACGCGGTGGACCCGCGCGGAATGCGACATGCGGCTGGAAGCAGATCTTGTGCGCTATGCCCAGGCGGTCGATCGTGCGCTGGGCGATGCTGGGACATCGCAGGCGCAGTTCGATGCGCTGGTCAGCTTCCATTACAATACCGGCGCAATCGCGCGCGCTTCCCTGACGCGGAAACACATCGCAAGGGACTATGCCGGGGCCGCGCGGGAATTCACGCGATGGACGCGAGCAGGCGGGAAGATAATGAAAGGACTCGTCCGTCGGCGCGAGGCGGAGGCGGCCCTTTACGCCTCTTCGTGAGTGCCCCCGCGCGGCTCGATCAAGCCTTCTTCGGCAAGGCGATAATGTTCCAGCCCACCATCCTTGCCACTGCCATCCAGCGGAATGGCCTTTCGCTGATTTCCTGAAGCGGCGGCGGCGGCGATCAGATCGTCCTGCCGCTGCTCACCCATGCGGGCCCAACCCTCCGGCGTGAGCAATTCGAGCGGGCGGTAGCGCACCTTATATTGCATGCGCGGCGAGCCTTCGACCCAATAGCCGAGATAGACATAGGCCTGCCCGCTTTCAGCCGCGCGGCGAATGTGATCGAGGATGATGTAATTGCCCAGCCCCGAACGCTCTGCCTCGCAGGGATCGTAGAAGCTATAGATCATCGAATAGCCATCGCTCTGGCGATCGGTCAGGCAGGCGCCCACCAACCGGCCCGGTGTGCCATCCTCACGCCGCTCACGATATTCGACGATCACGCTGGAGACGGGCGTGTGTTCCACCATGTCGGCGAAATCCACCTCGTCCATGGCGGCCATGCCGCCGCCCGGATGGCGCGCCTCCAGATAGGCGTGGAGCAATTCGAACTGCTCATTCGTGGCCCAGGGGCGGCACTCAATGGCGATCAGGTCCGAGTTACGCTTGAGAGTGCGTTTCTGCCCGGTGGACGGGCGGAAGTCGTTAACGGCCACTCGCACAGAGACACAGGCCTGACAATTGCTGCAGCTGGGGCGATAGGCCACTGTCTGGCTGCGGCGAAAACCGATCCGGCCGAGCGCCTCGTTCAACGCATCGGCATTGGGGCCCTTCAGCTCCGTAAACACTTTCCGCTCCGTCCTTCCCGGCAGATAAGGACAGGGCGCCGGGCTGGTAACGAAGAAGCGAGGGAAGCGAACCGGTGCGGTCACGGGGCTATGGAGCCTTCCTTGGAATAGGGCCAACTATCGAGCTGTCCGCGATTATGCCGACGAGACTCGATAGTTGAAACACCTTTAA
>MKUB01000032.1:20029-44924 GCA_001898545.1 Sphingomonadales bacterium 63-6 | reverse complement strand
CTAACAATAGTTACGATTTCTTTGCGCTGTCACCCAAAAGCCACGCCTTCTGTCGCTTTCTTACAATTCCTGTTCACCTTTCCTCACTAGAGGATGAAGCGCGACCCGAAGGGCTCGATGCAGCAATGCTATCGAGTTCTCAACTTACAAGGGCGGCTTCCTCTAGTGGGCGGCCGCCCTTTTTTCGTCGGTTTTCCGCGAAAATCAGCGCAGTTTCCAACCGGTCCAAGGCATTCCTTGTTGCAATGCGGCGAACCATCCCTAGATGAAACCGGAACGAATCACTCCGAATTGGAGGGATGACATTTCCGCAAGGGAAGGCAGATGCGACTTTCGAGCATGGCCGATTACGCTGTCGTCACGATGAGCGCCGCTGCGCGCCATTGTGGCTCTGCGCGTGTGTCGTCCGCCCGGCTGGCGGAGGAAACCGGCCTGCCTGTGCCCACGGTGCAGAAGTTGGTCAGCATGCTCAGCGCCGCAGGGCTGCTGCGCTCCGTCCGCGGGGCCCATGGTGGGTTGCAGCTTGCCCGCCCGGCGGCGGCGATTTCCATCGCCGATATTGTGGAAGCAGTAGAAGGGCCCATCGCGCTGACGGCCTGTGTCGATCATGGCAAGCAGGATTGCGCGCTTGAGTGCTCCTGCACGGCCCGCCCGCATTGGAGTGCGGTGAACGAGGCGATGCGCGGTGCGCTGGCGGATGTTCCGCTCAGCCGCTTCGTCGCCCAGCCGCCCAAGGAAGCAGTATTGTGAAGGACGAAACCACTCTGCGCGATCAGGAAGCGCGCGAAGCCGCGAAGAAGCTCGAAACCTATGAATGGGGTTTTTCGAGCGATATCGAACAGGAATTCGCGCCCAAGGGGCTGGACGAGAATACCGTCCGCTTCATTTCGGCCAAGAAGAACGAGCCGGAATGGATGCTCGAATGGCGTCTCAAGGCCTTCCGCCTGTGGCAGACCATGGCAGAGCCGGAATGGGCCAAGCTTTCCATTCCGCCGATCGATTATCAGGACGCTTATTATTACGCCGCGCCCAAGCAGAAGACCGAGCTGAAATCGCTCGACGAAGTCGATCCCGAAATCCTGCGCGTCTACGAGAAGCTGGGCATTCCGATCGAGGAGCAGAAGGTTCTCGCCGGAGTGGAAGGCGCGCGCAAGGTGGCAGTGGACGCCGTGTTCGACAGCGTCAGCGTGGCAACCACCTTCCGCGAGGAACTGAAGAAGGCCGGCGTCATCTTCCTCTCCATCTCGGAAGCGATCCGCGAATATCCGGAGCTGGTGAAGCGCTGGCTCGGCAAGGTCGTGCCGCAGCACGACAACTACTTCGCCGCGCTCAACTGCGCGGTCTTCTCCGACGGCACCTTCGTCTATATCCCGGAAGGGGTGCGTTGCCCGATGGAGCTTTCCACCTATTTCCGTATCAATGCGGAAAATACGGGGCAGTTCGAACGCACTCTGATCGTGGCGGACAAGGGCAGTTATGTGAGCTATCTCGAAGGCTGCACGGCCCCGCAGCGCGACGAGAACCAGCTCCACGCCGCCGTAGTGGAACTGGTCGCGCTCGACGATGCGGAGATCAAATACTCCACCGTGCAGAACTGGTATCCCGGCGATGCCGAGGGCAAGGGCGGGATCTACAATTTCGTCACCAAGCGCGCCCTGTGCCAGGGGAAGCGCAGCAAGGTCAGCTGGACGCAGGTTGAAACGGGCAGTGCGATCACCTGGAAATATCCCAGCTGCGTGCTGAATGGCGAGGATTCGGTGGGCGAGTTCTACTCCGTCGCCGTGACCAACAACCATCAGCAGGCCGATACCGGCACCAAGATGATCCATAACGGCGCGCGCAGCCGCTCGACCATCGTCTCCAAGGGTATCAGCGCGGGCAAGTCGAACAACACTTATCGCGGGCTGGTGCGCGTGGGCGCCAATGCCGATGGCGTGCGCAATTTCACCCAGTGCGACAGCCTGCTGCTGGGCGACCGGTGCGGTGCGCATACGGTGCCCTATATCGAGGTGAAGAACCCCTCTGCCCAGATCGAGCATGAGGCGACGACCAGCAAGATCAGCGACGATCAGCTGTTCTACGCCATGCAGCGCGGGCTTGATCAGGAAGCTGCTGTGGCGCTGATCGTGAACGGCTTTGCCCGCGAAGTGTTGCAGCAATTGCCGATGGAATTCGCCGTGGAAGCGCAGAAGCTGCTCGGCATCAGCCTTGAAGGAAGCGTTGGATGACTGCCGCCCGCTCTAAATTGACTCTCGGCGCCCCGCGCGAAACGGCCCCTGCCGACCGCACCCGTGCCTGGAACGTCTCGCCCGCCCGGGCCGAGAAGCTGAAGGAACGGGCGCGCAATATGCGGTTGAACCCCACCCCGGCGCAGGCGCTGCTGTGGGAACGGATCGGCGACAAGCAACTCGGCTTCAGCTTCACGCGCGAAGTGGTGATGGGCTCCACCATCGTCGATTTCGCCTGCCGCCCGCGCTGGGTGGTGGTGGAAACCGGGGGCACCGAAGGCCCGGATGCGACGCTGGCCGAACTCTCCGACCGCAAGCTGACCGAAGTGGGCGTGCGCGTACTGCGCTTCTCCGAGGAACAGGTGCTGGAAGACGTGGAAACGGTGCTCACCGCCATCCGCGAGGAACTCGCCAAGCCGTTCGAAAAGCCGAATACCGCGCGTGCACCGCGCCGTGCCCGCCCGCAATATTGAGAAGACCATGCTGAAGATTGAAAACCTCCATGCCGAAATCGACGGCAAGCAGATCCTCAACGGGCTCACCTTGGAAGTGGGCGCGGGCGAGGTGCATGCGATCATGGGCCCCAATGGCGCGGGCAAGTCCACGCTGGGCTATGTGTTGGGCGGCCGTCCGGGCTACGAAGTAACGCAAGGCTCCGTGACCTTCAACGGGCAGGACCTGCTGGAGCTCGAACCGCATGAGCGGGCCGCTGCTGGCATGTTCCTGGGCTTCCAATATCCGGTGGAAATTCCCGGCGTCAGCTTTGCCCAGTTCCTGCGGGAGGCCGTGAATGCCCAGCGCAAGGGCCGCGGGGAAGAGGCGCTTTCGGGCGGCGAGTTCCTGAAGCTGGCCAAGGAAAAGGCCGGGCTGCTGCGCCTCGACATGGATATGCTCAAGCGGCCGGTGAATGTCGGCTTTTCCGGCGGTGAGAAGAAGCGCGCCGAGATGGTCCAGATGGGCATTCTCGACCCCTCCTTCGCCGTGCTGGATGAAACCGACAGCGGCCTCGACATCGATGCGCTGCGCATCGTGGGCGAAGGTATCAATGCGATCATGCGCGCGCCGGACAAGGCCGTGCTGTTGATCACGCACTACCAGCGCCTGCTGGATTACGTGAAGCCGGACGTGGTGCATGTGCTGGCCAAGGGCCGTATCGTGAAGACGGGCGGGCCGGAACTCGCGCTCGAACTCGAAGAGCAAGGCTACGAGGCGGTGGTATGAGCGCGCTCCTGGCCCTTATGTTCGTCGCCGCCCCCGCCGCTGCCGTGGCGGAGAACGACATCGTGGTAATCGCTCAGCGTTTCTCGGGTCTTTCGGCCAGTGTGGAGCGCGATGGCGCCGGCCGGTATCATTGCTCGCTGAATGGCACGAGCGGCAGCCTGAAGCTGGACGGCCAGCTGTGCAAGGCAGCCACGAAATGCGTCCGCAAGGGCGCGGCCGACAGTGCCGCAGTGAAGACCTGCATCGAAGCGGCCAAGCCCAAGCTGCTGGCCGACTTCAAGCGTTCCTATCAGGCGCAACCATGAACGATCTCGCAACCCTCCCAACCACGCGTGACGAGGATTGGCGCTATGCCGATCCCGATTGGCTGGCCGCCGCCGACCCGGCGGTTCTGGCCCAATGGCGCGAGCTTGAAGTGCCCGCAGGCGGCGCGATCAGCGAAACGCGCGATGTGGCTGCCGGTGTCGAGCGACTGCGAGTTCATGTCGGACGCGATGCGCGCTTTGCCCTGTTCTGCATCAATGCCGCTGGTCCCTATGCCCGCGCCGAAGTGGAAGTGACGCTGGAAGAAGGCGCGCATTTCGAATTTGGCGGCGTGACCATCGGCGGGGGCGATGCCCGGCAGGAATTCGTCACCCGAGTGGTCCACGCCCACCCCCATGCTACCAGCAACCAGACGGTGCGCGCAGTGCAATGGGGCCGCTCCATCGGCAATTTCCTTGGCCGGATCGAGGTCGTGCGCGATGCGCAGAAAACCGATGCGGCCCAGAATTTCCGTGCGATCCTGCTGGAAAAGGGCGCCACGGCCAATGCCAAGCCCGAGCTGGAAATCTTCGCTGACGATGTGAAATGCGCCCATGGCGCGGCCATCGGCGCGCTGGACCAGACGGCGGCTTTCTACATGGCGGCGCGCGGCATTCCGCCTGAAGTGGCGCGCAAGCTGCTGATCCGCGCCTTCGTGGCCGATGCCTTTGCCGCAATCGAGGATGCCGACTTGCGCGAGCAAATGCTTGAGAAGGCCTTGGCCGCCTTGGGGGAGGAGGCGCTGTGAGTACCGAAACCCTTACCCGCAAGGCCGATTTCCCGGGCCTGTTGAACGCCGATGGCGGTGAATGGCACTATCTGGATACCGCGGCTACCGCCCAGAAGCCGCGCGCCGTGATCGAGGCGGTATCCCGCGCGCTGGGGGAAGATTACGCCACGGTCCATCGCGGCGTTTATTCCCGCTCCGCCGAAATGACGCTCGCTTATGAAGAGGCGCGGCGCAAGGTGGCGCGTTTCATCGGCGGGCAGGAGGACGAGATCGTCTTCACCCGCGGCGCGACCGAGGCGATCAATCTCGTCGCGGCCACCTGGGCAATCGCTAATCTCAAGCAGGGCGACCGCATTCTGCTGTCGGTGCTGGAACATCATTCCAACATCGTGCCCTGGCAGCTTGCCGCACAGCGCACCGGCGCGGTGATCGATGTCTGCCCCTTGACCGAAGATGGCCAGATCGATCTCGACGCGGCGGAAGCGATGCTGACGCCCGCGCACAAGCTGGTGGCCTTCGCGCATGTCTCCAACGTGCTGGGTTCGGAGCTCGATGCCGCCCGCGCCGTGAAGCTCGCCCATGCAGTGGGCGCGAAGATCCTGCTCGACGGGTGCCAGGCTGTGCCGCGGCTGAAAGTGGACGTCGAAGCGCTGGGCTGCGATTTCTATGCTTTCTCTGCGCATAAGCTCTATGGCCCGACGGGCATCGGCGCCTTGTGGGCTCGCCGCGCCATTCTCGCCGACATGCCCCCCTATCAGGGCGGCGGCGCGATGATCGAGCGAGTGACGTTCGAGCGGACGACCTATGCCCCTGCCCCCCAGCGTTTCGAGGCGGGCACTCCTGCCATTGCCGAGGCCATCGGTTTCGGAGCGGCAGTGGATTATCTCTCCGCCATCGGGCTGGACGTTGCCGAAGCGCATGAGCGTGAACTGGTGGCGAAATTGCGCGGCGAATTGCGCGCGATGAACAATGTCACCCTGTTCGGGCCGGAGCGTTCGGCCGGCATCGTCAGCTTCGTGCTGGATGGCATTCACCCTCATGATCTGGGCACGATTCTGGATGAGGCGCCGAATGGTGGGGGCAGTGTGGCTATCCGGGCCGGGCACCATTGCGCGCAGCCCCTGATGGATCACCTTGGCGTGCCTGCCACCGCGCGGGCGAGCTTTGGGCTCTATAGTGATGAAAGCGATATTGCGGCCCTGCTGGCCGGTATCGAGCGGACCAAGAGGATTTTTGCCTGATGTCTACGACCGCACGCGAGGAAGCGGATAAGGGCTTCACCGTGGAAGAAGTTGCCAGCGTGGATACGCCGCCGCGCGCGCGCGTTGATTTGGAGAATACGCCGGATGCGCCGCTTGCCGAAAGCGCGACCGAGAAGCTTGAGCGCAAGCGCGATTATCTCGAAGGTTTCCTCGCGCAGAAGCCGGAAGGCACCGGCGCGGGCGAGCCCGGCGGCGAGCTGTATGAATCGGTCATCGGCGCGCTGAAGGACATCTACGATCCCGAAATCCCGGTGAATATCTACGACCTCGGCCTGATCTATGGCGTGGACGTGTCGGAAGATGGCGATGCTGTGGTGACGATGACGCTTACCACGCCGCACTGTCCCGTTGCCGAAAGCATGCCGGGTGAAGTGGAACTGCGCGTGGGCGCGGTGCCGGGTATCCGCGATGCCGAAGTGAATCTGGTGTGGGACCCGCCATGGGACCCGGCGAAGATGAGCGATGAGGCCCGGCTGGAGCTTGGAATGCTATGACGACCGAGACGAAGACCCGCCAACGCCCTGCCGCCGTGCTGCTTACGCCCGGCGCAGAGGCGCGCATCGCCGAACTGATGAGCAACGCTCCGGAAGGCGCGATCGGGGTGAAGCTTTCCACGCCGCGCCGGGGCTGTTCTGGCCTCGCTTATTCGGTCGATTACGTGAACGAAGCGGTTCCGTTCGACGAGCGGATCGAAACGCCGGGCGGCACTTTCTTCATCGACGGGGCCAGCGTGCTCTATCTCGTCGGCTCGACCATGGACTGGAAGGAGGATGATTTCTCCGCCGGCTTCGTGTTCGACAATCCCAATGCCAAGGGTTCCTGCGGCTGCGGGGAGAGCTTCACAGTCTGACCTCTCCGGGGTCTTCCCCCCTACCGCCTGCGTAGCGCCTCCACGCAGGATGCACGATCCACATCCTGCCCATCGCTTCCGCGCCTTGCGTCCACATGCGTGGCTACCGGATCTCCGCCACCCTTTGGTGGATAGAGATAGATGTCCAGCACGCAGGCCTTGCCGGTGAATTGCAGCTTGTGAACATCTCCCTCGAACAGGTCGAGCCGGGGTTTGCCGAACTGACGCAGCAATGCGGAGGCATTGGCGCCGATCACGCTTTCCAGCCCAGGGATATGCATGACCTGCGGTTCCGGACGGGGCCGGGGAACAACCTCATACTGAACGGGCGGGCGGGTATCCTTCCCCGGTGCAGGCTGCGGCTTGCTGCGGGGGGGCGGTACAGCGCCGCTACAAGCCGAAAGCAGCAGTGCCAGCATGGAAACCAGCGTGAGCCCGACATAATTCTGACGGGAGGTGGGCTTCTGGCGGGACATGGACCTAGAACCGGACATTGAGCGCCTTCTCTCTGGCGTGGATCAGATGTGCCGCGCTGGCCGCGCCCAGCACGGGGGCGAGGAAATTGACGAAGGGAATGGCCAGCAGCGCAGCGGTCAGCCCGCCCAGAGCGAAACGCTCCGTCGTCGTAAGTGGCGCGGGGGCGCCTTCCGCGTGGCGGTGGCGCAGCCACACCATATCGGACAATTCCCGGCCCAGCAGCACGCCGTTCACGGCCCAGAACAGCAACGCTGTGCCCACCCCGGTCACCAGCAAGGCCAGGGCGAAAGGCAGAACGATCAGATTGGCGATCAGCGCGCGTCCCATCGCGGCAAGGCTGGTCGTCAACTGTTCGTGCAGGGGCAGATCGCGCGCGCGCAGCGCGGCTTCGGGATAATAGCGTTCCTCCACCGCCAGCACGGCTTCATCGGCATAGAAGGAGATGACCCCCATCGCGATGACGCGCCACAGTAGCCATCCCGCGATCAGAATTATGGCGAGGGACACCACGCCGCGCACGCCTCCAGCCCCGGTGAAAGCGGCATCTTGCAAGCCTGCTTTGGCGAGCAACCAGTCCAGCGCAAACCAGCCTGCCCAGCCCAGCACGATGAACAGTACAAGGCTGACCGCCACCGTCTTCGCCAGCAGGCGCAGGATGCGCGGATCGGCGAGCTGACCCAGCGCGCGCGACATTGCGGAAAGGATGGCTGCCATCGGGCTTGCGATTGCGCGCCCGGCGCGGCAAGTCAACGGCGCCTTTGCCGCCGTCACATTGCTTCGGTGCTTCATTCGGCAGGGCGAGCGCTAATTCGGACAAAGGATTTCCATGACCAAGCCCCGTTATGATGTGATTGCCATCGGTAATGCGATTGTCGATGTGATGTCCCCTTGCGACGAGGAACTGATCGTCGAGCTTGGCATGGCGCGCGGCGGCATGACGCTGATTGATGATGAACGTGCGCACGATCTCTATGCCGCCATGGGCCCCGCACGGGAGATTTCCGGCGGTTCGGCGGCCAATACGCTGGCGGGTCTTTCCGCGTTGGGGCTGCAATGCGCCTTTATCGGCCAGGTGGCGGACGATCAGTTGGGCGAGGTTTTCGCGCATGACATCCGCGCCGTCGGGATCGATTTCGATGTGCCCGCGCGCACCGGCAGCCCTTCCACGGGGCGCTGCCTGATCTTCGTCACGCCCGATGGGCAGCGCACGATGAACACCTTCCTCGGCGCCTCGCATTATCTTCCCCGCGAATCGCTGAATGTCGATGCGGTAGCGGATGCGGCGATTCTCTATCTCGAAGGCTATATGTGGGATCCGGTCGAGCCCCGCGCCGTGATGCGCCAGGCGATCGAGGCGGCAAAGGCGGCTGGGCGCAAGGTGGCTTTCACCCTGTCCGAAGTGTTTGTGATCGACATGCACGGCGCCGATTTCCAAGGCCTGATCGATGATGGGCTGATCGACATTCTGTTCGCCAACCACCACGAGCTGGCCGCGCTGACGGGCGAGGACGATCTGGAAGCCGGCATCGCTGCGCTTTCTCCCAAGGTGCCACTGCTGGTCGTTACGCGCAGCTCCGAAGGTGCGGTGGTCATTGCTGGCGATGAACGCGCGGAAGTGAAAGCAGAGCCGATCGATGAAGTGGTCGATACTACCGGCGCGGGCGATCTGTTCGCGGCGGGCTTCCTTGCCGGCCATGTGCGCGGCGAAAGCCTGACCCGTTCGCTCGAAATGGGCGCGGTCGCTGCTGCGGAAATCATTTCCCATTACGGCGCACGGCCCGAGGCCGATCTGGCCGAACTGATGCAGAAGCGTTTCGGCTAAATAGTAAAATCTGGTGCCGCGCCTTCGGGCGCGGCACGAACAGATGCTTCGTCATTGCGAGCGTAGCGCAGCAATCCAGAACGCCGCCTATACGGCCCTGGATTGCTGCGCGGCTTTGCCGTCCGCAATGGCGTAGAATCAGCCCAGGCGTTCGCGCGCGGCCTCGCGCGCCACTTCGCGATAGCCGATATCGTGGCGATAGAAGCCGGTGGGGAAATCGATGGCCGTAACCGCGCGATAGGCGGCGGACTGGGCTTCGCTCACAGTGTCGCCCAGTGCCGTGACATTCAGCACGCGCCCGCCATTGGCCACCAGATTGCCTTCCGCATCCAGTGCGGTGCCGGCATGGAACACTTTCGCCCCGCCTGCTTCGGCTGCCTCGATCTTGCGGATGATGCCGCCCTTTTCGGGTTCCGCCGGATAGCCATTGGCGGCCATCACCACGGTCAGCGCCTTGCGGGGAGACAGCCGGGCCGGCTCCATCGCGCCGAGGCGATTTTCCGCGCAGGCCAGCAGCAGTTCGCCCAGATCCGAATCGAGGCGCAGCATCAGTACCTGGCATTCAGGATCGCCGAAGCGGCAATTATACTCGATCAGCTTCGGCCCTTCGGGCGTCAGCATCAGCCCGGCATAGAGCACGCCGGAATAGGGCGTTCCTTCATCGGCCATGGTCTTCACCGTGGGAGCGATGATCCGCGAGATCACTTCGCCGCGCAGGGCTGCGTTCAGCACCGGGGCCGGGCTATAGGCGCCCATGCCGCCCGTGTTCGGCCCGGTATCGCCATCGCCCACGCGCTTGTGATCCTGTGCGGAGCCAATCGACATGATCGATGCTCCGTCGGTCAGCACGAAGAAGCTCGCTTCCTCGCCGGTCAGGAATTCCTCGATCACCACTTCGGCCCCGGCCTCGCCAAAGGCGCCGCCGAACATGTCGGCCAGCGCTTCTTCGGCGGTTGCACGGTCTTCCGCGATGACCACGCCCTTGCCTGCTGCCAGCCCGTCAGCCTTCAGCACGTAAGGCGGCTTGAAGCGGCTCAACGCCTCCAGCGCTTCGTCCAGCGACTTCGTACGGACATAGCCTGCCGTGGGAATTCCCGCGCGTTCGCACAGATCCTTGGTGAAGCCCTTGCTGCCTTCCAGCTGCGCGGCGGCCTTGCTGGGCCCGAATACGGGAATGCCTTCGCCGCGCAGGCTGTCAGCCAGCCCGTCTACCAGCGGGGCTTCCGGCCCGATCACCACCAGCCCGATGCCCTTTTCCGCGCAGAGCGCGATCACGGCGGCGTGGTCCGTCACGTCCAGGGACAGCAGCGTGGCATATTGGGCTATGCCGGGATTGCCGGGCGCGGCATAGAGCGCGCCCCCTTCCGAAGCGATCAGGCGGGATTGCGCCAGCTTCCAAGCCAGCGCATGTTCACGTCCGCCCGACCCCAGCAAAAGGATATTCATGTCCGGCCCTTCATTCATTAACGACGATGTTCAGGCCGGTCTCGTAGCGCGCGGCAACCCCGGGGACAACGCCGAGCCGCTCTCCATCACCGAGATTTCGGCCAGATTGAAGCGCGTAGTGGAGGATCGTTTCGGTTTTGTACGCCTCCGTGGCGAACTTTCCGGAGTGAAGCTGGCGGCTTCGGGCCATCTCTATTGCCGACTCAAGGATGAAAATGCCCAGATCGATGCCGTGATGTGGCGCGGCAGCGTGCAGCGGCTGGCTTTCCGCCCGGAAGACGGGATCGAAGTGGTCGCTTCGGGCAAGCTCACCACTTATGCGGGCCGGTCTTCCTATCAGATTGTGATCGAAAGCATGGAGATCGCGGGCGAAGGCGCCCTGCTGGCCCTGCTGGAAAAAACCAAGGCCCGGTTGGAGGCGGAAGGGCTGTTCCGGCCGGAGCGCAAGCGCCCCCTGCCCTTCCTGCCGCGTACCATCGGCGTGGTCACATCGCCTACCGGTGCGGTGATTCGCGATATTCTCCATCGGCTGGCGGATCGCTTCCCCAGCCATGTGCTGGTCTGGCCCGTACTGGTGCAGGGGCAAGGCTCGGCCGAACAGATCGCGGCGGCGATTCGCGGCTTCTCCGCAATCACGCCGGGTGGCCCTGTTCCCCGGCCCGATCTCGTGATCGTCGCGCGCGGCGGCGGCTCGATCGAGGATTTGTGGAGTTTCAACGAAGAAATCGTGGTGCGGGCTATTGCCGATTGCTCGATCCCGATCATCTCGGCCGTGGGGCATGAGACGGACACCACTCTCGCCGATTTTGCGGCTGACCGGCGAGCTCCGACGCCCACCGCCGCAGCCGAGATGGCGGTGCCGGTTCGGGCGGAACTGGCCGCCACTCTGGACGAATTCGCCCTGCGCAAACGCCGTGCGATCCTGCGTCCCGTGTCATTGGGTCGCGAAAGGCTGGAAGCGCGTGTGGCCCGCCTGCCCCGGCCGGAAGTGCTGGTGGCGCAGGCCGCCCAGCGGCTCGACGATCTGGGCGAACGGCTCCGGCGCGGGCTGGCCGACCGGGCACGGCAGGCGGATGGCCGCCTGCAACTCGCCTCGGTCAGACTCACACCCGCCCTACTCACGCGCCCCGTGGCCCAGAAGCAGGACAAGCTCGACGCTTTGGACCGCCTGCGCCTGCAGTTGGACCCCCGGGCCCCGTTAAGACGCGGTTATGTCCTGGTGAGCGATGGTTCTGGCCATGTTGTGAAAACGGCTACGGATGCCCGTCGGCACGCACTCCTGACTCTCGAATTCGAGGATGGAAAGCTGGAGGTTTCGACGGGTGACACTCCGCCACCAGCGGCGAAACGCCCTTCAAAACCGGGCAAATCCTCGCCGGGGGAACAGGCGGAATTGTTCTGACGGCCCAGGATTGTTAGAGACAGGCCCATGTTGATGTCATCGCGCGGAAATCCCGCCACTCTCATTTACGGCCCCAACGGCTTTCGCGTCGCCAAGCCGGGTAAGTTCGTGATCTGCGCCGTTACTGGCGAGGAAATCCCGCTCGAAGCGCTCCGTTACTGGAGCGTGGACCGGCAGGAAGCCTATGCCAGCCCGGAAATCGCCACGCGCCGCCTGCTGGGCCAGGCGTGAAGGCGGGTCGCCGCACACATTTTCCTGCGGCCTTTTTCCTCGCCCCATTGCTCCTGACTGGTTGCGGGGATGGCGGGCCACAGCCGCTTGCACCTTCTCCGCCTCCCCCCGCCTCTACGCCTGCATCTGCGCCCGTGCCGATCACCTTGCCGGTGGTGCAGCCCCTGCCTGCCAGCATCGAGTTTGGCGGAGAGCTGACTCAGGGCGGCTGGATGCGTGGCACAGTGCCCGCCAGCACGGTGGAGGCCAGGCTGGATGGCAAGCCTTTCCCCTTTGCGGCCGATGGCTCCTTCTTCGCCGCGTTTGACAGGGATGCAGGCACCAGTGCCCGGCTTAGCGCACGCCTTGCCGATGGCCGCGTGATCGAGCGGGAGATTGCCATATCCCCGCGTAAGTGGAACATCGAACACGTTAACGTCGCCCGCTCACCCGGCGGGGCGAGCGCCGATTTCATGAAAATCCGGGAGCCTGAGCTGGCCCGGATCGCGGCGGCACGCGAGATTCGCTCCGATGCGGAAGGCTGGCGGCAGAGCTTCATCTGGCCGGTGAAAGGCCGCATCTCAGGCCGTTTCGGTTCCCAGCGCATCTATCGGGGGGAGCCGGGCAGTTATCATTCAGGCCTCGATATATCTACCGGCACCAGCGGCACACCCTTTGTCGCACCGGCGGATGGTGTGGTTATTCTCGCGGCGCAAACCCCCTTCAGTCTTGAAGGACACCTGTTGATGATCGACCATGGCAATGGCCTCAACAGCGCCTTCCTGCATTGCTCGGAAATCGCGGTGAAAGAGGGGGACCATGTGAAGCAGGGGCAGGTGATCGGGAAAATCGGCATGAGCGGACGGGCTACCGGGCCGCATCTGCACTGGAGCCTCAAATGGCTCGATTCCCGGCTCGATCCGCTGCTGTTCCTCGGCCCGATGTCCTGACGCCTCATGCGCCGTCCGGGCCGTGTCCTCCTCGCCCTTGTGCTTGCGCTTGGCCTCGCTCCGGGGATCGTGTGGCGCAGCGCGCCGCCACGGCCAAATGACAGCCAGAGCATGGCCTATGTCCGGCTGCCTATTCCCATGGGCGAGGAAGCGCGGATTGGGGGAAGCGGCAGCCCGGTGATGACTGGCGCCTGGCGGATGGAGAGCCCCAACACCCAGTTTGGGTCTTATTCTGCCCTGCTCATTACCGATGGCGGGTTCCTCTCCTTCAGCGATCAGGGAGGTTTTCTGCGTGCGCCTTTGCCCGGTAGGCGAGGGAAGGTGGAAATCGGCCGGGCTCTGTCGGGCGCGGGCGATTTCAAACAGATGCAGGATATCGAATCGGCCACTGCCGACCCGGAGACGGGGCGCATCTGGCTGGGTCTGGAAGGGCGCAATGCCATCATCCGCATGGAAGCGGACCTGTCCGGCGCAAAAGTGGTCCAGCCATCCGCCATGCAGCACTGGCAAAGCAACGGAGGCCCCGAATCGCTGCTGAGGCTGGCTGACGGACGTTTTCTGGTGCTGGCCGAATCAGCGCTTTCGTGGAAGGCGAAGGGCAGCCCTGCTCTGCTATTTCCCGGCGATCCGGTGGAAGGGGCCCAGCCTGAGGAATTCCTCTTTGCTCCGCCCGAAAATTATCTTCCCACCGACATCAAACAATTGCCTGACGGGCGCGTGCTGATCCTGCTGCGGGGCATCAGCCTGTTGCCGCCGCGCTTCACCGCCAAGTTGGTGCTGGCCGATCCGGCGCATATTCGTGCAGGTCAGCTATGGCCTTGGCAGGATGTCGGCACGATTGATCGGCCCTTCCCGCTCGACAATTATGAGGGGCTGGAAGTGACCGGTGGAGCGCAGGGCGCGCCGCTGACCATCTGGATCATATCCGACGATAATGGCGGCGAATTGTTACAGCACACAGTGTTGCTGCGGCTTTCATGGCAGGTTCCACCGCTCAAACCCTGAGCGGAGACGCGAAAAAGCGCGCGGGGGTGCCGCGCGCTTTTTTCAACAACCGAAAACGGCTGGCCCCGCAGGGCCGGAGAATCAGGCGGCGACCTGAGTCTTCTTCAGCTCGCGCTTCACCTTGAGGGCGCGCGGGCTCAGCTTTTCGTCCGAGGTCTTGAGCAGCCAGTTGTCGAGACCGCCATTGTGCTCGACCGAACGCAGGCCATGGGTCGACACGCGGAACTTGAAGCTGCGGTCCAGCTTTTCGCTCAGCAGCGTGACGTTCTGCAGGTTAGGCAGGAAGACGCGCTTGGTCTTGTTGTTGGCGTGGCTCACATTGTGGCCAACCTGGCGGCCCTTGCCGGTCAGTTCGCAGATGCGCGACATGGTTCTCTCTCGTTCGAATTGCTGTCGGGATGTCCCGGAAAGCGGCGCGCATAGCGGCCAAGGTCCGAATCGTCAAGCAATCCCGGGTCTTGATCGTGCCCTGGTTGCGATACCCACCATTGCGGGGTAGCGATCCGGCATGACCCGATGGCCTCTTCCCGAACCCATGGCCCGCGCGCTGGCGCTGGCGCGTGAAGGAGCGGTGGCCGGGGAAGTGCCCATCGGGGCGGTGATCGTCAAGGATGGCCGCGTGATTGCCGAGGCGCATAATGCCCCCCGCACTCTGAAAGACCCTACCGCCCATGCCGAGCTGCTGGCGATTCGCCGGGCGAGCGAGGCGCTGGGGGCGGAGCGACTGGAAGGCTGCGAATTATGGGTCACTCTGGAGCCCTGTCCGATGTGTGCGGGCGCCATTTCCCATGCCCGCATCGCCCGGCTCTATTATGCCGCGCCTGATCCCAAAGGCGGTGCGGTGGAACATGGCGCGCGCGTGTTCGAACAGAAGCAGTGTCTTCACCGGCCCGATGTCTATTCCGGCATGGGGGAGGAAGAGGCGGCGGGGTTGCTGCGCGATTTCTTTGCCGCGCGGCGATAGGCGGCGTTTCACAATCCCCTCTACAGCCCACGCCAGATCTTTGCGGGCGTCTGATTCGCCGCGCCGAATTGCGCCTTCGTGCAGTGGGCGGGGCGCAGGGCCTTGTTGTAGCAGAGGCGGATTTCCTCCAGCCAGCCGCCCTTGTTCAGCCGGACGCCGATCTTGTCGGGGGTGAAGGCCGGTGATGCATCGGCCAGAGCTTGACGAATCGCCCCGGCAGTCAGCCCTTGCTGTTTCGAGAGGCGATCCAGGTCAGGCAGAGTGAGTGAGGTCCACAGGCTTCGTGCGGTCTTGAAATAGTCCTCCGGGCGCTTTGCCATGCAGGATCCATGCTTGGCCCACTCATGGGCGATCAGTGCGGCAGAGGGCGTCATGCAGAGGTTCTGCCGGGCAATTTGCGGAGTTACCTGAAGTTTGGTGGGACACCATTGCGGCCAGTTGCCGCTCTTCCCTTCCGGCCACAGCCCGTGGAGGACGAGGCCGAAGCGACCGTTCCTGCCGCCGCACTGGAAATTATCGGCAGCCTTGGCCTTGCGGGTACGGCAATATTCGGGGGACCAGCTGAGGGCGAGCGTATAATGCGTTGGCGTGGTCTGCCTCGACGGCCCGTCCGGCACTGGTTTGGGGATGTTGAGGGCAGCGCCCGGCAGGCGGCATTGATAGGCTTGGGCAAAGGCAGCGTTCGGAAGCATGGCCAGTATGGCAATTGCGAGCAGGGCCGACGCCTTATGCGAAAATCCCGACATCCTCGTCCTTCCGGGCAAACCAGCGATGGGCAGAGCGTGTGAAGAGAAATGCCACAGACAGCGGTTTCAGCACCGTGGCGGCCAGCCAGAGCGGAGAAATGTCTCCGCCAGACTGTACTATGGCAATAGCCTCCGGCACGTTGACCACGCCGCCGAGAGCCATCAGCGTCACGAGCCAGCGGGCGAATTTCGCGCGCAGGAACCAGATCAGCGCAATCGGGATCAGGGCAATGGAAAGCCGGGCGGACAGGATCACGATCATGCCATCATGATCGAACTGGATTTCGGATATCCGGCTGCCAAGATATATCGCTTCCCGGTCGATATGGCGCATTCCATTGATGAAGGAACAGACCGCCTGCGCGAGAAACAGCAGTGCGAACAGCCGGATCGAGGCCGGGCGCCGCGTTCTCATAAGGGCGTGAAATCGAGCCCGATATCGGCGGCCGGGGCGCTCTGGGTCAGGCGCCCGACCGAGACGTAATCCACCCCGCTGGCCGCGATGGCGCCGATAGTGGCCAGCGTGATGCCGCCGGAGGCTTCCGTTGCGGCCCGTCGGGCGACCGTGGCAACGGCTTCGCGCAGAGTTTCGGGGTTCATATTATCGAGCAGCAGATGGCTCGCACCCGCTTGCAGCGCCGGTTCGATCTGGTCGAGCCGGTCAACCTCGCAGATGATATCCTTCACCCCCGCGTCGCGCGCGCGGCGGACTGCTTCGCCCACATCGCCTGCGACCAGGACGTGATTGTCCTTGATCATCGCCGCATCCCACAGGCCCATGCGATGGTTCTGCGCACCGCCCATGCGGGTGGCGTATTTTTCCAGATGGCGCAGGCCGGGAATGGTCTTGCGCGTGTCCAGCAACTTCGCCTTGGCGGCACCCATGGCCCGGACATAGTCGCGGGTCATAGTGGCGATGCCGGAAAGGTGCTGCACGGTGTTGAGCGCGCTGCGTTCTGCCGTCAGCATGGCACGGGCATTGCCCGAAAGGCGCATGATCTCGGACCCGGCAGGCACTTGTGCGCCTTCCTCTGCAAGGATGTCGATTTCCATTTCCGGGTCGAGCAGGCGGAAGAAGGCGGCTGCGATGGGCAGGCCCGCCACTACGATAGGATCGCGGCTATCCATTACGCCGGAAAAGCGTGCGTCTGCGGGAATTACGCTTTCGGCGGTAACGTCATGCCCCCCACCCGGCAGGCCTACGCCCAAATCCTCATCCAGAGTGGCGCGAACGAAGGAGGCGAGGTCGAAGCCGGGAAGTGTGAAACTGGTCATGGGCGACGCTTAGAACGCCGCGCTGCCCAAATCCACTTCGTCATTGCGAGGTTGAAGCGGCGGAGCAATCCGGGGAGGAGATTTTAGTCCCGGATTGCTCCGCGTAATTCGCAACCTCCTCAGTGTACGAAGCGGGCCACTACATCGCGATAGGATCGGCTGACCTTCACCTGCGCGCTGCTTTCCAGCACCAAGAAGCATTCGCCATTGGTGTGGGGCTTCACCTGCCGCACCTTGTCGAGATTGACGATGGTGGAGCGATGCACGCGCTGGAATGTGCGAGGGTCCAGCCGGCGTTCGAGATCCTTCATGGTTTCCCGCAGGATCAGCGAATTGTCGCCGGTATAGATGCACATATAGTCGCCAGCGGCTTCGATATGCTCGATCGAATCCACGTCCACGCGGAAGATCTGGCCCCGATCCTTGACGTTGATGAGCTTTTCATAGCGGGAAGCGGCGCCGTCATCTTCCTCGACGAGGTTCTCGACCGCATCGGGGGCGACTTCGGCAAGCACTTCCTTGAGCTTCTCAGCCTCTTCGGCAGAGCGCTTCTCGGCAAGACGGGTGCGCACGCGCTCCATCGTGTCAGCCAGCTTGTCCACATCGACCGGCTTCATCAGATAGTTCACCGCATTCGCTTCGAAAGCACGAATGGCGTGTTCCTGGAAGGCCGTGACGAATACGAACAGCGGCGGTTCGATTTCCATCACGCCCTTCACCACGGAAAATCCGTCAAAACCGGGCATCTGGATGTCGAGGAAGACCAGATCGGGTTTTTCCGTTTTGATCTTGCGGATGGCCTCGCGCCCATTGGCACAAGTGTCTATCACTTCGACGTCAGGAAAATCCTGGAGCCGCAATTGCAGGCCCTGGATGGCGAGTTTCTCGTCATCGACGAGGATTGTGCGGATGGTCATGCGCCAAGCCCCATTTCGCGTTGCACGGGTTGCTGGCCCTGGTTGGATTGGGCGCCTTGCGGTGTGTAACCGGCCTGTGCCGGCTTGGTCTGCGGTTTCGGCAGGGTAGTTGTCTCCTCTTGCTCGGCCGCTTCATATGGGATCTCGATCACCACAGTGAAACCGCCTTGCGCCGGTGTACGGGTCTCGAAGACGTGATCGTCACCATATGCCTGGGTCAGCCGATCCCTGATATTGGTCAGCCCGACCCCCGTAGAAGACATCACGCCCGCGCTACCCGGGTTGTTACCGGAGAAGTTCGCCCCCATGCGCGCGCTTTGCAATCCCGGGCCGGTGTCTGCCACGGTGACGCGAAGCCTTTGCCCGATGAGCCGCGCCGAAATGCTGATCTCGGCCCCTTCCTCCTGCGGAGAGACGGCATATTTGATGGCATTTTCAACCAGCGGCTGCAGTAGCAGCGATGGCAGCAAGGCGTTGCGGGTTGCATCGTCGATGCGGAATTCGGTGCGCAGCCGTTCCTCGAAGCGCATCCGCTCGATGTCGAGGTAAAGCTTCAGCGTCTCCACCTCTTCATCCACGGTCACCATGCTGCCGGGCTCGTTCACCAGAGTGTGGCGCAGGAAGGCCGAAAGGCGGGTCAGCATCGCATTGGCAGGCTCGGTCTGCTTGAGCAGCACCAGAGTGGAGATGGAGTTGAGCGTGTTGAACAGGAAATGCGGATTGAGCTGATAGCGCAGCATCGCCAGCTGCGCCGTAGTCGCCTGAAGCTGCATCTGAGCGAGCTGATCGGCATTTTCTTCCGCCTGCAGGAAGTAGTTGATGGCGTAATATAGGGCGGACCACGCGCCTAGCAGGGTCATGTCGATATAGAACACGCCCAGGAACAGCTGCGCAAAGCTGGCATCGCTGGTGGGTCGATAGAGCCCGATTACCCAGGCATCGATGAAGCAATAGAGGCACACTGCCAGCCCCAGCGCCAGTGGGCTGAAGGTCCAGGTGATGACCGGTCTTCGATGGATCAGGTGGCGATAGACCACTGACAGCAGCAGGCTGATCGAAAAGCCTGTGATCGCGGCGATCAGGATGATGACGAGGAAGTTCAGCGGCTGGGAATTGGCCAGCGCAGAAACAGAGCGGAACACAAAAATGCCGCCCCAGCCCGCGAACTGGAGGCGCCAGAATGCCCGGCTCTTGTTCGCGAAGAACGGGGTCGGTTGTGAAGGCAGCACGGCCATGGTGATGTTCTAGCCCAAAATTCGCCTGAGCGTCAGAATGTTTTGCGGTGCCTCGTGCAAGGAGTCCCCTGGATTGTGGGGAAACTGCCTATTTGGTTCCGCGCTTCGGGAGACTTGCCCCAATCAAGCCGGTCCGCGCCGGTTCCAGGAATTGGGTTTATTTGCCAGAACTTGCCCGCGCGATAGCTGCCGCCAGGACATCGCGGGATTGGGCGCCTGAGTGAGCTTCGTTCCCGATCACCCAGGATGGAGTGCCGGTGAAACCGATGGCTTCGGCGATGCGCTGGTTGTTCTGGATTTCGGCTTCGTACTTGCCGCTGGCGATGGCGGCCTTTGCTTTTGCCAGATCGACGCCGGCTTCTGTCGCGGCCGCATCGATAGTGGCAGGGGCCACATGATCCTTGGCGAACATGGCCTTGTGGAAGGCGGCGTAGCGGCCCTGATCGGCCGCGGCCAGCGCCATGCGTGCGGCATCGTCGCTGTCGGGGGAGATCACGGCTTCTTCCCGGACCACGACCTTCAGATCCTTGTTTGCCGCGATCAGCGCTTCCACTTCTGGCACGCTGAGGCGGCAATAGGGGCAGGCATAATCGGAGAATTCGACCAGCACGACTGTGCCATTCGGATTGCCCAGCACCGCGCCGGGATAAGGATTCTCGATCGCCCCGCGTAGCGGAGCGAGCCGGGCCTGCATTTCGCGCTGCTGCAGGCGCTGCATCGCCTCGGGCAGGATTTCGGGATGATCGAGGATATAGTCATGCACGATGGTTTCGGTCGCCCCGCGCCCCGCGCCGGTGGCCTGCCACGCCCAGCCGCCCGCAAAGCCGAGCAGGGCGGAACCAAGGACGATTGCCAGTGTGGGCAGGATGCCGCCGAAGCGTGAGGAAGATGCCATGGGGCAGAGCGCTACTTGCGCTTCTTCTGCCGTTCAAGCTCTGCCTTCGCGGCCATTGCAATATCCTGCGCGCGCAGCCAGTCGGGCGAGCCGGTGGGAAGCCCCCTTTCGGCAGCTTCGGCACTGGTCAGAGCCATGGCCATCTGGCCGCTCATCGATTGCTGTTCCGCGCTTGCCAGTCTCGCCCGGGGCATATCCCCGCGTGCGGCATAGACCACGCCCAGCTGATACCAGGCGAAGGGATTGTACCTGTCCTTGGTCACGGCAGCTTTCAGAACCTGCTCGGCTTCCTCGAAATTCGACTGATTTTCCGTGGCGATCAGCGCATGGCCGAAAGTGGTGGCGATCAGCGGGGTGTTGTTGGTCAGCCGCGTTGCCTCGCGCAGCGGCTCCAGCGCATCGCGCGGGCGGCCGGATTCGAGAAGGATCTGGCCTTCCAGCTCCAGGAAATAGGGGTTCTGAGGATCGGCAGCGATCAGGGCATTGGTTTCCGTCAGCGCCTTATCCACCTGCGCATCCTTGTGATAGGCATAGGCGCGGGCATAGCGGGCCGGGATGCCGGTCATCGTGGTGGGATAGGCGCGCAAAGTGTCCTGCGGCTTGGCAAGATAGCCATAGAGCTTGGCCTTGGCGCGCTGGAAGCGTTCCTCCAGCTTAGGATCGTTCGGCTTATTCCATGCCGGATCGCGCTGAAAATCCCGTTCGAGATTGGTGATACGATCCCCGGTCAGTGGGTGAGTGCGCGAAAAGCCCGCTTCATCGTCCTGGCTCACGCCATAGCGGAATTCGAGATTCTGCAGCTTCTTGAAGAATTCGATGGAGCCCCGGCCGGAAATGCCTGCCTTGGAAAGAAAGTCTACGCTTGCAGCATCGGCGGAGCTTTCCTGCACCCGGCTGAAGGCCAGATATTTGCCCATCGCGGCCTGCTGGCCCGCAGCAAGAATGCCCATGCCGGCCTCGCCGGCGCCAGCTGCAATCGCGGCAACACCCAGCAGCAGCGAGACGATGGTGATATTGGTCGCCTGGGAAATACCCTCGGAACTGCGGATGATGTGGCCGCCGGTGATATGGCCCAGTTCGTGGGCCATCACGCCCTGCACTTCATTGGCAGTGTCAGCCGCGTTGATCAGCCCGCTATGGATATAGATACGCTGGCCGCCGGCCACGAAAGCGTTGATCGAATTATCCTGCACGAGCACGATCTCGACCGCGCCCTTGCCCAGCCCCGCAGCCTCGGCCAGCGGGTCGACCATGTCCTGCAACAGCTGTTCAGTTTCCGCGTCACGCAATATCGATTGGGCGGCGGCAGGCTGGATCGCCAACTGCAGTGCGGCCAGCAGTGCGGCCAGACGGGCCAGAATCCGGAGAGGTGCGCGCATTGCCTTCCTGCTATGGTTTGGGCGGCTGAACCGAGGCTGAAGCGCGGCCAGATTGGCCCCTTCCGCCGGGAAGGCAAGCGTTCTGTCGATCAGCGGATCAGCGCCCGTGCGGCCTTTTCGATCAGCACCACGTCTTCGGAGATTTCCCCTAGCACGGCAATTTCACCAGTGTTCATGCGGCGGATCATCACGAGGCCGAATTCATGGCCCTCATCGGGAAGATCATCGAAGCTGGCGGGCTCGATCTTGCGTAGTTCGCGCAGGATTGCCGTGCTTGGTTCCTGGGTAGCAGGGAGCGAAGGCTTACCGGCCTCCTCGCGGCGCAGCAGTCTTTCGGCTGCCACCACGCCTTTCAATCCGCCCTGGGCTTGCCGCAGGAACCCGCCCAGAGTGCCGCGTTCCAGATCCAGGCGATGGGCATGACTGAGTGCGGCGGCATATTCGGTGAGGCGCGTCTTGTCGTAATCGGCGCCGAACACCAGTTTCACGACCGGAGTCATCGGTGCGCGATCCTGCATGGCCAAGCCGGATGCTTCCAGCAATTCGGCGAACTCATCGGGCGCTGCCGCAGCGGCGAGCGAGAAATCGTAAGCGCGCGAGATCGCATCGTAGAGGGCGGCGCGGGTGCGGTCTTCGCTCGAAGTGGCGATCTGCGCGAATTCGCGTGCGGAGGCGAGCCAGTCGCCCAGGCCCATATCGGCCTCGTCCATCTCGGGAAGGTCGAGGGATGTCGGCGCATTGTTCTCAGCGGCAATCTGTCCGGAGGCGGGCAGCGGGGCCGCATCGAAACCAGCACCGCCGAAATGTGGCACGGGTAGCAGTGCTTCGTCCAGACTGGGAATTGCGTTGCGGGATTGCAGGTTCACTATATCTTCCGCCGGGGCAACGGGCCCGTCAGCCCAATTGTCTATCGGCTGGTCGGCAGGGCGAGGAAGTGCCGGCGTAGGTTCATCCTCTAGCGCCTGATCGATTTCGAGCATCAGCTCGTCCGTGGCCCGCTGGTCGGCCAACTCCTTCCAGTTGATGACGCCATAGATGAAGTCGATGGTGTCGTCGTCGCTGGAAAAGGGCAGCAGAATCCCGCGATAGAGAATGGTCTGGCGCCGCTGATTTACGAATTCTGCCTCGAAGCCGATCGGGGCCTGATTGGCCAGAATCTGCATATAATGATCGGTGATGCGGGACAGCAGGGAGCGTGTGGGCACATCGGAGAGATGCTCTATCACTCCTTCGGCGCCGCATTCCTCGGCCAGTTTCTCGCCAATATGCGAAATGCCGGGGTTCTCTATGCCTGCGGTAAAGTCCAGCAACACGCTGTAGGGTCCGAAATCGGGTAGCGCATCCGGATCGAGATCCTCGATGGAAGGAAAGTTCCGGTCATCCAGAAGGCCGGCCCAGAAATTATAGGCGCGCACCTGCATCCGGCGCTCGTCCTGGCCAATTGGCCCCAGCCGCGGCTCGTTGGCGGCGCCATCGTCCGCCGGATCATATGCGTCGCTATCGCCGTTGGTATCGGCGGGGTCGGCAAAACTGCCCCTCAGCGTGTCCATGGCCCAAAGCCCCCGTTGAATCGTCTGGGTGCCGTTCTGGCGCGACATGGTGAAATTACTGTTAAGTTGTGCTGGACTTTGCGGATGACGTCATTTGGGGGGGCCGTTTTGACGTCATAAGTCCAGCAAATAAGCTGCCTTTGCAGGGAATTGCGCGCTTTGCGTCAGACAGCGGGCGGGGCGTGGCCTTCGCCAATTCCTGGCATGGGGGCCACTACGCGCAGCACCAGCAGCGAGAGAATCAGCCACACTGCAGAAGCCAGCAAAGCGTTGGGCGTGCCCCAGAAGTCCGACAATGTACCCCAGGCCGCTGAGCCAAGGGCCATGCCGCCGAACATCATCGACTGGAAGATCGAAAGGCTGCGGCCCAGCAATTCGTCCGGACTGCGCATCTGGATCGACACGTTGAGGCTGGTCATGGCCGAGACATGCCCGCAACCCGCCATGAAGGCGGCCGACATCGCGACCCAGATATTGGGCGCCAGCGCCAGCAGGGTAACGGCTGTGGCGGCAATGACGCTGGCCGCACTGACAATCGCTTCCGGCCCGAACCGGCGGCGCACCCCGGCGACCCATACGGCGGTAATCACGGAGCCGACGCCGAAGGCGCCGAACAGCAGGCCAAAGCCGATCTCGCTGCCTTTGAGCTGTTCCTTCGCGACCAACGGCAGCAATGCCTGGAAGCTGATCACGCCCATGCCGAAAGCCAGCGCCCGCATCAGCACCCGGCGCACCGGGCTGCTGCTCACGGCAAAGCGCAGTCCTGCACCGATGGCAGCCGTCATGCGATGGCGCTGGGCGCGGGTGGGCATTTCGGGGCGCCAGCGCAGCAGGATGAACACCAGCGCCAGATAGCTCAGCGCATTGATGGTGAAGGCCGTGGAAGGCCCCCAGATCGACAGAACCACCCCGCCAATCGCGGGGCCGACACTGCGGGCGGCATTATATGCCACGGTGTTGAGCGAGATTGCCTGCGGCAAATCCCCGCGCGGTACCATCTGCCGCACCGATGCCTGCCAGGAAGGGCCGTTGAGCGCGAAACCCACCCCGATGGCCATGGTGAAGAACAGCAGCGAAAACGGCCCGATCAATTCCGCCCAGGCCAATGCGGCCAGAATGGCGGAGAGGATGAGCATCCCCAGATTGGCCGTCAGCATCACTTTACGGCGATCGTAATTATCCGCGATCACCCCGGCGAAAATGCCGAACATCAGCACCGGCACGGTCACCGATGCCTGCACCAGCGCCACCAGCAGGTGCGAATCGGTCAGTTCCGTCATCAGCCAAGCTGCGGCGGTCATCTGGATCATGCTGCCCAGCGCTGATGCCAGATTGGCCATCCAGATCTTGCGGAACACGGGCCAGCGGAACGGCGCGAAAGGCGATTCCACGGATATTGCCGCTGAAGGTTCGCCGAATTGAGTGCTGTTCATATCCGCCACGGCCATGGCCCTAGGCGCGCTTTTTGATTGCTGCAAGTGCCCCGGCATCACCCGGCGCTTCAGAGCATGTAACGCATCCGGATTGTCTGGCTGAGCGGCTGGCTGCCCACTTCAAAGGCGGCGGAAGCGAAGCTGGGCGGGCCCATTTTCACCTTGGCATCGCGCGAGAAACCATAGCCTTCCTTGGGCATCATCATCAGTGCCCGGTCTGCCTTTCCGTTGTTGTTTTCATCATGCAGCAGAGCGATGGCATAGGTGCCCGCCGGCACATGCTCGAACTTGAACGTGACGGGGGCAGTGGCATCCACCACGGCGCGGAAGGATTTCGGATCTTCCCGGCATTTGGGAAAGACCTTCACATTGTCCGTCATGCAGGCCCGCACCACGCCCTTGGCATTGCGCAGATCGGTGACGGTAATGGTCACCGTGGTGCCGCCATTCGTTGCGCCCGTCAGCAGCGTCGTGCCGGCCAGCGCCAGCGTCAGGGCTGCGAGAGGCCGCGATCCGTGCCGCATAGATGATCCCAGAAACGGAAGTAGAGGCCGTAATTGCATCGGTAATTCTCGTGATGACGCTGGTGGTGACT
>MKUB01000032.1:0-19995 GCA_001898545.1 Sphingomonadales bacterium 63-6 | reverse complement strand
GATTGGTGACGCCCATCACTGTCATGATCGCCAGAACCGTGCCCAGCATGGCGATATGGATGGGGATGAAGAAGACCAGTGCGGGGATCACCACGGCCCCGGTAATCGCCTCCACCGGATGGAAGCTCATTGCGGCCCAGGCCGTGGGCGGGCGGCTGGCGTGGTGCACGGCATGGGCCACGCGGAACACCGCCGGGCGGTGCATCCAACGATGGGTCCAGTAGAACCAGGTGTCGTGGAGGAAGAGGTAGAGGAACAGCGAAACCGGCAGATACCACAGCGGATAATCGGTCCATCCCGTATAGATCAGGGTCCAGCCCCGCTCCTGCCAGCCCCAGGCGACAATGCCCGCAGGCACGCCATAGATCGCGGCGGAGGCGAGCGACCAGAAGATTTCCATGCGGATTTGTGGGGAGAGGCCCTTGTAGAGGCCGGGGCGAACCCTTTGGGTGGCCCAGGCAAAGGCGCCGCTGGTGATGAGATAGCGCAGCCCCACGATCAGCGTCATGGTCAGGGCCGAAAGCAGCACCGCCATCATCTCCGGCCACTCCGGCCAGAGGGGGGTGTTACACATGTTACACAGTCCAAACCCATCAGGCCAACGCCATCGGGAGCGCCGCCATTGGAGCCGCGTCGCGGATTGGCATGGCAGCGTGGGCTGGATGTGGAATCATGGCGGGCTCCCTACCACCTGCTTGGTGTGTAGGACAGCCCGCCGATCCTATTGGCGTAGGTCAGAGAGTCTCCGGTCAGCCCTGGCGCGGGGCCTGGCGGCGCTGCGGACGCTGGCCGCCTTCGGTACGCGGACCGCGACCCTGTCCATTATGGGACTGACCATTACGCGCCTGGCCGCCATGGCCGTGGCGCTGCTCGCCCTGACGGCGTTCGCCGCGGTGATCCGGGCGAGCCTCGCGGCGGTCGCCCCGGTTGTCGGCGCGAGCCTCCCCGCGCTGTTCGCCATGGCGATTGTCGCGGCGCGGATCGGCGGAACGGGCGCCCTCGCGCGAACTGGGGGCCGAGCCGCGATTGTTCCCGCCATTGCGGCTGCCGCCCTGACGCTGGCCGTCCCGGCCGGACTTGGCTTCACGTGCTTCGTCGGAATTGGGCCAGGGATGACGCGGAGTGATGAACTTGCGGGCCGCTTCGCGGCGTTCGGCATCGCGGCGCTGTCCGCCGCCATTGGCGTTTCCGCCACCATTACCACCCCGACGCTCGCCCCGGTTCTCGCTGCGACCTTCGCCGCCCCGGCGCTGGCCGCGTCCGTCACGCGAATTGCGGCGATCGCCGCGGCCTTCTTCGCGTTCGTCTTCCGGCTTTGCGCGGGCGGGCAGGGGCAGGCGGGCCATTTCGGTGCGGAAGCTTTCCGGCAAGGGCATCGGGGTCAGCTTGACGCCGGTCAGCTTCTCGATGTCACGCAGATAGGCCTTTTCGTCGGGCGCGACGAAGCTCATCGCGATACCGTCGGCACCGGCGCGCGCCGTGCGGCCGATGCGGTGGACATATTGTTCCGGCACATTGGGCAGTTCAAAGTTGAACACGTGGCTCACGCCCGAAACGTCAATGCCGCGTGCGGCGATGTCGGTCGCCACCAGTACCTTCACATGGCCCTGACGGAAGCTTTCCAGCGCGCGGATGCGCTGGGCCTGGCTCTTGTTGCCGTGGATCGCGGCCGAATCGATGCTGGCTGCGGAAAGGTGGCGCACCACGCGGTCCGCCCCATGCTTCGTGCGGGTGAACACGATAGTGCGTTCCAGGCTGCCATCGTTCAGCGTTTCGCGCAGACGCAGGGTCAGCAGGGCTTGCTTTTCCTTCTGGTCCACGAAAGTGGAATATTGTTCCACCCGTTCGGCGGTGGTGGCCTGCGGGGCCACTTCCACGCGCACCGGGTTCTTAATGAAGCGCTTGCCCAGTTCGGCAATCGCCTTGGGCATGGTAGCCGAGAAGAACAGGCTCTGGCGCTTTTCGGGCAGCAGGGCAGCAACGCGGGTCAGCGGCTTGATGAAGCCCAGATCCATCATCTGGTCGGCTTCATCCAGCACGAAGATTTCGACATGGCGCAGCGTCAGGGCGCGCTGGTCGATCAGGTCGAGCAGACGGCCCGGCGTGGCGACCAGAATGTCGCAGCCGCGCATCAGGGCGCGGGCCTGCTTGCCCACGGGCACGCCGCCGAACACGCACTGCACCGAAAGGTCCAGGAAGCGCGCATATTGCTTGATGTTCTCGGCGATCTGGGCGGCCAGTTCGCGCGTGGGCGAAAGCACCAGCATGCGGCAGCCAGCGTTGAAGCGGCCAACCGGATTCTCGGCCAGGCGGTGCAGGGAAGGCAGGGAGAAGGCTGCCGTCTTGCCGGTGCCGGTCTGGGCGATGCCGAGCAGGTCGCGCCCTTCCAGCAGGGCGGGAATCGCCTGGCGCTGGATCGGCGTGGGATCGGAATAACCCTTCGTGTTCAATGCACGAAGGATAGGCTCGGCCAAGCCAAGCTCAGTGAAATAGGACATGGAATACTTTCTATGCGGCCGCACGGGCTCAAGGCCGGCGGACCTGTGGTTCGATCAAAAATGCGAACCTTGCGTGAAAAAGGCAGCTTGCTTGCGATGTGAACGATCGAAAGTTCGGGCGGAACACCGGGGAATGCCCGTGCGTCCTCACGCTGCCGGAACCGCGGCGGGGAGTTGATCCCGCTCGCCGATTGCTGCGCTGCACCTAAGTGTGATTGCCGCAAAAAGCAAGGAAATTGCGCGGGGGTCCGGCAGGTGCCTTAAGCGCCGCCCCAGCGGTTCACATGGGGATCGAGCAGGGCGAGCTGGCGGCGCAGGGCAGTGCGGGCCAGCCGCTCCACTTCCACCTTGCGGCGCGCGGCGGCCAGCGGCTGCAGCGGGGCGGGACGCAGGATCTCCGCATCGTAGCCATCGGCTACGATCACGCCGCATGTGCCCGGCATGAAAGGCTCTGTCTCCAGCGGGGCGCGATCCAGTTCCGGCGGCAGACCCCAGAAGAAGCGGTCGCAAAAGTCCAGGTAATCCGGCCACTTGGCGTCGCCCAACAGATCCGCCCGGCTCACCTTGATTTCGACAATAACGATCTGCCCCTTGGGATCGATGCCCATCAGGTCGGCCCGCCTGCCATTCCTCAACGGCATTTCGGCAAGGCACCAGATGTCGTTGCGGGCGAAAAGACGCGCAATTCCGCGCGCTACGGCCTGCGCATGACGCTCGGCCGCTTCCTCTTCCGCAGTCAATATTGCTGGTGAATCGCCCATGCCCCGCAGATGGAACATATGGGGAACTTGGTCAACCGGCTTTGCGCCGAAGCGCGTTTCGCTCGGTTTTGCCTTCCGGTTTTGTTTTTCGCTGGGATCAGGCGTCGTGCGGCGCGAGCGACAGCAGCGCACTGCGGGCGGCGACGAATTCGTGCCACAGGGCGAGTGCAGGTGCCTGCGTATTGGCGCCGCGTGCATTCACCGCCAACAGTGCGGTAATGCCCGGTTCCAGAATGGCGGCAAGATCATCGATGCCCTTTTCCGCCAGTTCCCGTCGCCATGCGCCTGCGCGGCGGATCGTCTCGGGAAAGGCGGTTATTTCGGGCGAAAGGCTCTCGGTTTCGATCCCCGCGAGGCGGGCCACGACTGTGGCCGCATCCTGCAACGCTGCCCAGCGCGAGGTAGTAACCCCATCGATGGCATCCACGAAATGCGGAACGCCCGGCAGCGAATCGGGGCGAGGAATGAGAGTGGGTGGAACCGCGTTCATGCCAATGGCATAGGTTCCAGAAGTTTGAGAAATGGTTACCGGCGCGGCAACCTCTGCCGCGCCGTGAAACCGGGGCCCTGCGTGATCGGCCTAGGCGAATCAGTTCGCGAAAGGATCGTCGTCCACCGTCTCGTTGCTCTCCAGGCCCAGGTCGATATTCGCCCCGTTTTCGCCCGTGGTCAGGTGGTTGTTTTCCGAACAGACATATTCGCGGATTGGGAAGGAATTATCGAGCTTGTAAGCCACCTTGGTGACGAAGGGGGCGGCCAGAACCTCGGGATCGGTGATCGTCATTTCGTCGATCAGCTGGCCCGGCTTTTCCATCCAGATCCTCTCGTCAACGCGCATCTTCTCGCTATGGTTGATGCCCGGCGCGATCAGCGTGGAAAGATTGAAGCCGACATTCTCGATCACCAGCGTATCGCCTTCCCAATGGCCGATCGAATTGCCGTTGAAGAACAGGTCCGGCTCGGCAGGCAGCTTGCGCCCGTCGGTGTAGATCCGGCGCGCCTGGGCATAGGCTTCGGTCAGGATCGTTACCCGGCCCGGCGAATAGAGAATCTCGATGGGATAGGGCTGCTGCATCAGGCCGGGCAGGCCTGGCGGCAGGCAATGCGCCTGTGCATATTGATCCGGCCCGTTCTCCTTCGTGTCGGCCAGATATTTGTCATAAGCCGCCTGCGCTGTGGGCGTCAGTTGGGGCTTTGCCGCCGCGCGGCCGCCGAACAGGGCGCCCCAGTCAGGATACCAGATGCCCGTCCAGTCAGGCAGTTTGGTCACTTCCTCATAGGCGGTTGCGCGGGGGGTGGTTTCCCCGGCCGCCATGGCGGGGGTGACGAATGCCAGCGCAGAAGCGCAGGCAAGCATGCTCGCAATGCGGGGTAGGCCCTTCATTTCACTCTCCGAAACGGTTTATTCTCATGCCGTTTTCCTGCTCTCGTGTGGCGAGAATTTGCTCCAAGTCAAGCAGCGGGTTGATAAAGTCATGTAGGATTGGCAGATGGAAGCAAAAGCAGCATCCGCAATTCGAAGCGGATTGTGCACGGAGAGTAGTATGTCTGGGAAGATTTCACGCCGTAAAACCATGATCGGCGCCGCGCTTGCAGCCGGTGCGATTCTCGCCGTGGGCACGCCGCTGGCAGCTCATCATTCGACCGCCATGTTCGAATGGGGCAAGGAAAAGCCGATGCCCAATGCGGTGGTGGATCGCTGGGAATGGACCAATCCGCACACTTTTCTTTACGTGAAAGTGAAGGAAAAGGACGGTCAGGACCACGTCTGGGCGCTGGAAGGCATGAGCCCGAATCACCTGCAGCGTTACGGCTGGTCGCGCACCTCGCTCAAGCCGGGTGACAAGATCAACCTCACCTTTTACCCGCTTCGCGACAAGCGCCGGGGCGGCTTTAACGTGACGGTTACCAAGGCCGACGGCACCAAGCTCAACCAGTTCGGCGAACGCGGCTCGACTCAGAAGTAAGGCGCACTTGCGTGCAGGCAAGGCGATGCGCCTGTTGAAGGCACATCGCTTTTGCCTTGGCGCGGGCCGGCAAGCTTGCTAGGCGGCGCCCCACGCACCCGTAGCTCAGCTGGATAGAGTACTGCCCTCCGAAGGCAGGGGTCACAGGTTCGAATCCTGTCGGGTGCGCCATTCTCATAAAATCGTCGGAAAAACAGCGCCCGGGTGATGATCTTGACCCGAGGTGTCGTCCCACTGTGTATCATGAAGGGTCGCCCCCCGGTCTTTGCCGTGCTGTGACAATCACGATACCGCCCCGACGCGAGGATCGCCCCCGACGATGATGGAAAAGCCGATAGGTTCGGGAATCAGGGCGAGGGCTACCACTATGCCTGCGAGAATGTCGGCGCGAGCAGTCGCACCGCCGGCAAACCATTGCTGGCGGTATTGGCCAAAACGGTCGGTCATCAAAAGCTCACACCAAGACACATGAAAACGCAGCCGGCGCCTGGAACGACGCAATATGGCTGGATCGGCGGCCGGAATAGCCACCCGGAATTTCACCGGGTCCATGCGAATGGCAGCGCACTAGTCGAGAGGGTGCGGGAAAATGCAGCACACTTGGCGCCAGCGGATCGCTCCGATGGATTGCGGTTTTATCTCTCCGGAACCAATGACGGTTGGCCGAATTCTTTAGCTTATCCCTAAGCCAAGGGAGCGCCTGTTCCATCTTCACGCCCGGCTGGACTGCCCTGTTATAAGTTATCGCTTATGACAGTCATAGAGGGTTGCTCTGTTGCTAAGCGACGGGGCAGCCCAATATTTCGCGACCCGTCCGGAAAGGCGGGATTCACCAAATCACCTCCCGCTTGTTCGACGCCAGAGAGCGGGCGGCGTGCGTCATGCAACGAACCGCGCACCGCCCGTAAAACAGAAAATGGGAGGCCCTATGCGTATTACCAAGATCAACCTGTTGCTGTGTGCGGCAACCGCAGCCCTCGGCGGCGCGGCACCTGCCATGGCGCAGGATGCTGCCAATGCTTCAGCGACCAAGGACGATGTGGGGGAAATCATCGTCACGGCGCAGTTCCGCGAGCAAAGGCTGCAGGATACCCCGATCGCGATCACGGCGATTGACGGCGAAGGCCTGGCTGCCCGCAGTTACTCCACCGTAACCGACCTCACCAACAGCGCGCCGAACGTGGTGCTGAAGCCCACCGGATCGGCCTTCGGCCCCGGCGCGGCAGTGTTCATTCGCGGCGTCGGCCAGGCGGATACCAACTTTGCTTACGAACCCGGCGTAGGTCTCTATGTGGACGACGTCTATCATGGCACGGTCTTCGGTTCGCAGCTCGACCTGCTGGATCTTGACCGGGTGGAAATCCTGCGTGGCCCGCAGGGCACGCTGGCGGGCAAGAACTCCATCGGCGGCGCTGTAAAACTCTATACTAAGAAGCCCAAGGGCGAAGGCGGTTTCCTGGAAGCCACCTTCGGCTCGCGCGATCAGATCGACCTGCGCGGCAGCGCGGATTTCACTCTTGTGCCCGATCGGCTGTTCATGCGTCTTTCCGGCGTTACCCGCCACCAGCAGGGTTACGTCACGCGCTATGATTTCGGGTGCAAGAATCCCGGCGTGGCAGGCATTCCCGCCACGGGATCGCCCAAGGAAGATTGCGTGATCGGGCATGAAGGCGGCAGGGATTACACTGCGGGTCGCCTTGCCCTGCGCTGGGTGGCGAGCGACAATGTCGAAGTGAACATCTCCGCCAGCAAGCTGGTCGACGATTCCGAACCGCCGCCGACCACCCTTCTTGCCCTGACGGTTGCCGATTCCCTGACGCCGGGCTTCACTAACCGTGCTCTGCTGATTCCTGCAAAGGGCGAATATTACAATTATTCGACCTACGTCACGCCCCCCTTCACCGATGCGGATGGCTCTCACCCGGCAACCGTGTGGGACCCCAACACCCGCCTGCGGGCCTGGGAAGTGGCCGGCACCGTGGACTGGCGCATCAGCGATACGCTCGCGCTGAAGTCCATCACTGCCTATCAGGACCTCTCCGGCTCTTATGGTTCGGATTATGACGTGACGCCCTTTGGCATCAACACGTCCAACATCACCAATTCGCACCACCAGTTCACGCAGGAACTGCGCCTGAACGGCACCAGCTTCGCCGACAAGCTCGACTGGACTGTGGGCGCATATTATTACGACGCGACCAGCTATATCGAAGGCGGCGACATCATCGCGCCGGGCCTGCCTTCATCCTCGGTATTCTATTCGGATGATACTATTCCGGCTGAGAGCATCTCGGGCTTTGCCCACGCCGTGGTTCATGTGACCGATCGGCTGAACCTGACGGGCGGCATCCGCTATACGCACGACAAGAAGGATTATTACTTCCGTCGCCTGAACGTGTTCGACACGAGCGAGCCGAGCTACACCGCGCAGAACAAGATCGATGGGGCCGTGGGCAGATATTCCGGCGATCGCTTGGATTACCGCATCAATGCCGATTATGAACTGACCCAGGATCTGATGGTCTATGCCCAGTTCTCCACCGGTTATCGCGGTGGCGGCGTCAATCCGCGCCCCTTCGTGATCCAGCAGGTCCAGTCGTTTGAGCCGGAATCTCTCAATGCCTACGAAGTGGGCTTCAAGAGCGACTTCCTGGATCGTGCTGTGCGCCTCAACATGTCGGCCTTCATCAACGATTACAAGGACATCATCTTCGCCAACACCGCTCCTACCGTGGTGGATGGCGTAACGGTGAGCGCGCAGAACTCCACGCCTACCAATGCTGGCGATGCGCGCTTCACCGGCGTGGAAGCCGAGCTTACTCTGCGTCCGATCAAGGGGCTGACCATCGATGCGACGGGCAGCTATCTGGACTTCGAGCTCAAGAGCATCGGGGCGGCGGGCGCTACCATCAGCGGTATCACGCTGGATTCCCAGGCGCCTTACATCACCAAGTGGAAGGCCAGCCTTGGCATCCAGTACGAAGGTGATCTGGGCGGTGCAGGCACGCTGACGCCGCGTTTCGACCTTGCCTACCAGTCTTCGTTCTTCACCTCGTCGGACAATAACCCGGCCACGTTGGTGCCGGCCTACACGGTGATGAATGCCCGCCTTGCCTGGACATCGCCTGACGAGGACTGGCAGGTGGCGCTGGCCGTCACGAACCTGACGGACAAGTTCTATTACCGGAACAAGGGTCGCCTGCCGATCGGCATCGTGTCGGGCCAGCCCGGTGCGCCGCGCGAATGGTCGCTCAGCGTTCGCCGCAACTTCTGAGGTACCTCCCGAGGCGGGTCGTTGCCGGGCATAGTCCGGGGGTGGCCCGCCTCACCCTTGCTCCGGATGGGCCCGCCAGACCCGTTGCGGGTACATCACGGCAAAGAAGGAATTTCCTGCAGGGCGGCCGCCAGGAAATCTTCCACGATACGGGCCGCAGGAGCAGCGGACGACGCGCGGGCGATCACCCGCTGAAGCGGCGGAATATCGATGTTGAGTATTTCCAGCCGTCCCCTGGCGACGCTTTCCGCAACTTGCTCGTAAAAGAGAAGGGCCACGCCTTGCCCGTCTTCCACCATCTGCTGGACGATATCCGCGAAGCCCACATAGAGGTGGGGCTTCGTCGGCTTGATACCCCGGTTCCGCAACTGCCGTTCCACCCACAATTCAGGCTGCGCCTTGGAGGAGTGGATGATGAAATTCAGGTCATCCAGCCTCAGATCCCCCGCATCCAGTCGGGCCTGCGTACCCGGCTCGGCGACCGCAACCACCGGTGCTTCCCCGATGTGCCGGACATTAGGCCAGCTGGCGATCACTCCGGGCATGGAATAGACAACAAGATCGATCCGCTTGCGGTCGAACTCGTTCAGCACCTCATCCGTGGGGATCAGCGACATCAGTTCCAGTTCGATTTCCGGATGTTCGCGGTAAAGGCGCGGCAATGCGGGCTTGAGATAGACATCGCGCAGGCGCGGCCCGATGCAGAGCCGCACGCGTTGCCGCCGGGCCTCCTGGTTTTCTCCGCGCATTTCGGTGCTGGCGTTCAGCATGATCTCGGCGCTTTCCAGCAATCTGGTGCCTTCGCTGGTCAGCAGCGGTGTTGTTCCCCTCCGCCGGATGAACAGCTGGCTGCCGAGCCGTTCTTCCAGCATCGCAATCTGGTCGCTCACCGCAGGTTGCGAAATGCCCAGCTGGTCCGCCGCCCTACTGAAACTGCCCGCCCGCGCCGCGCAGACGAAAGTCCGCAATTGCTGCAGCGTGAAATCCCGTTTGTCCGGAACCATCGAATCCCCCTTTCCGCCTCTCCCAATAAGGCTAGTTATAAGTTATAACTTATAAATCCTATAAGTACCGCATCTCTTGCAATGGCAAGGCCGGCGATGTCTTCTCCGCCGCGAGAAGGCGCGGAAAATGCCGGTTCGAGCATGTTTGCGGGAGATGGCGGGGTGACGAAGATTGCGGGGGAACTTTGCCCCATGGTCCTGCTGGAAGGAGGGCGCTTCTGGATGGGGTCTGACGACCATTACCCGGAAGAACGCCCATGCCGCGAGGTTGAGATCGGCCCGTTCGAGATCGACGCCATTCCCGTAACCAACCGCCAGTTTGCCCGTTTCGTTGAAGCGACTGGTTATGTCACTCTTGCCGAACGAGCACCCGATCCGGCCGACTATCCCGATGCAGATCCGGCGATGCTGCGTCCCGGTTCCTCGGTCTTCATGCCTCCGTCCCACCTTTCGATGGGCATGAACCCCATGCAATGGTGGCAATTCGTGTTTGGCGCCGATTGGCGTCAACCGCTGGGGCCGGACGGAGCCAATGCGGATTTGCTGGATCACCCGGTGGTCCACATCGCCCATGAGGATGCGCAGGCCTTTGCCGATTGGGCGGGCAAGCGCCTGCCGACCGAGGCTGAATGGGAATTCGCCGCGCGCGGGGGGCTGGATCGCGCCGCTTATGCCTGGGGCGAGGAATTGGCGCCGGGGGGTGCCATGCTCGCCAATTTCTGGCAGGGCCGTTTCCCGCTCGAAAACTCGCTGCTCGACGGCTGGGAAAGGACTTCTCCGGTCCGCACCTATCCGGCCAACCCTTTCGGCATCTACGACATGATCGGGAATGTCTGGGAATGGTGCAGCGACTGGTACAGCGACATGCCCGACAGGAAATCGCCCTCTTGCTGCGGCGGAGAAGATGCGCGGGCTGCCAGCCACGATCCAAACGATCCGGGGCGGAATTTTCCGCGCAGGGTGCTGAAGGGAGGATCGCATCTATGCGCCGAAAACTACTGCCGCCGCTACCGCCCCGCGGCCCGCTATCCGCAGACCATCGACACATCGACATCGCATATCGGCTTCCGCTGCGCCCGTGATGTGCCGGCGGATGCCCTATGAAACAGAGAGAGGATTCCATGATTTCCAGCCATCGCAGCGCATCGCGCGTCAGGGCGGCCGTCGGCACAGCCATTGCCCTGGTCTTCAGCGTCAATGCGGCGGGTGCCGCGGCTCAAAGCCAGCCCGCGGCCAGTGCTCCGGCCCATGAATGGAAATATTACCCGCAGCCGCCACGCGCACCCGCAGGCGCCCCCAATGTGCTGCTGATCATGACCGACGATGCCGGTTTCAGTTCCTCGAGCACGTTCGGCGGCCCGATCCCTACCCCCACTTTCGATGCGCTGGCGAAGGAGGGGCTCCGCTATAACGAGTTCCACACCACGGCCATGTGTTCTCCCACTCGCGCGGCGCTGCTCACGGGGCGCAATTCTCACGCGGTGGCCAGTGGTTCGATCACCAATGTCTCGGTTGATGAAAAGGGCTATACCTCGGTGATCCCCGATAGCGCGGCCACTGTCGGAAGGGTGCTGCGCGATAATGGTTATGACACGGCGTTCTTCGGCAAGAACCACAATACGCCTCTGTGGGAAACGGGGCCGATGGGGCCGTTCAACCATTGGCCGAATGCCTGGGGCTTCGATTATTTCTATGGCTTCAATGGCGCGGCGGATGACCAGTTCAGGCCGCAGCTGATCGAGAACCGCAATCAGGTCGAGCCGCCAACCGATCCGGACTACATCCTCGACAAGGACATGACCGATCACATGATCGACTGGCTGCGCGTTCAGCGTGTCCAGCGGCCTGATCACCCATTCTTCGCCTATTATTCGCCGGGCACCATGCATTCTCCGCATCAGGCCCCGGCTGACTGGATCGCGAAGTTTAAGGGCCAGTTCGATATGGGCTGGGACAAGCTGCGCGAACAGAACTTCGCGCGGCAGAAGGCCATGGGGGTGATCCCCAAGGATGCAGTGCTGACCCCGCGCCCGGACGTTCTCCCGGCTTGGGACAGCATCAGCCCCGAAGCTCGGAAGGCATATGCCCACCAGATGGAAGTGGCGGCTGCACAGCTTGCCTATTTCGATTTCCAGCTGGGTCGCGTGATCGAGGAACTGCGCGAGAGCGGCCAGCTCGAAAACACGATGGTGATCTATCTCCAGGGCGACAATGGCGCCAGCATGGACAGCCAGCACGGCTCCAGCATGGAATTGCAGAGCCTGTTGGGGATCGAGCCGACCGAAGCGGAACTGATCGCCAATTCCCCCGCCGATGGCACGCCCCATTCCTATTCCAACTACAATGCCGGTTGGGCCTGGGCGCAGAACGCGCCATTCCCGTGGGGCAAGCAGATCGCCTCGCACCTTGGCGGGCTGCGCGACGGGCTGGTGATCAGCTGGCCGAAGCGGATCAAGGCGAAGGGTGAATTGCGCAGCCAGTTCCACCACGTGATCGACATTGCGCCGACCATCTATGAAGCGGCAGGTGTCACGCCGCCCGAAATCGTTGACGGAGTGGAGCAGCAGCCGATCGACGGGGTCAGCATGGTCTACAGTTTTGACGCTGCGAAGGCCCCGTCCACGCGCCGGGAGCAATATTTCGAAATGCTGGGCAACCGGTCTTACTACAAGGAAGGCTGGCTGGCCTCGACTACGCCGGGCCGGGCGCCGTTCGATCGTTCAACCGACCCGATCGACCCGCTGAAGTTCTCGTGGGAGCTCTACAATCTCGATAGCGATTATTCGCAGTCGAAGAATGTGGCGGCCCAATATCCTGCCAAGCTGGCCGAGCTGAAGGTCGCCTTCGAGGAGGCCGCGAAGAAGTATGATGTCTATCCGATCACGGCAGATCTTATCGGCCGCGTCGGGCCCGGAAACAGGCCCTCGATACTGGACAGCCGGACGGACTTCACCTTCTATTCCAGCCAGACGCGTTATCCGGCAGGCTCCTTCCCCACGCTCGCGGCGGGATGGGACATGGTGGCCCGCTTCACCACAAGCAGTTCTGCTGCAGACGGGCCTATCGTCATCACAGGCGATGAAGCCGGTGGTGCGGGGCTCTATCTCGAAGGTGGGCGCCCGATCTTCCTCTACAACGCCACAGCGCGCGAACAGGAACGCCAGTGGCTGAAGGGGGATGTGCTGGCGCCGGGCGATCATGAAGTGAAATTGTCCGTCGCCGCCGATCCGGCAAGCGGCCCGCGCGCGGCGCGGCTGGTCATGCTGGTGGATGGGAAAGAGGCAGCGTCTGCGTCCTTCCCGATCTATTATCCCTCGCGCGGCGGCGGTGTCGTCGGGCGTTACAGCACACGCACTCTGCTCAAGGGCCTCGCCAATCCGCCTGCCCAAGGTCTGGCGGTCCATACCGTCCGCTTCATGAAGCGCTGAAGCCGGTTCACATACCCCCGTCGGCAAAGGTCGGCGGGGGGGGTAGTCAGCCCTCAGAGCTTCGGCTGCCCTACCGTCTGTCCAGTCACTCGCCTCGCATCTGGGCGGCAGTCAGTTTCGGCATTTCGCCGGGGCCGACAGTGAAGACGTCGCGCCATTCGGGATGCTTGGCATAACGGGCGCGGACATAGGGGCAGATCGGGATGATCTTGAAGCCTCGTTCACGTGCATCGGCGATCAGGTAATCGACCATGGCGGCGGCAACGCCCGTGCCCTTCAACTCGTCGGGAGCGCCAGTGTGGTCCGCGCTGATCACGCCGGGGCCGCGATGGGTGAAGGTGATTTCCGCCTCGGCATTGATCCCAGCGACTTTCCCGACATAGCGGCCATGCCGCTCGCCATCCTCGATCGTTACGGTGATTTCACGTGCGCCTTCTGCCATGGGCCTGTTCCTTCCGAGATCTGAGTAATGCAAAAATGCCCGGAGAGAATGATCCCTCCGGGCATTTTCATATCATGCCGGTGCGAGCGCCCCGAAGCGGCCCGAGTTGAAATCCGCGATAGCCTGGCGAATTTCGGCCTCGGTGTTCATCACGAAGGGGCCATAGCCGAAGACGGGTTCGTTGATCGGCTCGCCCGTCATAACCAGCAGCATGGCGTCGCCATCGGCCTTGACCGCCGCATCCGAGCCCTCGCGGGTCAGGCGGGCAATCTCCGCTTCACCGACACCCTTGCCGTCGATAGTCACATGGCCGGAAAGGACCGCCACCATCGTGGTATGCCCATCGGGCACCGGCAGGGTAATTTCCGCATCGGCTTCCAGTCGCACGTCCCACAGATTGATCGGCGTGAAGGTAGTGGCAGGTCCCTTTGCCCCACCGAACTCACCCGCAATAATCCGTGCCAGCCCGCCGTCGAAAGTGGCTTCGGGGATCATGTCGCGTGTGATCGCCTGGTACTTGGCCGGGGTCAGCTTGTCCTTCGCGGGCAAATTGACCCACAATTGCACCATGCGGAACGGGCCGCCGGTCCGGGAATAGCCGGGGGAGTGGAACTCCTCATGCAGCACTCCTGCCCCGGCGGTCATCCACTGGACTTCACCGGTGCCGATCGTGCCGCCGCCACCGGACGAATCCCGGTGGCTGACTTCACCGTCATAAACGATGGTCACCGTTTCGAAGCCCTTGTGCGGATGTTCGCCAACGCCGCGTGGATGGCCCTTCACCGGCTCGAAATTCCACGGCCCGGCATAATCGAACAGCAGGAAGGGGCTGATCGGGGCCGTTTCGCCATGATAGCTGAACAGCGAACGTACGGGAAAGCCGTCACCCACCCAGTGAGGGGTGTCGTTGCGCAGGATGGTTTCGAGAGTCTTCATCGCATGTGCCTTTCGAGGGGGCGTATTTTTCTGCCCCGCCCCGGGGCATTGCCTTCTTGTTGGACGAAACATATGTCTACGCTAACCGATCAACAAGTACGGTCCTTAAGGATACCATGATGGACCATCACGCCGATATAATCGAAGGTTGGCATTGCCCGGCGGAGCTGGCGCTCGATTTCCTGTCGGGCAAATGGCGCCCCATGGTGATCTATTGGCTGCTGGAAGGGCCGCTGCGCTTCAACGAATTGCAGCGCAGGCTGGGCGGGATCACTCATCGCACCCTTTCAAGAACACTCAAGGAAATGGAGGCGGATGGCCTCGTCGCCCGCACGGATTACGGGGAAATCCCACCTCGTGTGGATTATGCGCTCACACCGAAGGGGGCGAGCCTTCAGCCCGTGTTGATGGCGCTGGAGGCATGGGCTCGATCGAACAGGCTTGGATAGGCTGTTCTTCTGGAAGGCTCATCCTTTCAGGCAAACGGTGTGGCGAATTCCATCCTGATCCCTCCGGGGATGAAGATCAGGAAATGTCGTGTCGCGGAGCCTGGCCTGATAGGCCCGGGCGGCGCATCGATCACAACATTGGGATGCGCGCTTACCTTATCCCACACTTCATCCAGCGACACGTCATCTGCCACTGCAAGGGAGAGATGGTGCAGGCCGATATTGGCATGCCGGTCAAACGCGCGGGCGGTCAGCGGATCGGTCGCGCGCCAGAGCGTCAGCAGAATAGTGCCGTCAGACACGAAGATGGCGGGATAGGCAGGCACGCCGCCGACCTCGTCGAAACCGAGCAGACCGCAGAAGAAGTCCCGCGCCTGATCCAGATCGGGCACGGTCAGCCCGATATGATGGACGCCGCAAGTGAGTTTTCCGGTCATCGATCTGTTCCTTCCAATTCGGCAACGCGCGCGCGCAGCCGTTCAAGTTCGTCGAGCAAGGGCCCGGTGCCCTGCCGGATTTCCGCTTCCGTAAAGCGCGGAGTGATGTGCTGGGGACAGTTCCAGTCGAACCCGATAATATCGATAACGAAAGCGCGTTCGGGCACGGCGGGATAATCGGGCATCGTCAGGGCGGCGATGATTTCGGGGTCCTGACTGGTGCTGGCGTGGCCGATCAGCTTCAGTCGGCGGCGATTGGGATAATCCATCAGGAACAGTGCGACGCGATCATCGGCGGCCACATTGGCCACTGACAGATATTGCATGTTGCCGCGATAATCCGAAAACCCGATGCGGTTGCCCTCGATCCGGCGCAGGAAGCCCGCAGGCCCGCCTCGATGCTGGACATAAGGCCAGCCATCTTCGCTGATGCTGGCCATGTAGAAACTGTCGCGAGCGGCGATGAAATCTACCTCCCGCTTGGTCAGCAGGTCCCGCTCCCCCGCGGCAGCCTCCATCCGGGCATAGGAGGCGCGCGAACCCGCGATTTCCTGCAAGGCGCGGCTGCCGGGGCCGAACATGGTGTGGAGGAATGTCTGTGCCATGCCCTCGTGAATAGAGAGTTGCACTTCACGTGATAATACGTGAACATTGGCATTCACTATTTCAGTTTCAGGAATAATGGACAGGTTCGAATCCCTTGCCGCTTTCGTCGCCGTCGCAGACAAGCGCAGCTTTGCGGCGGCGGCGCGTGTCCTCCAGGTTTCCCCGCCTGCCATCACCCGGGCGATTGCGGCGCTGGAGCGACATCTGGGCGTCACGCTGTTTCATCGCTCCACCCGCTCCGTTTCGCTGACGGACGATGGCGCCGCTTTTCTGGACCGGGCGCGCCGTATCCTGATCGATCTGCGGGAGGCGGAGCATATCGTCATGGGCGGCAGATCGGTGCCGCGCGGGCAGATATACATCACTGCCCCCGTGATGTTCGGCAAGCTGCATGTCTTGCCAGTCGTCAGCGAATTGCTGGCCGAGCATCAGGGGCTGAGCGCGCGTATGATGCTGCTCGATCGCAATGTGCGCATCGTGGAGGAAGGTATCGACGTGGCCGTGCGGATCGGTGCGCTGAGCGACAGCAACTTGCGCGCGATACAGATAGGGTCGGTTCATCAGATGATTGTCGCTAGTCCGGCCTATCTTGCAGAACACGGCATGCCGGCTTTGCCTGCCGATCTGGCGGATCATCGTTGCATTGCGGGCAGCGGCGTGCGTGCCGGGAGCGTCTGGCCATTCGGAGCAAAGGGCGAAACCGTGGCGAATGTAGTTCCCCGCCTCACCGTCAACACGGTGGACGCCACATTGGCCGCCGCCGAGGCGGGGCTCGGCATCGCGAATCTGCTGAGTTACCAGACGGAGTCCGCCATTGCCGCGGGCCGCCTTGTGCGCGTGTTGGCCGATCATGCGCCTCTGCCGCTTCCAGTCAGTCTGCTGTTCGAAGGGGGACGTGCGGCGATGCCGGCAGTGCGGCTGTTTATCGAGGCAATGAAAGAACGGGGGCAAGAGCTGACAGCGCAAAGATGAGCCCGCCGAAGCGGGCTCATCCCGCGCTTCCCCGTGACGGGAGGCGCGCGTCGCGTATGGGCTGCCGGCAGGGGAGGAGACTATGCGCTGCCGGCAGCCACCTCGCTTATCTGGCGCGCCATGCGGCGAGCGTTTCGCGGAACGTCTTCATTTCTCGGGCATCGATGACCCCATCATTATTGCCGTCCGCTTGATCGAACATCGGGGCGGGCCCGTTCACGAATTCCTGGCGAGTGACCCGCCCGTCGCCATCGGCATCCATATGGGCGGCAAGTTCCTGCAATTGTTCACTGCTGGGGCGCTTCATCAATCGGCGCTTGCCGGCATCGTTCTGGTTGATGACGCCATCCTTGTTCTGGTCGAGACGGTCGAACAGGCGGGTTCGTGCTTCGGTATATTCCGCCCGCGTGATCCGCCCGTCGCCGTTCAGATCGCTGCGTTCCAGCAGCTTGCCCGGATCGCGCTGGCCTTGAGCCTGGGCCTGTACCGGGGCCAGACAGAGAGCGGTTGCAATGGCGATGGAGGTTGGAAGGATAAGTCTCATCATACCATTCCTCCTTAATTGGGCCGCGGGTAGGTGCGGCTGCTCGTGACCGAACGGCCCGAATTGGTGGTTGCGTTACGATTGACGGTGACCGATCCGTCATTGACCGAAATGTCGCGGCTGGAGGCATATCCTCGCCCGTTCGACGTTGAACCGCCGCGTTGCCGGCTATAGCCGTCGTCAGTGCGGTAGATAGTGCTCCACCCCGCCTGACTGTTGCCCGCGGCGCCCGTCCGGTTACGTTGAGTGCTGACCGACCCGTCAGGATTACGAGTGGCAGTGCTGCTTCGGTTCATGCTGGTGCCATTGGCGCGCTGGCGCTCCACGGAGTTGCTGATCGTACCCTCGCCCCGCGTTGTGGTACGGGTCTGGCGATAGCCATAACCGCCGCTGGTAACCACGCCGCGCGTGACCTGGGCAGAACCAGGCTGACGCGATACGTGGCGGCCTGCGGCGTAACCGCCGCCATAAGGCCCCCTCGCAATGGTCACGTGGCCATGCTGCCGCGCTTCGGCTGATGTGGTAATCATTGCCCCAGTGCTGGATGCCAGCAGCGCGGCGAATATCCGAATGGATCGGGATCTGAACATGGGAACTTCCTGGCAGTTGCTGATGGCCTCCTGTTCGAACCTGCCGGTAAGGCGGGCGTGAATGTGCGGTAAGGAACGGCAACAAAATGTAACAACCGCCGATTCCGGCTTGAGAACCGGCGGGCTTGGGGGAACACATCGGCCATGCCCCATTCGGAAATCACCGGGCCCCGCACTTTCATAGCCATTGTGGAAGATGACGAGGATATCAGCGAACTGGTCGCGGACCTGCTTGAACGCGAAGGGTTCGATGTTGGCCGGTGCCGCAGCGGGACCGAACTGGACCGGCTGATGGCAAGGCGACGGGTGGACCTCGTCCTGCTCGATCTGATGCTACCGGGCGAGGATGGTCTGTCTATCTGCCGCCGCCTGCACAGCGCGCCTGTCAGGATGCCGGTCGTGATGATTACGGCCAAGGGCGATGACATAGACCGCATTCTTGGGCTTGAACTCGGGGCGGACGATTATCTGCCCAAACCTTTCAATCCCCGGGAGCTGATCGCCCGCATTCGCGCTGTGCTGCGCCGCACGCGAGGTGCTCACAGGCCCGCGCTGGTCAGCGGTCGGTGGTATCGTTTCGCGGATTGGTCGCTCGATGCCGGATCGCGGGTTCTGATGAATCCGCAAGGTGAGGCGGTCGACCTTACGGGGGGCGAATACGATCTGCTGGTGGCCTTGCTCGATCACCCCCAGCGCGTGCTGACGCGCGACCAGCTGCTCGACTGGACGCGGGGGCGTGATGCCGCACCTTATGACCGCACCATCGATGTTCAGCTGAGTCGTCTGCGCCGCAGATTGGGGGACGATCCCAAAAGCCCGCGGATGATCCGCACCGTGCGCGGCGGCGGCTATCTTTTCGCCCCTCAGGTTGAAAGCGGAGGCGGCTGATGGGCAATGTGTTCAGCAGTCTCCTGTTTCGGGTCGCTGCGTTGTTTCTCGTCGGGCTGGTTGCTCTTCAGTTTGCCATACTCATGGCGGCCATGTGGCCCGACGGGCGGCCAGTCATGTTCCGGCTGGTGGACCCGCAGGACGCGAGCGAGATTGCTGAAGCAGTCGAAAGAGCACCGCCGGAGTTGCGACCGGCGATTGTTGCCGCCGTCAGTACAGGTTCCACGACGGTGGAACTGCTGAGGGGCTTCCCTGAAGGGGAGGGGCCTGAAGGAGAAGGGCGAGTAGCAACTCACGGTAATGCCGGTGAAAGGCCCGCTCCCCGGCTGGAAGAGCGTTTTCGCCTTTATGCCCAAGCGCTGCAGGGCCGCCCGATCCGGGTGCAGGTCCGGAAAGGGACGATCTTTTCTCATTCCCTGCAATCGGGTGAAATCCCGCGCGGGCCGATCCGCATATTGGTCGGCCTGCGGACCGGAGAAGTGCTGGCAATAGAACGCGCGCCAATAGCCCTGCAGCAATTGGCGAATCGCTATCTGGTTGTGGCCGGGGTTGCGGCTGGAGTCTGCCTGCTTCTCCTGCTGATGCTGCTATGGCAGGTGGTGCGTCCCATTGCCCGGCTGGCGCAGGCGACCCGGGCGTTTCGGGAAAATATCGCGGCGCCCGATGCCGCCATAGAGGGCGCGCGCGAAGTGCGGGCTCTGGCAGAGGCTTTCAATGCCATGAAGCATCGGATCAGCGGGCTGATCGGGGATCGTACCCGGATGTTGGCGGCCATAGCGCATGATCTGCGCACGTATCTCACCCGCCTGAGGCTGCGGGCCGACCATATTGCCGATGACCGTCATCGCGCACGTTCGATCGAAGATATCGAGGAGATGGGCAGGCTGCTGGACGATATCCTGCTTTTTGCACGCTCGGATGCGATTCTTGAAAATGAAGTGCCTGAGATCGACGTGCGGGAGGAGACTTTCCGCTATATCGAAACGCGGCGTGAAACCGGGGACGACGTTGAAGTCACGGCGGGAAGCGAAAGCCTGCCCTGCAGATGTTCGCCCCTGACCTTCCGGCGGATTCTTGCGAACCTGATCGATAATGCGATCCGCTACGGCACTCGCGCCCGTGTTTCTCTGGAGAGCAGGGGCACGACTATCGAGTTGGCCGTCACTGATGAAGGCCCGGGAATTGCGGAGGAACTGATC
>MKUB01000031.1 GCA_001898545.1 Sphingomonadales bacterium 63-6 | reverse complement strand
GGCCGCCGACGCAGCGCAGCGCCGCTGCGGCGAGGACGCCTTCGGGGGCGCCGCCCGATCCCATATAGATATCGACATTGGTTTCGGGATTGGTCGTCGCGATCACGCCTGCGACGTCGCCGTCGGGGATCAGCGCAACGCCGCAGCCGATCGCGCGCAGTTCGGCGATGATCGCCTCGTGGCGCGGACGGTCGAGGACGCAGACGATGATGTCGGCCGGCGCGCAGCCCTTTTCGCGGGCCACCGCTTCGACATTTTCGCGCACGCTATTGTCGAAATTGACGATGCCGGGCGAATAGCCGGGGCCGACCGCAAGCTTGTCCATATAGACGTCGGGGGCGTTGAGCAGGCAGCCTTCTTCGGCGATCGCGAGCACCGCGAGCGCGTTGGGGCCGGCCTTGGCGGTGATCGTCGTGCCTTCGAGCGGATCGACCGCAATGTCGATCTTCGGACCCTTGCCGGGCGCATTGCCTACCTTTTCGCCGATATAGAGCATCGGCGCTTCGTCGCGCTCGCCTTCGCCGATGACGATCGTGCCGTCCATATAGAGCGTGTTGAACGCGTTGCGCATCGCCTCCACGGCGGCGGCATCGGCCGCCTTTTCGTCACCGCGGCCGATCAGCTTGGCGGCGGCGATCGCCGCGGCTTCGGTGACGCGCACCATTTCGAGCACCAGGACCCGGTCGAGGTTGCTACCGTCACTTTTTGCCATCGGTACACATCTCCGTCTTTACTTGCTCCGCCCCATCGGCATGCTGGGCGCCATATGGTCGTGCGCCCCGCTTGTCGAGATCGCTTCGCCCGATTCGGGGGCGTGATTGCGCTGTCGTGCGTCATCGGCATGACAGCGCCGCCGCTCGCCGCGCAGGATGCGTCGCCGCCGCCCGCGCAGGACGCCGAGGGTGCGATCGCGCGCAGCCGGGTGCTGCCCGACCCCGTGCGCCGCTGCGGCCCGATCAAGGCTGGCGAGATTCTGGTGTGCGGCTCCGATACCGACCGCAATCGCCTGTCGCCCGAACTGCGCGCCATCGCCGGGGTGGGTCAGGACGCATCGCCGCAAATCCCGCGCGCCGAGGCGAAGGCGATAAGCCTCGACAAGCTGCCCTATAACTGGATGCCGATCGGCGGGGGGGACAAGCCCGGCCCCGAATATAATCCGCTTTACGAGATGGCGAAGCGCGCGACCGATCCCGAAACGGGCACCCCCGCGCTGCCCGAGGAGCCCTAGACGCGCAGCCTAGGCAAAGACCTCGACCGCGGCCCGACCCTCGGAGGCGCGGTACAGACCCGCGGGAACGAGCAGCAACATCAGGAAATAGGCGGCCCAGAACAATAGCCATCCGACGCTCATCGCCGTTTCCGCGAAGCTGCCGGGCGGGCTGTTGAACAGAATGAAGAGATGCGGTGCGAGCAGCGCCAGCGTCAGCAGGCCGGACAGGACATAGATGGCAAGATAGAGCCAGAGGAGGCGCGACCATGCCGTTCGCGTGCGGCGCCAGGATTCGGCAAAGGCCGATACCGGCTCGAGCCGCCCGCTCGCCGCCATTACCGGGCCGACGAGACAGAAGCGCGCATAGATCCACGATCCCAGCAGCGCCGAAACGATATAGCGGAGGATCACAAGGGCGATTCCATAGTTCTGAACAGGCTGAAATGCAGCGAGCAGCAGGATCGGCAGCGACAAGATGATTCCGACGCCAAAATAAAGGATCATATTGACCGCCAGATAGGCCGCCCCCGCGACGAGCCCGTACATGATCTCCGAAATATAACCCTCGCGGATGTCGGCGAGCAGCGCATTCCACGCCGCGAGCAGCGCGCCGCTGACGATCAGGCTGACGATGCCCAGAAGGTAGAGCGGTCCGGTGATCGAACCGCTGACGCGATAGGTCCAGGGATCGGCGGCGATGGCGACAAGGGTGCGCAGATCGAAGATCGGCTCGCTCGACAGCAACAGAAAGGGCAGCACGACGCCGAGGCCAACATAGGCCAGCAGCGCTTGCCAATGCCGGCGGGCCAGTGTGCGTGCTTCGGTCAGCCCGTCCCGGATCGCTATATCCATGTCCATCCCCCCGTTCCCCTATGCGAGGGGTAACAGGGGGTTTCGCGAATGCAAGCGGGGTCAGAGCGCCAGGATCGGCATGTGCATCGGCGTGCCGATGACATGATCCGAGGCGGCGAGCGCAGCGAGCGCCGCAGCGACGGCGCGGCCCGGACCTTCGTGCGTGACGAGCGCGATCAGGACGCCGCCTTCGGCATCGTCGCCGCGCTGGATGAAGCTTTCGATCGAAACGCCGGCGTCGCGCATCGCGGTCGCGATCTCGGCAAGGACGCCGATCCGGTCCTCGACGATCAGGCGGACATAATGTTTTCCGACGCGCGCGCCCGCATCGGCAGCGGGGGCGGCATCGAGCGCATCGACCGGCATCGCGAAGGCGGGGCCATATTCGTCGCGCGCGATGTCGATGATGTCGGCGACGATCGCCGAGGCCGTCGGCCCCGCGCCCGCGCCCGCGCCTTCGAAAAACAGGCGGCCGACGAAATTGCCCTCGGCGACGACGGCGTTGAGCGCGCCGGGGACATAGGCCAGCGGATGGTCGGCGGGGACGAGGCACGGCTGGACATGCTGATAGAGACCGCTTTCGTCGCGTTCGGCCATGCCGATCAGGCGGACGCGGTGGCCGAGCGCGGCGGCCTCGCGAATGTCGGCGGCGATCAGGCCGCGGATACCCTCCGCGGTCACCGTGTCGAAATCGAGCCGGGTGCCGAAACAGAGCGCGGCGAGGATCGACAATTTGTGCGCGGCGTCGATCCCGTCGACGTCGAAGGTCGGATCGGCCTCGGCATAGCCTTCGGCTTGTGCCGCGGCGAGCGCATCGGCGAAGCTCGCGCCCTCGCGCTCCATCAGCGTCAGGATATAATTGCAGGTGCCGTTGAGGATGCCGTAGACGCGCGCGATCTCGTTCGCCGAGGCGCCTTCGCGGATCGCCTTGATGACCGGGATGCCGCCTGCGACGGCGGCTTCATATTTCAGCGGCGTGTCCTGCGCCTCGGCGATCCGCGCCAGATCGAGCCCGTGATGCGCGATCATCGCCTTGTTCGCGGTGACGAGCGCCTTGCCGGCGCCCAGCGCCTGACGCGCGAGCGTCAGCGCCGGGCCGTCGGCGCCGCCGACCATTTCGACCACCACATCGACATCCTCAGCCTCGACCAGCGCCGCCATATCGTCTTCCCAGCGATAGGGCGACAGATCGACGCCGCGATCCTTCTGGCGATCGCGCGCGGAGATGGCGACGATCTCGACCGCGCGGCCGGCGCGGCGGGCGATCAGGTCGCGATTGGCCTCGAGCAACCGGACGACGCCGCCGCCGACGACGCCGATACCGGCGAGCGCGACACGCAGCGGCGGGCGCGGGGCGGCGGGGGCGGGCTGAGGCGACATGCAGGCACTCCTTGGCAGGGCGGGCCGGAGCCCGCGGTCGCCTGCGCCCCTATCGGCTTTTCGCCCGGAAACAAGGCCCCGCGTTGCCGCAGGCCCGGCAATTCGGCTGGATCAGAGGCCCGGCGGCGGCGTGCGGGTGCGCGTGCATTGGCCGAGCGCGCCGAGGACGACGGCATAGTCGGCGGCCGCCTTCTTGCGGTCTTCGGGGGCGGTGCCACCGAG
>MKUB01000030.1:4142-4639 GCA_001898545.1 Sphingomonadales bacterium 63-6 | reverse complement strand
AATCCGGAATTCTACCGCCTGACGGGGTATACGAGCCTTGAGGATCTTGAGGCATCCGGTGGGCTCGACATCCTTCTGGCCGGCCCCGACGAGGATACAGAGGATAGCGACGGCACGATGGCCCTGCGCCATGCCGACGGTGAAAACACGAGCGCCGTGCACGCCCGGCTCCAGTCGATCCGCTGGGAGGATGGCACGGCGCTGATGCTGGCGCTGACGCCGCTGCACGCGAGACCGGCCCTTTCGCTGGTCGAGACCGTACCGGCGCCGGCGGTCGAAACCGAGGAGCGCAATGCCGACCAGACGAGCGCCGCCGCGCTGCGCGTCGAGGTCAGCGAGCTGCGCTCGATCCTCGAAACGGCAACCGACGGCGTCGTCGTGGTCGGACAGGACGGCGACATCCGCTCGATGAACCGTTCGGCCAGCGCCCTCTTCAACTATGACGAGGACGAGACCCGCGGCCGGCCCTTCGCCATGCTGTTTGCCCATGAAAGCCA
>MKUB01000030.1:1479-4082 GCA_001898545.1 Sphingomonadales bacterium 63-6 | reverse complement strand
CCCTGCCCGAGCCCCCTGGCTCCACCATGTCGCAGCCGGCCAGACCCTCCGCATCGTCGATCTTGAAGGCAATCAGGCGGTGGACTTCCTGCTATACGCTGCCGCTGACGATGCCGAACGCTACAGTGCACAGGATACGGTTGCCGCACAGGGCAATTTGTTCCTGAAGGCCGGCACCGTGCTAAAGTCAAATGAAGGACGCCCCATGATGACCATCGTGGGCACATCCGTCGAATATCACGATACGATCGGCGGTGCCTGCTCCTGCGAATCCAATACGTTGCGCTATGGCCATCACACGAAATCCCAGCATGCCTGCGTCGAGAACTTCCTCGAAGCCAATTTGCTAGAAGGGCGCGGCAAGCGCGACATGGTTTCGAACATCAATTTCTTCATGAACGTGCCCGTGGAAGAAGACGGCGCCTTGGGTATCGTCGACGGCATTTCGGCGCCCGGCCTCACGGTCGATCTGCGCGCGGAAATGGATGTAATCGTCGTCGTTTCCAACTGCCCGCAGGTCAACAATCCCTGCAACGCCTTCAACCCCACCCCCGTTCGGATGATCGTTACCGCATGACCTTCGATACCGTACTGGTCGCGAACCGGGGTGCTATCGCTACCCGGATCATCCGCACGCTGCGCCGCATGGGTCTGCGCTCGGTAGCGGTCTATTCGGAAGCGGATGCCGGCTCGCTTCACGTCTCGCAGGCGGATCTTGCGGTATGCATCGGCCCCGCCCCGGCAGCAGAAAGCTACCTGGACATTGCGGCCATTCTCAAAGCGGCGAAGGACACGGGCGCAAGCGCGATCCATCCTGGTTACGGCTTCCTGGCCGAGAACACCGATTTCGCGGAGGCCTGTGCCGCTGCCGGGATTGTGTTCATCGGCCCCACTTCGGAGAATATCCGGACCTTCGGCCTGAAGCACAGCGCGCGAGCGCTTGCGGCCGAGCATGGCGTGCCGCTGGCTCCCGGAACCGGTCTGCTGACAGATGAGGAGGAAGCTGCTCAGGCCGCTCGCCAAATCGGCTTCCCTGTCATCCTGAAGGCAACGGCGGGCGGCGGCGGCATCGGCATGCGCATCTGCGAAAATGAGGCCGCGGTGCGCAAGGGTTTTGCTGCTGTAGCCCGGCTGGGAGAAGGCAATTTCGGCGATGCCGGCGTGTTCCTTGAACGCTACATCGGCCGCGCTCGCCACATTGAAGTGCAGATTTTTGGCGACGGCGAAGGCCGTGTCCTGCCGCTCGGTGAACGCGACTGCTCACTTCAACGGCGTAACCAGAAAGTGGTGGAGGAGGCCCCTGCCCCGCTCCTGTCCGACGCCAAGCGGAGCGAACTCATCGATGCTGCCGTCCGATTGGGCCAGGCTGCGCACTATCGTTCCGCCGGGACGGTCGAGTTCCTGTTTGATGCCGATCGCCAGGAATTCTTCTTCCTCGAAATGAACACCCGCCTCCAGGTCGAACATGGCGTCACTGAAGAGGTGATGGGCGTTGACCTCGTCGAATGGATGATCCGCGGCGCAGCTGGGGACTTCTCCTTTCTCGATACCCCGGCTCCGAAACCTCGGGGCCATTCGGTCCAGGTTCGCCTCTATGCGGAAGATCCCGCGCTCGATTATCGTCCGACTGTCGGCACTCTGACGGCGGTAGATTTCCCGCCCAATATCCGCGCGGAAAGCTGGTGCATGGCAGGCAGCACTGTCAGCGCATGGTATGACCCGATGCTGGCAAAGCTGATTGTCCATGCCCCTACCCGCGATGCGGCGATATCGGCAATGCAGGCCGCTCTCGATGAAAGCCGGATCGACGGCATCGAAACCAATCTGCACTGGCTGCGAGACGTTGTCCGCAACGAGAAATTTGCGAGCGGGGAAGTTTCCACCCGTTTGCTTGAAACTGTCTCGTATAGCCCTCGCAGCATTCGCGTGATCAGCGGCGGCACCGCCACCACAGTACAGGACTGGCCCGGACGGCAGGGACTTTGGGCTGTCGGCGTCCCCCCCTCAGGCCCGATGGACGATCGCTCTTTCCGGATCGGGAACCGGGTTCTCGGCAACCCTGAAGGCACTGCAGGCCTTGAGGTTACGGCCAGCGGACCGACCCTCATCTTCAACGCTCCCGCAAGCATCTGCATTACCGGGGCGGATTTCGGCGCCACTCTGGATGGCGTAGCGATTGAGCGCGGCGCTGCGGTCGACATAGCGGCTGGCCAGACGCTTGCCCTGGGCAGGGCCACAGGCGGCGGGATGCGAGGCTATATTCTCTTTGCCGGCGGGCTCGACATTGCCCCCTATCTCCATAGCCGCAGTACCTTTGAACTGGGTCAGTTCGGCGGTCACGCCGCGCGGAGAATGCTGGCCGGCGACACGCTGCATCTTGGTGCGGTAGGTACGGAAACTCCCATTGCTCCGACACCCATCGCGGCTTTCGACGAAACCTGGACTTTGCGCGTTCTCTATGGTCCGCATGGCGCGCCCGAGTTCTTCACGCAAAGCGATATTGACGCGATCCTCTCTGCCGAATGGCAGGTGCATTACAACAGCAATCGCACGGGCGTTCGCTTGGTCGGGCCTAAGCCTGAATGGGCGCGAAAGGATGGCGG
>MKUB01000030.1:647-1468 GCA_001898545.1 Sphingomonadales bacterium 63-6 | reverse complement strand
TTCATCCCTCCAACATCCATGATAATCCCTATGCCATCGGCGCCGTGGATTTCACCGGTGACATGCCAATAATCCTGGGGCCCGACGGACCTTCTCTGGGAGGCTTCGTCTGCCCTTTCACAGTGATTGCGGCGGATCGCTGGAAAATCGGTCAGCTCTCGCCGGATGATCGCCTGCGATTTGTTCCCGTAACAGCTGAGGACGCCGCTGTAGCCGATAGCGCACCGCCGGAGCTTCCGGAAGGCGACATTCATGGCCACGATATAGCGACGCTATCCCCGATCCTCGCCGACATACCTGCCCAAGGTGCACGGCCACGCACAGTCTATCGCCAACAGGGTGACCGTAACATCCTGGTCGAATATGGCCCGATTGTCCTCGATATCGAGCTTCGTATTCGGGTCCATGCACTGATGGCTGAGCTGGAACGAATGAGGCTACCCGGTGTAATCGACATTGTGCCTGGTATTCGCTCTCTTCAGTTGCACTTTGATGGACGGGTACTGGATCAGCGCGGCGCCTTGGCCGCGCTCCTGCAGGCCGAAGAAGCACTCGGCGATCTGGAAGATTTCTCGGCGCCGTCCCGTATCGTGCATTTGCCGCTGAGCTGGCGAGATCCCGCCACGATCGAGACGATCGAGAAATATATGGGTGCGGTGCGCGACGATGCACCATGGTGTCCGGACAATATCGAATTCATTCGCCGCATCAACGGCCTGCCCGATGCAGACGCGGTCGAAAAGCTGATTTTCGACGCAAGCTATCTCGTTCTGGGCTTGGGAGACGTCTATCTTGGGGCCCCGGTGGCTACACCTGTCGAT
>MKUB01000030.1:0-630 GCA_001898545.1 Sphingomonadales bacterium 63-6 | reverse complement strand
GTTGCTACGTTTCTTTGACCAGATTCGCTTCTTCAAGGTGAGTGCGGAAGAACTGGCCGAATGGCGGCGGGATTTCCCCAACGGCCGCCGCTCCATCCAAGTGGAAGAATCCGAATTCCGCTTGGCGGACTATCGGGCCTTCCTTGCTGAGAATGCCGCATCCATTGCCTCCTTCGAAGCACATCGTCAGGCTGCCTTCGACGAAGAACGCACCCAATGGGAACGGTCCGGGGAGTTCGATCGGATAACGGATCTGGCGGAGGGCAGCGATGCAGGTTCCGTCGACAATGGAGCAATTGAGGTTCCAGAGGGAAGCGATCTGATCGAGGCCCCATTCGGAGGCAGCGTCTGGAAGCTGATGGTAGCCCCGGGCGATACTGTCGAGGCCGGAGATATCATCGCAGTCATCGAGACGATGAAGATGGAATGCCCCCTGGAGAGCCCTGGCAGCGGTACAATTGCCGCGCTTTATATGCAGGAACGACAATCCTTGCAGCCGGGGAGCCCCCTGCTGGCGCTCAGGCGCCACGGCTAACGAGAAGCTGCTCGACAGTAGTTCAACTGCCTCTCACCGAGATGATTGGTGTCGGGCAGAGTTCGGGATGGTATTAGGGAAGAATAGTGCTTCTC
>MKUB01000029.1 GCA_001898545.1 Sphingomonadales bacterium 63-6 | reverse complement strand
TTCTTCGGCACGGGGGCAGGCGTGAAGGAACCGCCGAGATCGAAGGCGCCATTCGCACGCTCGAACAGCGAGCCGCCTTCCTGCGCGCCCTTATCCTCGCCCGATGCAGGGCTTTCCCCACGAGAGCCGTTTTCGGGGCCATCGCGTTCAGGGGCGCGTTCCGGAGGAAGCGGGATCTTGCTCTGATCGGTCATAACGCTTCCCCTCAGGCCACCATGCCGCGCTGAATGAATTCCACCGCCAGCAGCACGACGAACAGCCCGCATAAGGCTCCGGTTCCGGCCGCGAATTGCTTGAGCCGACGCGCCTTCAGCGCCCGGCCCGCTTCAGTTGTGACGTGGGAAATGGTGCCGATCACCTGGAGGTCGAACACCGTTTCCAGCTTCCCCGCCGTGGCATAGGAAGATCGCAGCTGGCCGAGGCCCCAGCCCACGCCGGCGCCGCCTGCCATGCCCATCACCAGCACGCCGAACAGCAGCAGCGGGCGATTGGGCGCGGAGGGAATACGCGGCGTGGTCGGCGGGTCGATCACCTCGAATTTCACCGCATTGCGTTCCGTCTCGACCTGCCCGCGCAGGCGCAGCTCTTCGCGATCCTTCAGCAGCTTGTCATACTGTTCGCGCAGCACTTCATAGTCGCGGCTGATCCGCTGGGCCTCCGCAGCGACACCCGGTTCGAGCGACTGGTTCGCGGTGATCTGCATCAGTTCCGAATTGAGCGCGGCCTTGCGAGATTGCAACGCCTGGACATTGGCCATGCGTTCCGCCCGGATCGACTGAAGCGAGCTGAAGGCTGGGTTCGGCATGCCGCCGCCATTGCCTTGCCTTGCGGCCTGTTGGCGCAGCGAGGCGATCTGTTTTTCGGCAGCCATCACATCGGGGTGGCTATCGGTCAGCCCGCGCGCACGCATGTCCGACAGGTTGGCTTCGGCCTGCATCAGTGCCCCTGCCGCGCCGCCCACCTGGCCCGGCATCACGATGGTGCGCGGAGTGCCCGCCAGCTGGCCATCGGTCGCGGCCAGCGCGCTCTGCGCTGCGGCCAGATCGGCCTCCACGCTGCGCAGTTCCGCACGGGTGGATTCGAGCCGCTGCGAAATGGCCGCCGCGCCGCCGATCAGTTCGGGGTGCTTGGCCTCGAAAGCGAGCCGCTGCTGCTCGGCCGTTTCCAGCTGCTTCTGCCGGTCGGCCAGCTGCTGATCCAGAAAGTCGATTGTCTCGCGCATTTCCCCGCGCGATCCGCCCAGGTTCTGTTCGCGGAAAATGTCGATCAGCTTCTGCACCACATCCTGCGCCAGCTGGGCGTTCTGCCCGTCGGACAGATCCCTGCGGCCGCTTTCAGCGGTAATCTCGAACAGGTTTTCCTCGGTGCTTTTCACCGTGATGGTCTTGGCCAGCCCTGCCACCGCGCTTTCCATTTCACGCGGCGTATTCACCGTGCTGCCGAGGCGAGTGGAGCGGATGACCTTTTCCAGATTGACCGCGCTCGTCAGCGTCTGGGTGACGCGTTCGATATCCTTCTTGCGGCTTCCGGTGCCGATACCGATCTGCTGGGCCAGCACATCATCCAGCTGCACGAAGATGCGGGCCTTCGATTCATAGGCATTGGGGAACATGGCCACGGCCAGCCAGCCTGCGACACACAGGCCCCAGGCGACTGCCAGCGCAAGCCATCGCCGGTTCCAGACCGACCACAGCGCCGCGCGGATCTCTTCTACGATGGCGTTCATTCCCCGTGCCGCCCCGTCCTCAGAACATGCTTTCGGGAATGATGATCACATCCCCCGGCATCAGCAGGACATTGGCCTTGCTGTCACCCTTCTTCAGCAGATCGGACAGGCGCAGGGCATATTCCTGCTGCTTGCCCGTCTCCTTCTCAAAGCGGACCAACTTGGCGCGGTTGCCGCTGGCGAATTCGGACAGACCGCCCACCGCGATCATCGCATCGAGCAGCGTCATATTCGCGCGATAGGGGATGGAGGCGGGCTTCTCAGTGGCGCCGACGATGCGGACCTGCTGGCTGAAAGTACCGGCGAACTGGTTCACGATCACCGAAACCAGCGGATCGGTGATATATTGGGACAGCTGCAGGCGGATATCTTCCGCCAACATGGTGGGCGTCTTGCCCACGGCGGGCATGTCGGACACCAGCGGAGTGGTGATGCGGCCATCGGGGCGGACCTGGACCTTGGCGCCGAGTTCCGGGTTGCGCCAGACATGCACGGTCAGCTCGTCCAGCGGGCCGATCACATATTCCTCGCCCGGCCCTTCCTGCATCGCCACGAATTGGGCGGGCGGCAGCTTGGGCCCGGTGCTGGCACACCCGGTCAGCGCAAGGCTGGCCATGGTCAGGGCCATGAACATGCGGGCAGTCACACTCTTAAGCATCGATACGTCCTCACCGAGATCTGGCCCACGGAGATCTGGGCGTCATTTGCGGCCTTGCCTGCCAGAGCGCCAATTCGCCCCACATGCACGGCCCCCTTCTGATCCGGGCTCCGTCTTTTCCCGAAAAGGGTGAACATCTCGTTATCCAAGGCCGAAAAGCGCCGGTTTGGGAGGGGTTTGGCGGCACTGTCCCGAATAGGGACTGGCCCATGTCAAAGGTTAAATGGTTAAATAAGTATTTCCCCTGCGGGCCCCTGCCCCAGGAACATCGCCGGGCTGGCGCTGGCGCCATAGGCACCGGCACAGAATACGGCCACGAGATCGCCCACATCCGCGCGAGGAAGCGCCGCCTGATCGGCCAGACGATCCAGCGGCGTACACAGGCAGCCGACCACACTCGCCTCCTCCTCAGCTTCCGCGCCGAAGCGGGTGGCGATGGCCAGCGGATAGTTCCGGCGCACCACGGTGCCGAAATTTCCCGAGGCCGCCAGCTGGTGATGAAGCCCGCCATCGGTGACGAGATAGGTCTGGCCGTGACTGGTCTTGCGGTCGACGATTCGGGTCAGATAGACGCCCGCCTCGCCCACGAGATAACGGCCCAGTTCTATACAGAATTGCGTATTCTCAAGGCTTTCTGGAAGAGAGTTAAATTGATCTGTTAAAGCTGCGCCAATCACGCCGATGTCCAGTGGCACATCGCCGTTGAAATAGGGAATGCCGAAGCCGCCGCCCATGTTGAGCTTCGGCAAAGGCGCGCCGATTTCATCAGCCAACCTCGCCGCGAGCGCCAGCACATTGGCCTGGGTTTCGATCAGCGCCTCCGCATCCAGCGCCTGACTGCCGGCAAAGATGTGGAGGCCGCACCATTGCGCGCCTGCGTCAATCAGATAGCGGGCCAATGCAGGCATCTGGTCGGCATCCACGCCGAAGGGCTTGGCCCCGCCCCCCATCTTCATGCCCGATCCGCGCAGTTCGAAATCGGGATTCACCCGGATGGCCAGCCGCGGCGTCACGCCAAGGCGCGCGGAAATTTCCAGCGCGCGCCGGGCTTCGTTGGCCGATTCGAGATTGATCGTCACGCCTGCGGCAATGGCCGCTTCCAGTTCTGCATCGCGCTTGCCCGGCCCGGCGAAGCTGACTTTGGCTGCGTCGATCCCAGCGGCGCGGAGCATCGCGAGTTCCCCGCCCGAAGCAATGTCGAACCCATCGACCAGCCCGGCCATTTCGCGCAGCAGGGGGCCAAAAGGATTGGCCTTTACCGCATAATGGATCGCCAGCCTTGGCGGCATGGCGGCGCGCAGATCGGCAATCCGGCGGGCGATCATTTCACGCGAATAGACGAACAGCGGTGTGCCGCCCGCCTGCGCCACCAATTCGCTTGCGGTCCTTCCGCCAATGGCCAGTTCGCCATCCAGCGCCTCGAAACCGGCGGGGATCGGGCCCAGCGGCTTCATGCGGCAAGCTCCTGCTGCAGCGCCGCCCGGTCGATCTTGCCATTGGGATTGAGCGGCATGACGTCCCGCCAGTGAAATATGCGCGGCTGCATGAAATTGGGTAGCTCCTGAGCCAGAATACGCGGCAGGCGGGTTTCGGCGTCCTCTACCCCGGCACGGGGACGAACGATCAGGTGGACTGCCTGTCCCAGCCTCTCATCGGGAACGCCCAGCGCCACGGCTTCCGC
>MKUB01000028.1:25747-30947 GCA_001898545.1 Sphingomonadales bacterium 63-6 | reverse complement strand
TTAACCAAGATTCAGGGTTAACGAAGGCCCATTTTGCCAGATCACCCGCAAAAGCGAGGGAATTGGCCCAAATCAGGTCAGTTCAGTTCGACCTCGCTAACCTGATACCCCTTGGCCTGCAGAGCCCCCATCAACGCCATCAGCTGCTCGCGATCGCGCGCTTCGCATTCGATGTCGGTCACCAGTCCCTTGGCGGGCAGGTTCGTGAAAATGCGCTGGTGGTAGATTTCCAGTATGTTCACATTATGCGCGTCGAATTCGTGCATCACCTTGTACAGGGCACCGGGGCGGTCCTGCAGGAAGATGCGCAGCCGCGCCAAGCGGCCCGAACGGGCCAGATCGCGCAGCAGCACATTAGCCAGCAGGCGCGTGTCGATATTCCCGCCCGACAGCACCAGGCCGACATTGCGGCCCTTGAACTTCTCGGGATAGGCCAGCACCGCGGCGAGCCCGGCGGCGCCCGCGCCTTCTACCACGGTCTTCTCGATCTGCAGCAGCAGCGCCAGCGCGCGCTCCAGCGCTTCCTCGTCCACCAGCACGATCTCGTCGATCAGGCGTTCGAGCACCTGCGCGGTGAAAGTGCCGGGGATCTTCACAGCGATGCCTTCGGCTAGCGTATCCCCACCGCTGGGCAGGTCTTCCCCGTTCAGCCGGGAATACATCGAAGGATAAAGCACCGGCTGCACGCCATACAGCTTGATATCGGGGTTGAGCGCCTTGGCCACTGTGCCCATGCCCGACAGCAGGCCGCCGCCGCCGATGGGAACCACCAGCGTATCGATCTCCGGCGCGTCGGCCAGCATTTCCAGCGCGACGGTGCCCTGCCCTGCCGCCACATCGGGATCGTCGAACGGGTGGACGAAGGTCAGGCCCAGCTGCTTTTCCATGCTGCGGGCATATTCATAGGCCTCGTCGAAATTCTCGCCTTCCAGCACCACCTTGCCGCCGACTTGCTCGGTCTGAATCACTTTCACCATCGGCGTGGTGCGCGGCATGACGATGGTGACGGGCACGCCCAGCCGGGTTCCGTGATAGGAAAGGCCCTGCGAATGATTGCCCGCCGAAGCCGCGATCACGCCGCGATCACGCTGTTCCTGCGTCAGCAGCAGCAGCTTGTTGAGCGCGCCGCGCTCCTTGTAGGCGGCGGTGAATTGCAGGTTTTCAAACTTCAGCCAGATATTGGCGCCGGTAATCTGCGATAGGGTCTTGCTGTGCGTCGTGGGGGTACGCACGACCGAGCCATCGATCCGCCCTGCGGCAGCGCGAACATCGTCGATCGTCAGCAGCTCGTGGCTGCCGGTGGGCTTATCCAATGCATCAGTCTGGGTCATGATGTGCGGCCCGTAACGGAAAACCGTGCATTTGGGAAACAGACATTCGCATCTGCCGTACCTAGGCAGAGTGGGCATTTGCATTGCAACCCAACAAGCTGCACAGGACAGACCGATGACCCAGAAGACAAAGATCGCATTCCTTGGCCTTGGCGTGATGGGGGGCCCGATGGCAGGACACCTGGCCCGCGCGGGCTTTGACGTCACCATCTACAACCGCACCCCCGCCCGCGCCGAAGCGCGCCAGGCGCTGCTCGCGGAAGAAGGGCTGGCCGTGCAAGTAGCAGCCACTCCGGCGGAAGCCGCGGCGGGGCAGGATGTAGTAATTACCTGCGTGGGCAACGATGCCGATCTGGCGCAGGTCGTGCTCGGCCCGGAAGGCGCGCTGGCGGCGATGGCGCCGGGCGCGCTTTATATCGACCACACCACCGTATCGGCCGACATTGCCCGCCGCATCGCGGCCGAGGCTGCCGAACGCGGCATTCTGGCAGTCGACGCCCCTGTTTCCGGCGGGCAGGCAGGCGCGGAAAGCGGCAAGCTGTCGATCATGTGCGGCGGCACGGAGGAGGCGCTGGCGGCGGCCATCCCCGTGATGGAAGCCTATGCCGCGCGCATCGTGCATGTCGGCGGGCCCGGCGCGGGGCAGGTGACCAAGATGGTCAACCAGATCTGTATCGCCAGTGTGTTGCAGGGCGTGTCCGAAGCGGTCCGCTTTGCCCAGGCGGCACAACTGGACATGGACAAGGTTCTGGAGGCCGTCTCGGGCGGCGCGGCGCAAAGCTGGCAGATGGTCAATCGCTGGAAGACCATGGCCCAAGGCGAATTCGATTTCGGCTTCGCGGTGGACTGGATGCGCAAGGATTTGGCCATCGCCATGGCTGAGGGTGAGAATCTGGGCGTCGAACTGCCCGTCACTACCCTGATCGACGGCTATTATGCCGATGTGCAGGCCATGGGCGGCGGCCGGCAGGATACCAGCGCCCTGATCCGCCGCCTTCCGGAAAGCAGCAGCAAATGATCGGACGCGTGTCGGCCGCGCTGGCGGCATGTGTCCTTGCGACAAGCCCTGCCGTGGCTGACACGCTGGTCGATAATATCAACGGCATTTCCGTGGCGCGTGACGGGACCGTTACGCAGTTCGGCGGAATGCTGATCCGCGATGACGGGGTGATCCGCCAGATATTGAAGCGCGGCGAACAGCCGATGACGCCCTATCAATATCATCTGAATGGAGAAGGGCGCACAGTCGTGCCCGGCATGATCGATGCCCATCTCCATCTGATGGATGTCGGCTTCAAGGCGCTGACGCTGGACCTGTCGGACACGGCATCGCTGGCCGAAGCGCAGGCGAAGATCGCCGAATATGCCGCGAAATTCCCCAATCGCGCATGGATCATCGGCACGGGCTGGAACCAGGAGAAATGGGGCCTCGGCCGCTTTCCCACCGCCGCCGAGCTGGATGCCGTGGTGACGGACCGGCCCGTCTGGCTGAGCCGGGTGGACGGCCATGCGGGCTGGGCCAACAGCAAGGCGCTGCAGATGGCGGGCGTCACGGCAAAAACAGCCGATCCCGCAGGGGGCCGCATCCTGCGCACGGGCGCCACGCGCACGCCCACCGGTGTGCTGGTGGATAATGCGCAAGCACTCGTTGCCTCGAAGGTGCCCAAGCCCCGCCCCGAAGACCGCGATCTGGCCTTCACCACCGCACAGGATATTCTGGTCCGGCAGGGCGTGACCGCCGTGGCGGATATGGGCATCTCCATCGATGATTGGCAGGCCTATCGCCGCGCGGGCGACAATGGCCAGCTGCGCATCCGCATCATGGCCTATGCCGGCAGCGTGGATGACATGGTGCTGATCGGTGGCCCCGGCCCCACGCCCTGGCTCTATGACGACCGGCTGCGGCTGAACGGCCTCAAACTGTATCTCGACGGAGCGCTGGGTTCGCGCGGGGCATGGCTGAAGGCCCCCTATGCGGACGATCCGGGCAACAGCGGCCTGCAATTGCTCAACCCGACCCAGCTGCGCAATCTGATGAGCCGCGCCGCGCTCGACAGGTTCCAGGTGGCGATTCACGCCATCGGCGATGCCGCCAATGCCGAGGCGCTGAGCGCCATCGACGAGCTGGACGACACCTATAAGGGTGACCGGCGCTGGCGGATCGAACATGCGCAGATCGTCGATCCGGCGGATTTCGCGCGCTTTGCCGAACATGGCGTGATTGCATCAATGCAGCCCACCCACCAGACGAGCGACCGGCTGATGGCCGAAGCGCGGCTGGGGCCGGACCGGCTGGCAGGCGCCTATGCCTGGCGCTCCATGCTGGACGCCAAGGTAACGCTGGCCTTCGGGTCGGATGCGCCGGTGGAACTGCCCCGCCCCTTCGAGGGGATCGCCGTGGCCGCCACGCGCGAGGACAAGGACGGCCAGCCCTTTGGCGGATGGCAGCCGCAGCAGACCATCACGCGGGAACAGGCGCTGGCGGCTTATACGGCAGGCGCGGCCTATGCTGGCTTTGCCGAAACACGCTTCGGCCAGCTTGCGGAAGGGCAGCGGGCCGATTTCCTGATGATCGACCAAGATCCCCTGCTTGCCAGCCCGCAGGATCTGCGCGGCACCAAGGTGCTGCAAGTGTGGATCAACGGCACCCAGGTCTATGACGCGGCCACCGCCGCCCCGGTGGAAATCAAGCAGGACGAGGCGATGAAGGCCTTCGATCTGGGAGATACGGAGGGTTCGGTTCCGGCGGAGCTGGGGCGCTGATCTTCAGCGCCAGCCCGAGCTGATCGCGCCCACCCCGGAACGCGACAGTCATAATCAATTTCGTCATTGCGAGGGCCGAAGGGCCGAAGCAATTTAGGGCCCGGCGCGCCACGCTGGATTGCTTCGCTACGCTCGCAATGACGTGGAAGTAAACCTCAGCCTTCCTTGGCCGCCTGAGCGGCGGCTTCCTCCGCGGCCTTTTCCTTCGCCTGCTTGCGCTCGGAGAACATCATCAGCAGCAGCGATACTTCGAACAGGATCAGCAGCGGCGCGGCCAGCATCAATTGTGAGGCGACATCCGGCGGGGTGATGACGGCGGCAACGATGAAGATCACCACAATCACATAGCGGCGCGCGCCGATCAGTTGCGCGCGCGTAACCAGCCCTGCCCGGTTGAGCAGCAGCAGCAGCACCGGCAGCAGGAAGCTGATCCCGAAGGCCAGGATGAAGCGCATCACCAGATCGAGATAATCGCCCATCGCGGGCAGGGCTTCCTGTGTCAGCCCGCCAGCGGTCCCTTCAAAGCCCAGGAACCATTTGAAGGCGGTGGGCATCACTACGTAATAAGCCAGCGCGGCGCCCGACAGGAACAGGATCGGCGTGGCGAAAAGGAAGGGCAGAAATGCCTTCTTCTCTTTCGCATAGAGCCCCGGTGCGACGAAGGCCCAGAGCTGGTTGGCCATGATCGGGAAGCTGAGGAAAAAGGCCGCGAACAGCGCCACCTTGATCTCCACGAAGAAGGCTTCGTAAAGCTTGGTATAGACGAGCCTGCCCTGCCCATGCGGGAAAGCTTCCGTCAGCGGGCGGACCAAAAAGCCGAAAATGTCCCGCGCGAAATAGAGACACACGCCAAAGGAAACGACCAGAGCGGCAACGCAGCGCACCAGCCGCGCGCGCAGTTCCACCAGATGTTCCAGCAGCGGCGCCTGCGAATCGTCAATGTCACGGATCTTGAAGACCATGGATCAGCTCTTGTCCGGATCGGCGGGAGTGGCAGCAGGCGGAACGGTTGTCGCAATCTCGTTAGCGCCCTCGGCCGCGCGAGCCTCTGCCGATGCAGGCGGGATAGCATCGGTAGCGACAGGGGCGGCGGCAGGATCGGCGGA
>MKUB01000028.1:0-25708 GCA_001898545.1 Sphingomonadales bacterium 63-6 | reverse complement strand
GGCATTGGGCTGTTCCGCATCGGGATGCTGCTCCATCACCCGCCTGTTCTGTTCCTGCCACTTCTTTTCCATTTCCTCCATCTCCGCTTCGCGGATCATGGTTTCGACCCCCGCGCGGAAATGGTTGGAAACGCGCCGGACCTTGCCAATCCAGCGGCCTGCCGTCCTCAGCGCGGCGGGCATATCCTTGGGGCCGATGACGAGGATCGCCACGACCACGATGACCAGCAGCTCTTGCGCGCCGATGTCGAACATTGTTTCAGCAGGGGCGAACCCCCTCCCTTATTCAGTTGGAGGTGGAGTTGTCGGTCGTCTTCGGCTGATTGGGATCGGCCTGCCCGTTCCCGTTCTTGGCCGCATCGATCCTGGCGGTGGGCGCGGAGGGCGTGTCATCCTCGCTGATGCCCTTGCGGAAGCTTTTCACTCCCTTGCCGAAATCGCCCATCATCTCCGAAATACGGCCGCGACCGAACAGCACGAGGATAATGACCGCGATGATCAGGATCTGGAACGGCCCGATATTCATTATTGGAAACTCCGATGCTTTCCGCGCGGACCCTTAAACCACTTCATCCGGCTTATCCAGCGTGGCGGAGGCATCCGGACCGGACTTGTCCGTTTCGTCGCCCGCCCCGTCCCCGCCTGCGGAGGTGAGGGCATCATAGGCATCATCCACCGGATCGAGCAGCCCGGCCGCCCGCAATTCGTCTATTCCCGGCAAGTCCCGGCGCGATGCGAGGGAGAAATGGCTGAGGAATTCGGGGGTGGTGGCATAGATCACCGGCCGCCCCGGAACCTCGCGCCGCCCGGCCACCCGCACCCAGCCTGCCTCCATCAGCACGTCCAGCGTACCGCTGCTGGTCTGCACGCCGCGGATCGATTCGATTTCCGCGCGGCTGACCGGCTCGTGATAGGCGACAATCGCCAGAACCTCCGTAGCCGCGCGCGACAGGCGGCGGGCATGTTCGCGTTCGCGGCGCAGCAGATGCGCCAGATCGGGCGCGGTCTGGAACTGCCAGCGCTTGCCGCGTTCCACCAGCCTTATGCCGCGCCGGGCATAATGCGCTTCAAGTTCCTTCAGCGCCCCGCGCACTTCCGCGCCGCCCAGATGGGCCGAAATGGCATCCACCGTCAGCGCCTCTTCCGCGGCGAACAAGGTGGCCTCCACGGCGCGCACCAGATCGTCCGCCTCGGGCGGGGTGCCGTTCTGCGCAGCATCGCCGCCATCGGCAATCTCATCGCTCATCGCCGGTTCCTCGCTCATGCCTTGATCCGCCTGAGATGCATGGGGCCGAAGATTTCCTCCTGCCGGATTTCCGCCCTGCCCAGCCGCGCCAGTTCCAGCGCCGCCACGAAGCTGGAGGCCAGCGCCGAACGCTGCAACCTTGTATCCGGTCCGCCGGGCAGGAATTCGCGCAGTTCCATCCAGTCCAGCGTGACGCCCAGCATGGAGGATACACGCTCCAGCGCCGAATCCAGCGTCATCACCATCCGGTCACGCACCATATGCACCGCTGGCTGGGTGCGCGCCTTCACTTGCCCATAGGCCTGGATCAGGTCGAACCAATCACACTGCCACAAATTCTTGCGGTCCACCCGCAACCCTTCCGGCGCGCCCCGCAGAAATACATCGCGCCCGATCCGGTCCCGCCCCATCAGCCGCGCCGCCGCCTCACGCATGGCGCCCAGCCGCTGCAGCCGCAATTGCAGGCGCAGGGCCAGTTCTTCGGGGCTTGGATCTTCCTGCTCGTCCTTGGGCAGCAGCATCGCGGATTTGAGATAGGCCAGCCAGGCCGCCATCACGAGATAATCCGCCGCCAATTCCAACTTCAGCGCCTCGGCCCGTTCGATATAGGCGATATACTGGTCCACCAGGGCCAGGATCGAAATGCTCTTGAGATCGACCTTCTGTCGCCGCGCCAGATCAAGCAGCAGATCGAGTGGCCCTTCCCACCCATCGAGTTCCAGATAGAGCGCCTCGGCATCCCCGGTACCGGAATTCGTGCCGGCGCCAGTGGGAAGTTCCCAGGCATCCTCCGGCAACAGGGGGGGAATATCGTCGAGGTCGGGGGCACTATCCCCCCCGCTCATGCCGGCTCCCCGGCAAGGGCGAGCAATGCGTCCCGCTTGGCCAGCAGCGCGGCCTGTTGCGTGCTGTTGAACGCGCTTTGTGTCCCTTTGAGCGCACGCTCGAGCCGGGCCCCCGTGCCCTCGCCCATGGCGGGAAGCAGGTTGGCAATACCCACCATGTCATCCATTTTCGCCCAGCAATTCAAGGCGATATCGCAGCCTGCGGCAATGGCGCGGGCCGCGCGTTCAGGCACGGTGCCGCTCAGCGCCTCCATGTCCAGATCATCGGTCAACAACAGCCCATCAAAGCCGATCCGCCGCCGGATAATCTCCCCCACCACGAAGGGAGAAAGCGTCCCGGCATTCTCGTCATCCCACGCGCGATAGCGAATATGCGCGGTCATCCCCACCGGCGTATCGGCCAGGGCGCGGAACGGGGCGAGGTCGATTTCCAGTTCCTCCTCGCTCGCATCGACTAGCGGCAAGGCCTTGTGACTGTCCGCCATCGCCCTTCCATGGCCCGGCATGTGCTTGATACAGCCCGCGATCCCTGCCCGGCCCAGCCCCTGCAGCACCGCCTTGCCAAGCGCGGCCACGCGCATAGGCTCGCTGCCCAGCGCGCGGTCCCCGATTACATCATGCGCACCCGGCTGCCGGACATCGAGTGAGGGATGGCAGTCCACCGTGATGGCCACTTCGGCCAGGTCCATGCCCAGCGCTTCCGCATTGCTACGCGCAGCCTCGATCGCGCTGGCAGGCGCGATATCGTACAGCCTGTCAAACGCTTCGCCCGGCGGAAAACGCAGCCATTGCGGCGGTTTCATCCGCGCCACGCGCCCGCCTTCCTGATCGATGCAGATGAAGAGCCGGTCCCGCCCATGGATCGCGCGCAATTCATCGGTCAGGGCAAGAAGCTGCTGGCGATCCTCGATATTCCGGCCGAACAGGATATAGCCCGCCGGATCGGAATCGCGGAAAAACGCCCGCTCTTCTGCGGTCAGGCGCAGTCCGGAAAGGCCGAAGATCGCTGGCGTCATGGGCATGGAGGCTCGCAGCTATAGGCCCGCTTCGCAAGCACCGCCCATGCGCAGGTGTGGAAATTCACCCGCGCGGGAAGCGCCGCTTCGCAGCGGATCAGGGCTTTACCTGGCAAGAGCCGCCGGAGGCCCGAAGGCTGCTGCACAGGGCATTCGCGCCCGCCATGTCGCCCGCCACTGCCTGCAGGCGATAGACCTTGCCGATATCGGCCTGCCCTTCGACAACCCGGTGGCTCACCCCGTTCAGCACCTCGAACTGCCGGACGAGCTTCTGCCAGCCCTGCTCGGCGCTTGCACGGTTGGAATAGGCGCCCACCTGCACGCCAATGCCGCCCTTCTGCTCGCTCGCCGCCGGCGAAGCGGCCTCGGTGTCGATGCTGGGAGACGGCGCGGCGTCTTCCGCCAGTTTCGCCTCCCGGCTCTTGCCCTCGGCCACGGCAAAGCTGGTGTCACCCGTACCGGCAAAGGTCTTTCCGCCGGGATTCTCAGGCTTGGTCTTGTAAGGCCCCTCGGGCGCTTCGATCGTGCTGCCATCGCCCGCCAGGGAGGATTCGGAATGATCGCGGGTGAACCACCATATGGCCCCGACGATCAGCCCGACGGCGAGCAGGCCGATCACGGCGAAGGCTGCGATCCGGGCGGTATCAACGCCTTCTTCAGCATAATCCTCGTCGCTTTCGAGCCAGGGAAGCTGGTCCTTCCCATCCTCCAGCGCAAGGCGCGAGGCCGCAGCCCCATCACCCGCCCACAGCGCCTCATCCTCGCCGTACTGATCCCCGATCGCCATCTCTTACAGCTCCTCGACGGCCTCCACCCCCAGCAGACCGAGGCCGTTCTTCACAACCTGCCCGATTTGCTGGCCAAGGAAAAGCCTCGCCCCGGTAAGTTCCGGCTGTTCGGGCAGGATGAAGCGCTTTGACGGGTCATCATTGCCCAGGTTCCAATAGGCATGGAACGCCGCAGCAAGATCGTAGAGGAAAAAGGCGATCCGATGCGGTTCGCGAGCGACAGCCGCCGCTTCCACCATACGGGGGAACTGCGCCGCGAACTTCACCAGTGCCAATTCGTCCGCACCCAGCCGGTCAAGATGCGCATCGGAGGGTGCGAGCCCTTCCGCCGCAGCCTTGCGCAGGGTCGAATGAATACGCGCATTGGCATATTGGACGTAGAAGACCGGATTATCCTTCGACGCTTCCACCACCTTGGCGAAGTCGAAATCCATCTGTGCCTCGGGCTTGCGGGTCAGCATGGTGAAGCGCACCACATCCTTGCCCACTTCCTCCACCATATCGGCAATGGTGACGAAATTGCCGGAGCGCTTGGACATCTTGGCCGGCTCGCCATCGCGCAACAATTGCACCATCTGCACCAGCTTGACATCAAACGGGATCGGCTTGCCCTCCCCTTCGGAAAGGGCGGCCACGGCGGCCTTGATCCGCTTCACCGTGCCAGCATGGTCCGCGCCCCAGATGTCGATCAGTTCATCGGCGCTCTGGGCCTTCTGCATGTGATAGGCGAGGTCAGCACCGAAATAGGTCCACTTGCCGTCGCTCTTGCGGATCGGGCGATCCTGATCGTCGCCGAACTTGGTGGAGCGGAACAGCGGAAGCTCCACCGGCTCCCAATCTTCCAGAGCCTTGCCCTTGGGCGCTTCCAGCACGCCGTCATAGACCAGATCATGCTCACGCAGCCACTTCTCCGCTGCCTGGGGCTTGCCCGCTGCCTGCAGTTCCGCTTCGGACGAGAACAGGTCGTGATGAATGCCCAGCATGGCCAGATCGGCGCGGATCATGTCCATCATTGCGGCGACGGCGCGAGTGCGGAACAGCGCCAGCCAATCCTCTTCCGCCTTGCCGAGATAGGCAGCGCCAAACTCCTCGGCCAGCGCCTTGCCCACCGGCTTGAGATAATCGCCGGGATATAGGCCAGCCGGGATTTCACCGATATCCTCACCCAGCGCTTCGCAATAGCGCAGGTAGACAGAGCGAGCGAGCACATCGACCTGGCCGCCCGCATCGTTGACGTAATATTCGCGCGTCACCTTGTAGCCGGCATATTCCAGCAGGCTGGCCAGCGCATCGCCCACCACCGCGCCGCGACAATGGCCCATATGCATCGGGCCGGTGGGATTTGCCGAAACATATTCGACATTCACCCGGCGCCCCTCGCCCATGGCGGAACGGCCATAATCGGCGCCAAGCGCGGCAATCGCGGCCAGCTCACCGCGCCAGGCGACATCGGACAGCCGCATGTTAATGAAACCGGGCCCCGCGATTTCGGTTGAGGTTACTTCAGGCAGTTCGTCCAGTTTACCGGAGATTTCACCTGCCAGCACACGCGGATTGGTCGCCGCAGGCTTGGCCAGCACCATGGCCGCATTGGTCGCAAGATCGCCATGGGAGGGATCTCGCGGCGGCTCCACCGTCACATTAGCGCGCGAAAGGCCGGCGGGCAGAGTGCCTGCGGTTTCGAGCGCGTCGAGGACATCGGCGAGGTGGGCCGCAAAGGCGGCATGGATGGTCTTGGTTTCGGACATGGCAGGGCCGTTAGCGGGTTTGGGCCGCTTGCGGAAGCGGGAGCCGACTTAATGGCTCCCGTAACCTACGAAAAAGATCAGCGGGTGGCGTTGTAGGCCAGCTGCGCTTCAGAAAGCTGGAAGCCCACCAACAGTTCGAAATTGGCGCGGGCCAGCGCATCGCGAACTTCAGGCAGGGTCAGCGGATCGATCGCCGCGTCTTCCTCGCCCGCGCGCCGCTTGCGGTTGATCTTTTCGGCCACATCCGCCGGCAGGGTCGCTTCGGCGCGGCTGATATAGGCGCCCGCCGTTCCGCTGGCCTGGGCGCGTTCCTGCCCATCAGCGAACTGGAGCGTCACCGTTCCCACGCGCTTGGAAACGACTGCGCTGCCGCCGCGCAGAACCGTGGAGAAATAGGGAATCTGCACCGTGCGCGCGCCGCGCGTATCGCTCCGGCGCGCCTGCACATCGAAAGTCGCGGTGGCGTAGACACGCTCGCTCGAATCGTCGCAGGTGTTGCGCACATTGGTCATCACCGCGACCACATCGATTGCATCGGCGGTACGGGAAGTGCCGTTGAACAGGGTGATGTCACCCGTATAGGCCGGGATGCCGACAGCCGGGCAAACCCCGCGCAGGGCCGTGATGCCCACGCCCTGGTCGATCACCAATTGCCCGCTGCTCTTGCAGCCGGAAAGCACAACCGCACCGGCGGCCAAGGTCGCGATCATGGTAATGCGGCGAAGGCGAGCGGTCATGCAATGTCCTCAAGGTATAGCTATTCGCGCAGCCCTAGCCCTTTCGCCGCGCAGCGACAACCGCTAGAGCGACCCAGATGAATGCTGCATTTCCAAATCCACCCGGCGCCGATGGCCGCAAGCCCCTCACACTGCTGATCGCGGCCCCACGCGGCTTCTGCGCAGGCGTGGATCGCGCCATCGAAATCGTGGAGCGTGCGCTGTCGCGCTATGGGGCGCCGGTCTATGTGCGGCACGAGATCGTGCATAATCGCTACGTGGTCGATGGGCTCAAGGCCAAGGGCGCGATCTTTGTGGAAGAACTGAGCGATGTGCCTGATGGTGTGCCGGTGGTTTTCAGCGCGCATGGCGTGCCCAAGGCAGTCCCGGCCGAAGCAACCGCCCGCGGGCTGGACTGGCTGGACGCGACCTGCCCGCTGGTCAGCAAGGTCCATCGCCAGGCCGAACGCCAGTTGGAATCCGGTCGCCACATCATATTCGTCGGCCATAAGGGCCATCCGGAAGTGATCGGCACTTTCGGCCAGGTGCCGGAAGGCGCGATGACTCTGGTCGAGACGGTCGAGGATGTCGCATCGCTGAATTTTCCCACCGATGCGGAACTCGCCTTCCTGACTCAGACCACGCTGTCGGTCGATGACACGGCCCAAATCGTCGAAGCGCTCAAGGCTCGTTTCCCGCATATCGCCGCGCCAAAGGCGGAAGATATTTGCTATGCCACATCCAACCGGCAGGCAGCGGTGAAGGCCATTGCGCCGCAATCCCAGCTCGTCTTGGTGATTGGCGCGCCGAACAGCTCCAATTCGCTGCGACTGGTGGAAGTTGCCGAACGCTGCGGTGCTTCCGCCCGGCTGATTCAGCGCGCGAGCGAGATCGATCCTGCATGGCTGGAAGGCGTTGACACGCTTGGCCTCACCGCCGGGGCCTCCGCGCCCGAAACACTCGTGCGCGAAGTGGTGGACGCTCTGGCCCAATGGCGCGATGTGGAAGAACACACTCTGGTGACGGCGGAAGAGAAGATGGTCTTCAAACTTCCCCGTCAGCTGGCGGACTAAACCGCCATGGCAGTCTACACACATCTGGGCGCGGAAGACCTTGCCGCGCTGATCGCTCATTACGATGTGGGCGAGCTGGTTTCGGCAAAAGGTATTGCCGAAGGGGTTTCCAATTCCAATTGGCTGGTCGAGACGACGGGCCGTGAAGGCTATGGCGCGCGCTTTATCCTGACCATGTATGAGCGGCGGATCGAATTGGGCGACCTGCCCTTCTTCCTCGGCCTGCTCGATCATCTGGCCGCGCATGACTGCCCGGTACCGCGCACCATTCACGATCGCGAGGGCGCGGCGTTCCGCATGCTTGACGGAAAAGCAGTCGCGCTGATCGAATTCCTGCCGGGGGTTTCAATCGATCATCCCGAAGCGGAGCAAGCCTATTCAGTGGGCCGGGCTCTTGCGGGAATCCATCTTGCTTCCGCCGATTTCTCCATGGTGCGGGACAACGATCTCAGCCTTGCCGGCTGGGATAATCTTGCGGGTGTGTGCGGAGAGGAAGGGCTGGCCCAGATCGATCCCTCCCTGCCGGCCATGGTACGGAACGAACTGGCTTTCCTGCGCGATAATTGGCCGTTGGACCTGCCGCATTCCGTCATTCATGCGGATCTCTTTCCCGACAATGTGCTGATGATGGGGCATCAGGTCAGCGGGTTGATCGACTTCTATTTCGCCTGTTGCGACATCACTGCCTATGATCTCGCGGTAACCCACGCCGCCTGGTGTTTCGCCCCGGATGGACGCGGCTTTAGCCCCGAGATCGGCTCCGCCCTGATGAAGGGCTATGAAAGCGTGCGGACGTTGTCGCAGGGCGAAGTGGCCGCCCTGCCCATATTAGCGCGTGGAGCCTGCCTGCGCTTCCTGCTTACCCGGGCAGAAGACTGGCTCCACACACCTGCCGATGCCCTGGTGACGCGCAAGGACCCGCTGGCTTTTGCCCGGCGGCTGGCCTTCTATTCCCATAACGGTGATGGCGCCTTCACATCCTCGACCGAACCTGGCCCTCTGACCTGAAATGGTAACGATGACCAAGGTTGAGATTTTCACTGACGGAGCCTGCAAGGGCAATCCCGGCCCCGGCGGCTGGGGCGCCCTGCTGCGCATGGGGCAGCATGAAAAGGAACTGTCAGGCTCCGAGCCCGAGACTACCAATAACCGCATGGAGATGACGGCGGTTATCCGGGCCCTGAAGGCGCTGACCCGGCCGTGCCAGGTCAATCTCCATACGGACAGCCGCTATGTGATCGACGGCATTACCAAGTGGGTTCACGGCTGGAAACGCAACGGCTGGGTCAATGCCAGCAAAAAGCCCGTACGTAACGCGGAGCTATGGCACGACCTGATCGAAGCCGCTGCCCCCCACAAGATCGAATGGATCTGGGTAAAGGGGCATAACGGGCATCCGGAAAACGAGCGCGTGGACCAATTGGCCAGCGACGCGGCGAACAAGGCGGCAGGACGCTAAACCGGCGCCTCAACCGAAACGGGTGGCCAGATAGAGCTTCCTGTCCAGCTCTGCGGTTAGATCGTCCGGTGGATGGCCCAGGAGAATCTGGGCCGCGAGCCGCGCCGCTGCCGGAGCGGTCTGGATACCGAACCCTCCCTGCCCGGCGAACCAGAAAAAGGCGGGATTGCCGGTATCCGGACCATAGACCGGCAACCTGTCGGGTGCGAAGCTTCTGAGGCCCGCCCATTTATGCTCGACCCGTTCGACCTGCCAGTCCACCACCTGTTCGAAACGATCGATTGCGATGGCAACATCCAGCTCTTCCGGCGCGGCATCGCAAGGGGCGCTGGGTGTCTCGTCATGCGGACTGAGCCACAATCGCCCACTCTCCGGCTTGAAATAGAATTGTCCGCCCAGATCCACCACCAGCGGTAGCTTTTCATCGGCGGCAGGCATTGTGCGGATCTGCACCATGGTCCGCCGCAGCGGCTGAATGCCGAGCGGACGAACTCCCGCCAGTTCCGCCACGGGATCGGCCCAGGCGCCAGCCGCATTCACCATCATATCGCAGCGGATGGTCGCGCCATCAGCCGTGTTCAGCGTCCAGTCGCGATCATGCACGGCAGAGAGCAGCCCCGCCCGGCAGCGCAGTTCCACTCCTGCTCGTTTCGCTTCCGTAAGATACCAGCCATGGGCCCCCGCCACATCGATATCCTTGCAGGTCGGCTCGCTCACGCCGTGGCACCATTCCGGGCGCAGACCGGGAACGATGCGCTCTATCTCCGCACGCCCCAACCGTTCTACCTGAACGCCTGCACGGGCAAAATCAGCAATGAAGGCTTCAATTTCCGCTTCCTGCCCGGCGCGCGCGATATTGAGTGCGCTACGCTCGCCCAGGAAGCCATGGTCTTCCAGCCAGCCGCCCGACGCCGTGGTGAGAGGCTGCACCAGTGGCCCGCCATAGGTTTCAGCCCAGAAAGCCGCCGAACGACCCGTGGCATGGCGGCCCGGCTCATCCTCCGCCTCCAGCAACACAACGCGCGCATGGGCACCCAGCTCAGCCGCAAGACTGGCCCCGGCGATTCCCGCGCCGATTATTGCAATATCGAATCTGTCGCTCAAAAGTGCCTCACTGCCTCCGCGATGCGATTTTCGACAGGAAGCCGTCAATTGCCTCTAGGGCCGGATTTCTAACTTCATCCACTTCGCGCAGGATTTCATGATGGGCTTCCTTGCCGAAGCGGAACAGTTCGCCGTGAGGCAACCTTCCCACGGCCCGCTCTATCGCCGGGTAGGAAACCAGCCTGTCATTGTCGGTCGCCACTACGAAGACCGGCGTTTGCACCGCTTCCAGCACTCCCGGCTTTTCAAGCAGGCGAGTCGAGGCATAGGCGCGCTCCACCCAGCCCCAACTCCCCGGCCCCATCACCAGTTCCGGGCGATGTTGGCGCCACCACAATTCATCTGAATAGCGATCCCGATCATGCGTCAGCAATTGATCGCGCCCTTCGGGAACCTCTCCGGGCTTCTCGCTCCATTTCCAGGCCGGACGGCGACGATCACCGAGTCCGGCCATAATCCCGGCAACGGCATGCATCAGGGCGGAGGGCAGGCCCCAGGAATGAAAACCAAGCATCGGAGCCGAGAGAATCGCACCATCGGCCTGCACTGCCTGTTCCGCAAGGGCGCGCAAAACCAGATGTCCGCCCATGGAATGGCCGGCAATAATGTGGGGGCCCGGTGTCTCGGCAATCCAGCGGCGCCATAACCACGCCAGATCGGCGATCCACACGGCAAAGTCTGCAACATGCCCCGTCACGGCGTCATTGCCGAGCCGACCTGAACCAGCCTGACCGCGCCAGTCCGACGCGGTCACTCGCCAGCCCTCTCGTGCCCAATGATCGAGAGTTTCGAGGTATTTCTCGTAGCAATCACCCCGCCCGGGCAGAAACAGGATGGAGCCTTTCGCTCCACCGGCGGGCAAAGGCCAGTCTATCCGGCGGACAGGCCAGCCATCCTCGGCATGCCAGAAACTCTCGACCGCATCTGCGGGGATCGCACGACGGTTAACAAAGCCGGCCTGCGCTTGCGTTGCGTAGCTAATACGAGCCTCCTTGCCGTGGTTACTATTTGGTAAGCCCTTAAGAGTACCCGTGCCTCCTGAGACATTCAGGGGGCAAAAATGGACGACAGCTCGATCCAGTACGGATTGCTTGCCGCATTGGCAATTGCACTGCTCGTAGCCGCATTTACCGATATTCGCTCGCGCCAGATTTCCAACTGGCTCAACGCCGCCATCGCATTGGGGGCTCCACTTTTCTGGTGGGCCAGCGGCCTTTCCCTATGGCCCGGCGTGGCCATCCAACTGGCTGTGGCCCTTGCGTGCTTTATCGTTCTGGCGGTGCTCTTCGCCATCCGGGCAATGGGCGGCGGGGACGTCAAGCTGCTGACCGCGCTGGCCCTGTGGATTCCCCCTTCCCAGTTCGCGACCCTGCTCATCGTCATGGCTCTGGTCGGCGGTGTGCTGACCATCGTTCTGGGCGGCTGGCATGTCGCCCGCCGCCAGCGCGACCGGCTCGCGGTGCCTTACGGCGTCGCGATTGCATGCGGCGGCCTATGGGTTCTGGCGGCCAATTATCTGCCTGCAGCCCATGCCGCCAGCGGGCAATTTGGGTGAACGGGATGTTAACCATTCTCGCCGATAATCAGGCGATTGAATTCCTAACGGCCACTGAAGGGGCGTGATCCAACATGGACAGGAAGAAACTGGTATTGTTGCTTGTGGCACTGATCGTCGCGATCGGGACGGCAATGGCTGCCCGCAACATGCTGGCGGGCTCATCCGCACCGCAGGCCGCAGCCGCACCGCAGGAGCCTGAGGGCCCCAAGGTGCTGGTCGCACAGCGCGCCCTTCCCGTGGGCACCATCCTCACCGCCGATGCCGTAGCCTATCAGCTCTGGCCGAAGGAAATGGTGCAGGACGCCTATTTCATCGATGGCGAGGCCGACATGAACACCCTGCTCGGCACCGTGGTACGCCATGCGATTACCGCTGGCGAACCGGTTACGCAGGGCTCTCTCGTCGCACCGGGCGACCGTGGTTTCCTCGCCGCAGCGCTCGGGCCTGGCATGCGCGCCGTGACCGTGCCCGTTTCCGCCAAGACCGGCGTGGGCGGCTTCGTCTTTCCGGGCGACCGTGTCGATCTGGTCCTGACGCAGACGGTCAATGGCAACGATTCGGGTCAGGCGCTGAAAGCTGCCGAAACGATCCTGCGCAACATTCGCGTGCTGGCCACTGATCAGTCCACGGAAACCACTCACACGCCCGAAGGCAAGACGGTGGTTCGCGATTTCCGCACCGTGACGCTGGAGGTTACGCCGAAGATCGCTGAAAAGGTGGCCGTGGCCCAGACCATCGGCACGCTCAGCCTGTCGCTGCGCTCCATCGCCGATAACCAGTCCGATCTCGAACGGGCCATTGCCTCGGGCGAAGTGAACATCCCCCAAGGCGCATCCAAGGCCGAGGAGGAACGCTTCCTGCGCACGGCGCTGAGCCGCCCGCGCGACGGTGCAAGCAGCTTCGTGACCGGCGGTGACGTGTCGCGCTTCCAGCGTAGCAGCATGCCGCGCTCGGAAGCCCCGCCGCAGGCCGCCTTCGCCTATGCAGGCAATGCCGGTTCCAATTCGGGTGATCGCGGCGCAAGCGCTCCGGTCCGCACTGGCCCGGTCGTGAATGTTACTCGCGGCAAGACCACTGTCGCCGTTCCGGTGGGGAAGTGAACCGATGATCTCCTTCGCCACAAACGCGTCACGCAAGCGAATTCAATCGAGGGGCAAAACCATGAATCGCCGCCTTTTCGCAACTCTGCTGACCGCAGCCGCCGCGATCGCGCCAATGGCTGCCGCGCCGTCCGGAGTGGCTTATGCCCAGTCCGTGATGCGGCCTTCCACCGATGTCGTTCTTTCCGTGGGTCGTGGCCAGCTGGTGACCGTGCCGGGCAACATGACCGACATCTTCGTTGCCAATGAGGCAATCGCGGATGTCCAGGTCAAGTCGCAGCGCCAGCTCTACGTCTTCGGTCTTTCGGGCGGTGAGACCACTGTCTACGCCAGCAATGCTGCCGGTGATGTCGTGTGGGCGGCGAATGTCCGCGTCGGCTCCAATATCGACAGTATCGATCAGATGCTGGCTCTCGCCATGCCTGATGCGAAGGTGTCAGTCGCCACGATGGGCACCAATACCGTGCTGCTGACCGGCACGGTGGCAGCCCCCGAGGATGCCGCTGAAGCCGAACGCCTGGTAAAGGCCTTCGTGGGCGAGAATTCCAATGTGGTAAGCCGCCTCAAGACAGCCACTCCGCTGCAGGTAAATCTGCAGGTGAAGTTCGCGGAAGTCAGCCGTTCTCTGGTGAGAACGCTTGGGGCCAACCTCACGTCAATTGACAGCACTGGCGGGTTCCAGTTCGGCGTCGGCAGCGGGCGGGACGGCTTTGCTTCCTCTTTCCGGCCGAATTCGAATGCGGGCGGTTCCGCGCTGGGCGCGGGCAATGCCGTCAAAATACAGATCCCAGACATCAATAACCCCGGCAAATATGTCGAGGTCAGCGGCACTTCAGTCAACTCTATTGCCAATGGCACAACCTTGTCGGGCGCTGGCAAACTGCTGGGTCTCGACCTTCTGGGCGCACTCGACCTTGCTGAGCGGGATGGCCTTGTCACCACGCTTTCCCAGCCCAACCTGACCGCGCTCTCCGGTGAAACGGCAGATTTCCTTGCTGGCGGTGAGTTCCCCATCCTGACGAGCCAGGGTCTGGGCACTACCTCCGTGGAATATAAGAAATACGGCGTCAGCCTCGCCTATACGCCCACCGTGTTGGCGAATGGCCGGATTTCGATCCGCGTACGGCCGGAAGTTTCGGAGCTCTCCAGCCAGGGCGCGGTGACGATGAATAATTTCACCGTCCCGGCCCTCACCGTGCGGCGTGCCGAGACCACTGTCGAACTCGGTTCCGGGCAGAGCTTCATGATTGCCGGCCTGCTGAGCAACAGCTCCCAGAACGCCATCGACAAGGCACCGGGCCTGGGCGACGTGCCGATCCTGGGCAATCTCTTCAAATCGACCGAATTCCAGAAGGGCCAGACCGAACTGGTAATCGTTGTCACCCCTTATCTGGTGAACCCGGTTGATGCGAATGACATCAAGCTGCCCACCGATGGCCTGCGCAGCCCGACGACAGCCCAGCAATTGCTCAGCAATATCGACAATGACGGCGTGACCGGCGGGGATCGCCCCAAGCCCAAAGCAGTTGGACAGGGCGCCAATGCCCCCCGCCTCGGGCTGGATGATTACGAAACCAACGGCGAGGACAAGGACCGTCCGCGCAGCAGCAAGGGCGAACGTCGTGCCGATGCCGAAGCGACGCCCGGTTTCAGTCTCAAGTGAGAAAGGTGAACACGATGCTCAACCGTTTGACCAAACCGGCCGCTGTGGCGCTGGCGCTCACTCTGGGCCTGTCGCTCTCCGCCTGTGCGGGCGAGCCGACCAACCGCTCGCTCGACTCCATCAAGCAGCCCGTTGTCGAACGTTCGAACTTCACGTTTGAACTGGATACGGGTTCTGGCAGCCTGCCCATTCCTGAACAACAGCGGCTGAATGAATGGTTCGCCGCCATGGACCTGCGCTATGGTGATCGCGTTTCGATCGACGATCCTCTCGCCAGCGTGCAGACGCACCAGAAAGTGGCCGAGATTGCAGCCCGCTACGGCATTATCGTCAGCGAAGGCGCTCCACTGACGGAAGGCATGGTGATGCCGGGCAAAGCTCGCGTAGTCGTCACCCGCTCCAAAGCTACCGTGCCGGGCTGCCCGGATTGGGGAGACAATGCGGCTTCCAACTACAACAACGGCACCAACGATGGCTTCGGCTGCGCGGTAAACGGCAATCTTGCCGCGATGGTCGCCGATCCTGAGCACCTGATCCATGGTGCCAAGGGCACGGGTGAAACGGTGATCATGACCTCCAACAAGGCAATTGCCAGCTATCGCGCCAAGGCTCCTACCGGGCAGGAGGGCCTGAAGAGCAGCAGCACCAGCAACGCCAGCCAGGGAGGGAACTGATCATGAATGCTCCCTGGAAATCGGGTGGCCCCAACGGACGCGATCCCTTCGCCGCCTTCGTGTGTGACGAAACGGCGCTCGATGTGCTGCGCCCCGTCGCCATCGAGATGGGTTGGCAGCCGGAAAAATGCGCAAAGGGCGGCCTTCGCAACGCCATCCAGTCGCTCTCGGTTAGCGCGAGCCCCAATATCCTGATGGTGGACCTGTCGGAAAGCGGCGATCCCTTGAACGATATCAACGCCCTTGCCGAAGTGTGCGAGCCCGGCACCGTGGTGATCGCCATCGGGCAGGTGAACGATGTCCGCCTCTATCGCGATCTCCTCGCCAGCGGCATTCACGATTACCTGCTCAAACCGCTCTCCTCGGGCCAGGTGCGCGATGCGCTGGTGCAGGCACAGAGCGTGTTCGCCGCGCCCAAGGCGAATGAAGCGAATGCCGGGAACCGACATATTTCGACCGCCATCGTGGGCACACGCGGCGGTGTCGGAGCATCCATGCTCGCCACCTCGCTCGCCTGGCTGTTCTCAACGGATCAGAAGATGCCGACGGCGCTGCTTGATCTGGACATCCATTTCGGCACCGGCGCCCTGACGCTCGATCTCGAGCCAGGACGCGGCTTGACGGACGCGATCGACAATCCGAGCCGTATCGATGGGCTTTTCATTGAGCGGGCAATGATCCGCGCCAATGACAATCTCTCGATCCTCTCGGCCGAGGCACCGATCAATTCCCCGCTCATCACCGACGGTTCGGCTTTCGTCCAGTTGGAGGAGGAATTCCGTCACGCCTTCGAAATGACGGTGATTGACCTGCCGCGAAACATGCTCATCAATTTCCCGCATCTGCTGGCTGATGTGAACGTGGTTGTCGTGGCCACGGAAATGACGTTGGCCTCGGCGCGCGATGCGATCCGCATTCTCTCCTGGCTCAAATCCAACGCTCCGCACGCGGCGCCGATTGTCGTCGCCAACAAGATCCAGCCGGGCCTTGGCGAAATTACCAAGGCCGATTTCGAGGCATCGATCGAGCGCAAGATCGATTTCAGCATTCCGTTTGACCAGCGCGCGGCAGTGAATGCCGCCAAGCTCGGCCAGACATTCGTGGACGCCAACCGCTCGACCAAGGCCGCCAGCGTCATTCGCGAGATTGGCGACAGCGTGATCGGTTCGGGCGGCGAAGGTGTAGCCATGATGCGCGAGCCGGGCGGCAGGTCTCTCCTCGGCAAGTTCGATCTGAAATCGCTCATTGCCCGGAAGGGCGCCAGGAAAGCGGCTGCGGCGGTTGAATAAGACATGAGTTGGAAAGGCGGAGCCAGGCCATGAATTTTCTGCAGCTGGGACTGCTCTTGTTCGGCATTTTGACGGTGATGGGGCTCGCTTACGCCGCCTTTGCCGGCCCTTCGGCCGCGAAAGAAGGCGCCCGCCGCCTCCAGAGCGTGCGCTATCGCCACTCCGAGAGCACTGTCGACAAGGTCGAATCCCAGCTCAAGAAGGCCATCGCCGCGCGCCGGCCTAAAATGCACCGCGTCGCCGGCTCGACATCCCGGATGGACGCGCTTGCCCTGCGTCTGCACCGCAGCGGCAAAAGCTGGACGATCACTCAATATATCTATGCTTCGGTTGGCATCGGGCTGACGGTGGCCGTCCTGCTCTTTCTCAAGAGCGGGGCCCTGTTCCTTTCGCTCGGCGTGGGCATCCTGATCGGAGCGGGGCTTCCCCATCTGGCGGTCAACTTTAATATCAAGAAGCGCACCAACGCGTTTAACGCCAGGTTCCCCGATGCGATCGAATTGCTGGTGCGCGGCCTGCGCTCGGGCCTGCCCGTAACCGAAACCCTGACGGTAGTGGCCAGCGAAATCCCCGGTCCGGTGGGCGAGGAATTCCGCGCGATCGTAGACCGGATCAAGGTGGGGCGCTCTATGGAAGAATCCCTCCAGGTCACGGCAGATCGCCTCGGCACCCCGGAATTCCAGTTCTTCTGCATCACTCTGGCGATCCAGCGCGAAACGGGCGGCAATCTGGCCGAGACCCTTTCCAACCTGGCCGACGTGCTGAGGAAGCGCGCCCAAATGAAGCTCAAGATCCGGGCCATGAGCTCTGAATCCAAAGCCTCCGCCTATATCGTGGGCGCCCTGCCCTTCATGGTCTTCGCTATGATCTACTGGGCCAACCCCAAATATCTCAGCGCGTTTTTCGTCGATGATCGCCTGATTGTTGCCGGGATCGGTGGCTTCATCTGGATGGGCATCGGGGTTCTCATAATGGCCAAGATGGTCAGCTTCGAAATCTGATCGGGAAGGCAAGCGGATTATGCTCAACACACCTTCCGGCCCGACACTTCTCGGCTTCGACGTCATCGCAATCGGCAGCGTGCTGGCGGGAATCGCCGCACTGGCGATGATGATGGCGGTCTATGCCGCGCTGACCGTGCGCGACCCCATGGCTCGCCGAGTGAAGGCGCTCAACGCCCGGCGTGAAGAACTGAAAGCCGGCATAGTCACCGCGACCGCCAAAAAACGGCAGAGCCTCGTTCGCAACAGCGAGGCGACTGACCGCATGAAGCAGACGCTGGAGAAGATGAAGGTTCTCCAGGACAGCCAGGTCAAACAGATCCAGCAGAAGCTGGCGCAAGCGGGCTATCGTAACAAGGAATGGGCCGTCGCCGTCATCTTCGCGCGCATGGTGCTGCCCATCGCGCTGGGCCTGATTGCCATCGTGCTGGTCTATTGGAGCAACACCTTTCCGGACTGGAGTAGCTTCAAGCGCTTCATGGTCTTCGCGGTAGCGATTATCGCGGGCTACAAAGCCCCCGACATCTTCCTCAGCAACAAGATCCAGAAACGCTCGCACGCGATCCGCAAGGGGCTGCCCGATGCGCTCGACTTGCTGGTGATCTGTGCCGAAGCCGGCCTGACAGTGGACGCTGCCTTCAATCGCGTCGCCAAGGAACTGGGGCGGGCATATCCGGAACTTGGCGACGAGTTCATGCTGACCTCAATCGAGCTTTCCTTCCTCACCGAACGCCGGATGGCATTCGAAAACCTGGCTTACCGCGTCGATCTCGATTCGGTGCGGGGCGTGGTGACGACCATGATCCAGACCGAACGCTATGGCACGCCGCTCGCCTCTGCACTGCGCGTGCTCTCGGCCGAATTCCGGAACGAGCGCATGATGCGAGCTGAGGAAAAGGCCGCGCGCCTGCCCGCGATCATGACCGTGCCGCTCATCCTGTTCATTCTGCCGGTGCTGTTTATCGTCATTCTCGGCCCGGCCGCCTGCTCCATTGCGGATACGTTCGCATCGCAGCCCGGCAGCGCATCGAGCTGATACCAAGATTCCAGAGGCCCTTCGGCGAGAACCCCGACGAAGGGCCTCTATTTTGTTGTTCAAGTGTAGGGAAAAGCCGAGCCACTAAATGCGGCGGCGGAACAGGTCAGTCGTAATTGCCGCTGTCGATCCCCTCAGCATGCAGATCGCGCACTTCCTGCTTGAGGCGCACCAGCAGGGCCTTGAACCCTGTGATCTCTTCCGGAGTAAAGTTGACAAGAAGCCGCCGCTCCATTTCGAGAGCGAGAGGCATGATCTCGCCATACATGCGCCGGCCTTCATCGGTCAGTTCCAGCAAGTGGGAGCGGCCATCCTTGCTGTTGGGCTGACGCCAGGCAAGGCCCCTCTCCTCCAGATCCTTGCAGGCCCGGTTGACGGCCACCTTGTCCATCAGGGTAAGCGCGGCAAGATCCCGCTGGGTCACAGCGCCCGCATTTCCCAGCACGGCCATCACCCGCCATTCCGGAACTTTCAGCCCGAAGCGGCTGCGATATTCCAGCGCGATTCTTCCACTCACCGCGTTCGATGTGACCGAAAGCATATAGGGCAGGAAATCGGAAAGAGGCGAAGTGGCGTCCATATAGTTTTTGATGTAACGATTTTGCATCGCAAAATGCAAGTATGAACGGCGGTGTCCGCATTATCCGGACGGCTGCCGCCAATTTTCTTTCCAATTATTTCCTTCGCGGGCCGAACTAGCCTATCCCAGAACCCGTCCCGCAATGGCGTCGAGCCGAGCCACAAGTGCCGGATCGCGCTTGCCCGGCGCAGTGACGATTGCCCCATCCAGCGCCGTGTCTATCGGGCTGGCCTGCCGTTCGGGTGGCAACAACCGGGCCAGCGCCAACAAGGTTGCGCGCGCCTTGCCAGCATTATCGTGCATCACATCCAGCACATCCTCGACATTCACCACATCGCCGGTTTCACGCCAGCAATCGTAATCGGTCACCATGGCCAGCAAGGCGTAGGGAAGCTCTGCCTCGCGCGCCAGACGTGCTTCCGGCAGCGCCGTCATCCCGATGACATCCGCGCCCCAAGCCCGATACATGTGACTTTCCGCGCGGGTCGAGAATTGCGGCCCTTCGATCGCGACATAGCATCCACCGCGATGCACCGGCGCACCCACTTGGGAGGCTGCATCCCCCACCAGGGCCGAAAGGCGCGGGCAGGTCGGATCGGCAAGACTGACATGGGCGACCAGCCCTTCCCCGAAGAAGCTGCGTTCCCGGTTCAAGGTCCGGTCGATCATCTGATCGACCACCACGAAGCCACCCGGCGCGAAATCTTCCCGAAGTGAGCCAATGGCCGAGATCGAAAGAATATCCGTGACGCCGCAACGCTTCAGTACATCGATATTGGCCCGGTAATTGACCGTACTGGGAGAAAACCGGTGCCCCGCACCATGGCGCGCCAGGAACGTGAAGCGCACATCCCCGATCCGGCCGGTCGTGACCGGCCCGGAGGGTTCGCCAAAGCTGCTCTTCACCTCGATCTGCTGGGCATCCTCCAGAACATCCGCATCATAAAGACCGGTCCCGCCAATCACGCCGATATGCCAGCCTGCAGTCATCCGTTCCTCAACAATCCTGCCATGATGAAATCGATAAGATGCGTGCGATACCGGTCACGCAGTTCTTCGGAAAGCGCATCATCGTCAAAGCAATAACGCATGAAGAGTCGCGCCGCGAAGAAGCGGTCTACCGCGCCAGTAAGACTGAAATAAAACAGCTGCGGGTCGACCGGCCTGAATACTCCGGCCTCGACACCCTCGCCAATCAGCCTGTCATATGCGGCATAGATCGGACTGAGATAGACATTTGCGATACGCTGCGCTTCCACGGGCTCGCTTTCGCGGATCAGCCGCATCAGCAGGCGCTGAATGTAGGGAACCTCGTAAAAGCGGTTCACGACCGCCCATATATGACGGCGCAGCTTGGTTTCGGGATCATGCTCCGAAGCCAGCAGCGCCCCCACCGAGGCCAGGATGCTAGTCATGTCCCGGTCCAGCAGAGCTTTCATGAGCCCGGCCTTATTGCCGAAGTAATATTTTACCAGCGCGGAATTCAGCCCCGACTTGCGGCTAAGCTGGGCCAGGGAAATGTCGACAGTGTCGCTTTCGCGCATGATCGCAGAAGCTGTGGCGAGCAATTGCTCCCTCGCTTCCGACGACGTGTCCGGCACTGTCGCCATCTGTTTACCCCCTTAAAGACAGTGCCTTAGCGCGGCTGCATGCGGATCGCGCCGTCGAGCCGCACATGCTCCCCGTTGAAATAGGTGATCTCGATCATCGTCATCACCAGCTTGGCATATTCCTCAGGATGGCCGAGCCGCTTGGGGAACGGAACCTGCGCCGCGAGCGATTCCTGCGCCGCCTCCGGCAGCCCCGCCAGCAGCGGAGTGCGGAAAATGCCGGGCAGGATCGTATTCACGCGAATGCCTTCGCTCATCAGGTCCCGCGCGATCGGCAAGGTCATGCCTACGATGCCACCCTTGGACGCAGAATAGGCCGCCTGACCCATCTGGCCGTCCACCGCAGCAACGGAAGCCGTGTTCACAATCGCGCCGCGCTCGTTATCTTCCAGCGGGTCCAGCGCCATCATGCCCGCCGCAGCTTTCGCGATGCAGCGGAAAGTGCCAACGGTGTTCACTTCCAGCGTCTTGGCGAAGGCGGCAATCGGGAAGTGCGAAATCGCCCCCGTTTCGCGATCACGGCGCGTCGTCTTGCCGATAGTGCCGATGCCGGCACAATTCACCAGAATACGCTCCTGCCCGTGGGCAGCCCGCGCCTTTGCAAAACCGGCATCGACCGACTCATCCGACGTCACATCCACATGGCAGAATATCCCACCGATCTCCGCCGCGACCGATTCGCCTTTTTCCTGCTGCAGATCGAAGAGGGCGACCTTGACGCCCTTGGCGGCCAGCGCACGCGCAGTCGCCTCGCCAAGACCAGATGCGCCGCCAGTGACGACTGCGGAAACAGTGGTGTCGATCTTCAAGCTAACCTCCCTCAACCGCTGGAATCAGCGAAAATTTAACCGCTCGGCTAAGCGGCTGTCTCCTCTCGGTCAAGCAGACAGGGAATGTGGCAAATATTTCGTCTCGGTTGCAACTGTTGTGCAATTGCAACATTTCCGCAGTGAATGCCGCATTGCAAAGTGATTTGAATTGAAACCAGTCTAGCCATCCCGCAGGTGAAGCTCAGCAGACTTGCTAATTTCCTTGTCCGGCCGCGCTGAAAATGGAGGCGTCCGGGCATGTTTCATTTCGAGAGCCTGGCATGTGTCCGGGCCTGCAATGGGGACTGAATCTGTGAAAATCCAATCCCGACTGAAGGGTGCTGCAGCACCCATCGCGCTGTCCATCGCCATGATGTCGCAGCCGGTCCTTGCCCAGGATGACGATTCCATCGCCACCGTGGACTCCGCCGAAGATTCCGACAGTGTAATCATCGTTACCGGTTCGCGCATCGCGCGCACGGAATTCGCCAACCCCAACCCCGTGCAAACGGTCGATGCCGCCAAGCTTGAACGCTCTGGCACAGTCAACCTTACCGAAGTTCTCATCTCCAACCCGGCGCTGCTCGGCTCGACCCGCAGCATCGACACTGCCGGTTCGAACCTCGCCAATGCACAGCAAGTAGGCGCGAACTTCCTTAACCTGCGTAACCTCGGCTCTGACCGCACGCTGGTTCTGGTTGACGGCCGTCGCCATATTGCAGGCTATCCCGGCACCGCAGCGGTCGACATCAACACGATCCCGACCGAATTGGTCGAAAGCATCGACGTCCTGACGGGCGGCGTTTCCGCCATTTACGGCGCAGACGGCGTGTCGGGCGTGGTGAACTTCCGAATGAAGAAGGATTTCGAAGGCATCAGCGTTCGCGGTCAGCACTCGCTGTCGCAGCGTGGTGATGCCAAGGAATATTACGGCGCGATCACGGCCGGCACCAATTTCGCCGATGGCCGCGGCAATGTCGCAATCGCCTATGAATATACGCAGAATGACCGCTTCAGCCAGCGTGATCGCCTGAACTACGGCAAGACCGGCCCAACCTGGGGACTGGTGCGCAATCCCAATGACGGCACGCCGGGTTCAGCAGGCGACGATCCGAACGTTCCCGACCGTATCCTCCTGACCGGCCTGCGCTGGGCCGACAGTTCCATGGGCGGCGCGATCGATTTCAATGGCGATGAGGTTCCGGACTTCACTGGTGAAGGCAAGCCCTACGATCTCGGCACCTATGTGCCAGGCACGGGGTTGACCATAGGCGGCGACAGCACCCCACGTGAAATCTATTATGGCGACTTCACCCCCTATTCACGCAAACACATCGTCAATGCCCTCGCGCATTTCGAAGTGAGCCGGGAACTGGAGTTCTACGGTGAAGCGAAGTTCGTGAAGTCGAAGGCCTGGACGATCTCGCAGCCGACTTATGATTTCCTCACTATGCTGCTGCCAGACAACGCCTATCTCCGTCAGCGTTTCGGCGCCGATTTCATCGACGAGACGTTCAGCCAAGAAGATGCTCCCGAAGGCGCAACGTTCAACCGCGACAATTTCGACTTCGGTCAGCGCCGCTATGAACTGGATCGCGAACTGTTCCGTACCGTGTTCGGTGCCAAGGGTGACCTGTCGGATCACTTCCGCTACGATCTGTCCTTCGTGTTCGGCCAGTCGATCCAGCGCTCGACCAATTATGGGGACCGTATTGCGGACCGTTACTATGCGGCCATCGACGCGGTCGATGATGGCACTGGCAAGATCACCTGCCGTATCAACCTGCCCGGCGAAACCGACATCTTCGGTGCGAGCGCTGGCAATCCCATCGTGTTCAACGGTCCGCCCGTCACGTTCAAGAAGGGCGAATGCGTTCCGCTGAACATCCTGGGCAACGGTTCCCCGTCGCAGGAAGCGTTGAACTTCATCCTGGCCAACCACTCGGACTACGCCCGCATCCGCGAATATGTCGGCACTTTCGCCATTTCCGGCGATTCCGGTGCCTTCTTCAACCTGCCTGGCGGCCCAATCGGCTATGCGTTTGGCGCGGAATATCGCAAGGAAACGAGCTATTTCGAGCCTTCGGAATATAGCCAGCAGGGCGCGCTGATCGACAATTCGCCCAGTCAGGTCGAATCCGGCTCGTTCGATGTGATGGAATTGTTCGGCGAAGTTAACCTGCCCATCCTCGAAGGCGTTCCGCTGGCGGAATCTCTCTCGGTTGGCGGTGCATATCGCTTCTCGGATTATTCCACGGTCGGCCACACCTCGACGTGGAGCGTCAACGGCGAATATGCTCCGGTTCGCGATATCCGCTTCCGTGCGACCTATTCGACTGCGGTGCGTGCACCGAACATCTCCGAATTGTACGCGCCGCAAAACGGTACGTTCGAATTCATCGTCGATCCCTGCGGACCGGAACGTCTGGCCGAAGGCACTCAGTATCGCGCCGCAAACTGCGTCGCTTCGCTGACCGCCGCCCGTCTGACCCCGCAGCAGATCGCGCAATTCAACCCCGCCGACAGCCCGTTTTCTCCCCAGAACTCGAGCCTGCTGGGCGTGCAGGGCGGTAACCCGAGCCTTGAAGCAGAAACCGCCAAGACCTGGACCGCCGGTGTCGTGCTTCGTCCCAGCTTCATTCCTGGCTTCACCGCCAGCTTTGACTGGTACAACATCACTCTGAATAACGCGGTGCAATACTCGACCGCTCAGGACATCGTGGACCTGTGCTATGACCAGCCCACGCTGCAGAACGACTATTGCGCTCTCATCTCGCGTGATGGGTCTAACGGCTTCATCGACAACTATGAGGTCGTCCCTGCGAACGTGGCCGCGTTCAAGACCGCCGGTCTTGATATGGCACTGTACTATGGCACCGAACTGTCGCCGAAGCTGGGCCGCCTTGAACTGCGCGCCAGCGGCAACTACCTCGACAAGCTGGAATTCGTCCCCGCACTGGGTGCCGAGGCTGAAAACCAGCTGGATCTGAGTTCGCTGCCTGCCCCGCGCTGGAGCGGAAACCTTGACCTGACCTGGATCAACGGTCCGTTCACGCTCAACTACGGCATCAACTGGTGGTCCAAGACCCGCCGCGTGACCCGCGAGCAGGAAGCGGCGAACCCCGATTACGCACCGAAGGAATACATCTGGTACAGCCAGAAGTGGGAGCACAACCTGTTCGCCAGCTATGACGTTACCGAACGGGTGAATGTCTATGGCGGCGTGACGAACCTGTTCGATCGCAAGCCCGACGATGGCGCACTCGCCTACCCGGTCAGCGCGGTCGGCCGTGCGTTCTTCTTCGGCGTCAAGGCCAAGGTGTTCTGATCCAGAACGACAAAGCCTGAGTGAAAAGGGCCGGGAAGCGCAATGCTTCCCGGCCCTTTTCTTTTTCTGCATTGTGCAATGCCGGGCAGCAGAACCGCCCGTCCGCCTCAGCTGACGGCGATATTCAGCGCACCGTCGCCTTCATCGACATTCACCGTTGAGCCGTCCGGAATATCCCCGGCCAGCAGCTTCTCTGCCAGCGGGTCCTGCAGGTAACGCTGCACCGCCCGCTTCAATGGCCTTGCGCCATAGACGGGATCGTATCCCACCCGGCCCAGCCAGCGGCGTGCCGCCTCGGTGAGGTTGAGGGTGATCTTGCGATCCTTCAGCAGCTTCTGCACCCGGCTCACCTGGATATCGACGATCGGCTCCATATTCGCCTGGCTCAGGCGGTGGAACAGGATGATCTCGTCCAGACGGTTGAGGAATTCGGGGCGGAAATGCGCCCGGACCACTTCCATCACCTGCGGCTCGACCGAAGACACATCCTGCCCATCTTCCATGTTCGCCAGGAACTGGCTGCCAAGGTTGCTGGTGAGGATGATGAGTGTGTTGGAGAAATCCACCACGCGGCCCTGTCCGTCCGTCAGGCGGCCATCGTCCAGCACTTGCAGCAGCACGTTGAAGACATCGGGATGCGCCTTCTCGACCTCGTCGAACAGCACGACCTGATAGGGCCGGCGCCGCACGGCTTCGGTCAGCACGCCGCCTTCCTCATAGCCGACATAGCCCGGAGGGGCGCCGATGAGGCGAGCAACGGCGTGCTTCTCCATGAACTCGCTCATGTCGATGCGCACCATCGCGCTGTCATCGTCGAACAGGAATTCGGCCAGCGCTTTGGTCAGTTCGGTCTTGCCGACACCCGTGGGCCCGAGGAACAGGAAGCTGCCCAGGGGCCGGTTCGGGTCCTGCAGGCCGGCACGCGCACGGCGCACAGCCTTGGACACGGCCTCGACCGCCTGAGCCTGCCCGATCACGCGCTTGCCGATCAACTGCTCCATCTGCAGCAGCTTCTCGCGCTCGCCTTCCATCATCTTGTCGACCGGCACGCCGGTCCACTTGCTG
>MKUB01000027.1:1598-4051 GCA_001898545.1 Sphingomonadales bacterium 63-6 | reverse complement strand
GTTGCAAGCGCAGGCGCGGCGAGACTGAGGGCCGCCACAAGGGCGGCCGGAAGCAGTTTGATCATCACGAAAACCTTTGACTGAAAAGAAGGAAACCGGGCGCGCACGCATCGATCGATGCGCGCAGCCCGTGCTCGTTCAATCAGGCAAGGCTGGTGGGAGGATCCGGCTCGGGCGCAACCGCCTTGCCGGTCAATATCGTGTCGGTCGTCCAGAAGCTGGGCGCGTCGTAGAGACGCGCAGGCGCAACGCCGCCTGCCAGGTCCGCTGCGACCAGCGGGATCACGCACCCCATCGCGGCGATGCAATCGAGCGTCAGGCCCTTGCAGGGCTTTTCGCTGGGCGCAGGCTGCTGCTTGGCCATCATCGCCATGCAGTCCGCATCCATGCCCTTGGCCAGCGGCGCGCCTGCCGCCTGCGGCACGCTGTGCGCGGCCGCCATCTGGGCTCCGAAGAGACCGGACAGCGCTCCGATGACGAGCAGGAGGGCGAGCAGGCGTTTCACGGGCCTCGATATCTAGCGGGTTTCGCGGGCGCAGCCAACCAAAGTCTCGCGCCGCGCGGATTTTGAAGTGCTGACGGCTGATTCCGTCAACTCCGCGTCAATAAAGATCCGGCCCGGGGAAGAAGATCGGCTGCGGCCTCTACGTATATCGAGGCTGGACCCGGGACCGTAGTCCCAAGCCTGAAGAGACGCTCTTCCCCTCGGCAAAGTCCGGGCGGTGGCTTACCATCCAAGGAGGTGAATATGGTCAGAAAAACTCTCATGGTCGCGCTTGCCGGCATTTCGATGCTTGCTGCCGTCCCCGCTATGGCCCAGGGCATCGGGCACAGCCTGTTCATGCGCGGCTCGATCGTCGACACGGGCAGCAACGGCACGGTCGTCTGCATCGGCAAGGCCGATGGCGCCGAGGTCGGCCAGAAGCTCGAGGTCTATCGCGTCGTGACCCATCCGGGTCCGTCCAAAGGCGTGGCGCCGACTTATCACCGCCAGCTCATCGGCCATGTGACGATCGATCATATCTTCGATGATCACTTCGCGCACGTGTCCGTCGCCGACGGTACGCCTGCCAAGCACGACATCGTCGAGCTTCGCAAGAACTGACGAGCCGGTGGCCCGCCGGCACAAGCTGCCCGGATGCGAGACGTCGGGGCAGCGGGCTGCCGGCGGCAACGGACCGTTCGGGGTCAAAGCGAACCGCTTGACCCTGGACACAACCGGCATGATGATCGAGCGGATGACATGGGCAATTTCAAGATCGGCGAACTGGCCGCCGCTGCGGGCGTGGGCCGCGACACGATCCGCTATTATGAGCGGATGGGTTTGCTGCGCGAACCCGCGCGCACGGCAGCGGGCTACAGGCTCTACGACGCGACCGACCTCGAGCGCGTCAATTTCATCCGCTCGGCGCAGGAGCTTGGTTTCACACTCGAACAGGCCCGGCAGCTGCTGGCGCTCAGGGCGTCGGACACCGCGCATGCCCAGGCCGTGCTCGATATCACGCTTGCCAAGATCGCGGACGCCGAAGCCCGGCTCGAGCGCCTGTCGGATATCCGCGACATGCTGCGGATGCTCGCCGACGAATGCCCGGGCGAAGTGCCCGTCTCCGATTGCCCGATCCTCGCCTTCCTGACGGCGCGGCGGAAAGACCAACAGCATAACAAGAAACATCAGGCAGCGCAGGACGAACGATCATCACTAGCGAAAGGGCTTTTGTCATGAAGAAAATGCGTTTGATCGCCGTCCTCACGCCGGCGCTGCTTCTAGGCGCCTGTGTGACCACGCGGCCGACCTCGGCGCAGGTCGAGAGTTGCCGGGCGATGGAGGGCAATATGGGTCTCCAGACGCCGCATGATCATGGCGAGATGAAGGGGCAGGGGCGCAACCCGATGAACCTCTCGCACGACCGGTGTCTCCGGATTCTGCGCAGCGCGCAATGAGCCGGTCCGGACGCCAGGGATGGCGCCCGGACACAGTTTTCAAGCCAAGGAGCAAAGCCATGATCGACCATGCGAAGAAAGCCCTTCCACTTGTCGGCGGAAGCCTGTTGCTGGCGCTCGCGCTTTCGGGCTGCGACCGCCAGGCCGACCAGACGGTGCCGCCCGCGGCGAACAGCGTCGCCGCCACCCCGGTCCTGACCGACAGCGGCAACGCTGCAGACGCGGCGTCGATGGACGCGATGAGCAACCAGGCCGAGATGGAGCGGCATCACCGTCAGGCGATGGACCATGACGCGATGCGCGCCGGGGCCGGCAACCAGACCGCGCCGGCACCCGATCCCGCGCCGGGCAATGCGGCGATGCCGATGAAGGATATGTAGGCTCGCACACTAAGGGGATGAGGATGTCCAGGCGGATCAGCCTTCGACGCTTGAGCCTCGGCTGCGCAATCGCTCTCAGCCTGTCCGCGAGCGCGGGCGCGCAGGAGGGCGAGGATCATGCCGCGCATCATG
>MKUB01000027.1:0-1543 GCA_001898545.1 Sphingomonadales bacterium 63-6 | reverse complement strand
GGACATGGCGAAGATGATGAACCCCATGATGGATCGCATGATCAATGGGGAAGGGGAGAATGAGCACGGCCACGAATCGCGCCGGACCGGCTTCATCTCGCAGCTGCTCGCCTTTCCCGCGCTTGACGAAGCGGCAAGGCAGCGGGTCGCTGCGCAGGCCGGCGAACGGGTAAGCACGGGTCTGGCGATGATCAACGCCGCCTCGGCCGACGGCGCGCGTGCGACCACGGTCTCGGCCCGGCTCGATGCGGCGCGCCGCCTGCGCGAGGGAACCGACCTGTTCCGGTCCGGCACCGCCGCGCAGGGCGCGATCGGAGGCTTGCAGCCGCCCCGGGAGGTCGGGCTTGCCTGGCTGCGCGATCAGCTCGACATCGACCAGGCCGCGCCCGGCCATGCCGACCACTGGTTCGGCATCTCGCCCTCACACCTCCTTCTCATGCTCTTCCTGGGGCTGGTGAGCGCCACGCTGATCGCGCTGCAGATCTTCCGCCTCCGGCGGATCGGGGCGATCGCCGGCGGTGTCGCCACCGCCAAGACCTCGGAAAAGCCGGAGCCGAAGGCTGTCCCGCCCGCTGCGAAGTTCGCGCCCGCACCTGCCCCCGTTGCCGGCAGCGCCGGGCTCGCCTCGAGCAATGCGGCCGCGCCCGCGGGAGCTTCGCTGCGCAAGCCCAAAAGCTGGGCGGGGCAGCTGCGCGTGGTCCAGATCGTGCGAGAGACGCCGAGCGTGCTGACCTTCCGGCTCGCGGACCCGGCCGCAGACCGGCTGCCGTTCGACTTCCTGCCGGGCCAGTTCCTGCAGGTCGAGGTAGAGCCCGAAGCGGGCAAGACCGCGCGCCGTTCCTACACGATCGCCTCTTCGCCGACCCAGCGGGCCTATGTCGAACTGACGGTCAAGCGCGAGGAGCAGGGCGTGGTCTCGCGATACCTGCACGACAAGGTCGTCGCCGACGATCTGCTGAAGGTCAGCGGACCGTTCGGCGCCTTCACCTTCACGGGAACGGATGCCCAGAGCATCGTGCTGATCGCGGGCGGGGTCGGCATCACCCCGATGATGTCGGTGCTGCGCTATCTCACCGACACCGCGTGGAAGGGTGATATCTTCTTCTTCTACGGCGCACGGTCGACCGAGGAATTCGTGTTCCGCGACGAGCTCGAACGGCTCGAACGCCGTTTTCCCAACCTCCATGTCGTCGCCGCGATGCAGCGCGCGCCCGGCACCGTCTGGATGGGCCCCGAAGGGCCGATCACCCGCGAGATGATCCTGGCCGCGGTGCCGGAGATCGCGAGCCGGCGGATCCATATGTGCGGCCCGCCGGCGATGATGGGCGCGATGCGCGGCGTGCTGGCGGAACTCGGCGTCCCCGAAGCGCAGCTGCACACCGAGGCGTTCGGTCCGGCCTCGCTGCCGGCCGACCACGAGGATCTCGAGGTCAAGCCCGCGCCCGCGCCAGCGGATAAGCCCGCCCCGAGCACCGAGGTGGCGCCGAGCACGGTGACCTTCTCCGTGTCGGGGGTGTCGGCCGCCTTGCCCGCGGACGAGACC
>MKUB01000026.1 GCA_001898545.1 Sphingomonadales bacterium 63-6 | reverse complement strand
GATGATATCGGCCACAACCGCGCTGGCAGTCGGCCCGTCACCGGCACCGGCACCCTGGAACAGCAGGCGACCGGCGAAATTGCCTTCCACCACCACGGCGTTGGTCGGCCCGTTCACCCGCGCCAGCGGATGATCGACCGGCACCAGATAGGGGCAGACGCGCTGGAACAGCGTATCTTCTCCATTCGCGCCCAGCTCAGTATCGGCAATGCCGATCAGCCGGATAACGAAGCCGAGCGCGGCAGCCTGTTCGATATCCGCAGCGCGCAGCCTGGAGATGCCTTCGGTTTCCACCGAGGGGAAATCGATCTTCGCGCCGAAGGCAATGGCCGCGAGAATAGACAGCTTGTGCGACGCATCGATCCCTTCGATGTCGAAAGTGGGATCGGCCTCGGCATAACCGAGTTCCTGCGCTTCCTTCAACACATCTCCGAAGTCGCGCCCGGTCGCCTCCATGGTGGAGAGGATATAATTGCAGGTGCCGTTGAGAATGCCATAGACGCGCTCGATCGCATTGGCCGCCGCGCCTTCGCGCAGGCCCTTGATCACCGGCACACCGCCGGCCACCGCAGCTTCGAATTTCAGCGCGACATCGGCTTTCTCGGCAAGCTCCGCCAGGGCAAGCCCGTGATGAGCGATCATCGCCTTGTTTGCGGTGACGAGCGATTTACCGGCGCCCAGCGCATTGCGCGCCAGGGTCAACGCCGGGCCATCCGACCCGCCGACCAGTTCCACCACCACATCCACATCCGCGCGGGATGCCATGGCAGTCATGTCGTCTTCCCAGTCGAAACGCGACAGATCGACACCGCGATCCTTCGTCCGGTCCCGCGCGCTTACGGCCACGATCTGCACCGGGCGCCCCGCACGGCGAGCAATCATCTCGCCATTCGCCTCGATCAGGCGAATTACGCCAGCGCCCACCGTGCCCAGACCGGCAAGTGCAATACGGAGCGGATCGGCCATAACTCTTCCTCTTTCGGCTGTGGCGACAGCGGGGGCGCACGCGGGGGACAACCCCGGTGCCACGAATTCGCCGGGCGCGTTAGTGCAGGCAGGCCCGAAAGGCCAGCCCCGGTTAGCGCGTCAACGGGCGTTGGGGAATTTGGGCGGCCCGCCGCGCATGCGCGAACAACGGCCAAGCTGCTCCAGGACATAACGATAATCCGCCGCCGCCAGAGCCCGCGACTGTCCATCGCGCGAAAGGATCGCGTCATAAGGCAGATCGGCCGGCAGGAAGCAGGCCAGACGATACCATTCCAGCGTGCCTTCGCGTGGCGGCTGGGCGGACTGGTCAACCAGTTCCGTCCACGAAACGCCCCATTCAGGCTGCATGTTGGGCCGCCGTACGACATTGAGCGATACAGGCGCATCGTTCTTCGTGCGCAGGAATACCTGGGTTTCGGATTCGCCCGAAAGATTGCCTTCCACGGCCAGCGCCTCTCCCACCCCGGTAACGACCGGCGGGACATCCGGCGATGCCAGCTGCGTCAATACTTCACGCACGCGCGCCTCCAGCGCGGGATCGGCGGGGAACTGGGAATCGACATCGATCAGCTGCAGGTCGCCCGGACGGCCCGGTACAGGGAAGGCAAAGATGATGAAGGACTGCTTCCGCAGCTTGGCTGGCTTCCCTTTGGCGTCCAGCGGCACGTCCACCAGATAGCGCAGCGATTCGCCGATGGCCTGGCGGCCGGTAATCAACGCCTCCGTATCGGCCTGGATCAGCAGCCTGACCCAGCCCGGACGCAGGCCCGGCGAAAGTTCCGGCGGAAGGGTTCGCTGGGCGCGAATCCGGGCCTTCACAACCATAGTGGCAGCATCTGCCAAATCCGTAATATCCGCATAGGTCAGTTGCGGACCGGACGCCGGAAGCGGCGTTTCAGCGGCCTGGACCGGCTGCATCGCAAGTGTCGCAAGCGCTGCCACGCCAGCGATCAGCCATTTGCCGGAAGCGCGAATTTCTGTGCTTTTCATGCGTTTCCCTCGCAGCTCGGCGACCCCGACATGTGGGGGGCGCGTTTCACATAGACACCCCCATTCAAGTCCGGAAGTGTTGAATTGGCGGTTAACCGATAAAGCGATTGCTCCACCCTTCCAAGGCCGCTAAACACCCCCCGAAACCGGGGCGGGATATAATAATCAAGAGCTCCGGGGCAGGGCCCTGCCGGGTCGTTCGGATTCCTCGGTGGGCACCGGCTTGGCCGACAGGGTGGACAATTGTTGGCGTTACCTGTCAGGGTGCGATTCCCTTTGGCTGGTACAAGCCCGGCTTGCCGGGCGACGGAAATGGAGTGATGCGATTGAATGGCCTACGCTGATCAAACAATGAGCGGCAACAAGATTGTCGCTATCATCATTGTGGGGCTGGTTCACTTGCTGGTCGGGTATGCTCTTGTGACTGGTCTTGCCTATTCGGCGACCAAGAAGCTTATCGAGCGCGTTACGACGGTCGATATCGACGAGCCCGAACCGGAAAAGACTGAAGAACCGCCGCCGCCCCCGCCGGATGAGGCACCGCCGCCGCCGATCGTGGCGCCGCCGCCTCCCATCAACATCAATGTCGCTCCGCCGCCGGTTACCGTGGTGGATCGTCCCCCGCCTCCGGCTCCGGTGATCCCGATTGCGCGTCCTGCGCCGCCGGCTCCTCCGGCTCCTCCGCCGGCTGTGTCGAAGGCACGGGGCGTGGAACCCAAGGGTCAGTCCCGCTGGGCCGCTCGCATTCAGGAAAACTATCCTGCGCGCGCCGTCCGTTCGGGCACTGAAGGCACCGTGGGCGTGAGCGTTACCGTCGGTGCCGATGGCAAGGTCGCGGCTTGCCGCGTCTCGAACTCCAGCGGTTCTGACGTTTTGGATGAAGCAGCTTGTGACGGGATGCAGCGTTATGCGCGCTTCGATCCTGCACTGGATGACGCCGGCAACCCGACATCGGCCAGCTGGTCCACGCGCATCGTCTACAAGCTGAACTGATTTTGAGGGCGCGGCCGCGGGCAGCGTGAGCGCGCCCCGGCAGCCCGGTTTGATCTTTCGATTTTTTTAGAGAGGACTACCCGCATGCTTATCGAATTTCTGGCTGCAGCCGCCGAAGCGGCTCCCAAGAACCACTTCGGCTTCTGGGAAGCACTCAACCAGGGCGGTGTGATCGCCTACTCCATCTTCACCGTTCTCGTGATCATGTCCGTGGGCTCGTTCTACATCCTGATCACCAAGCTGCTCGAACAGCGCAAGATCTTCGGCGAACTGAAGGACGTGCGTACCAAGTTCTGGCAGGCTCCGACGCTGAAGGACGGCGCTGCCAAGCTCGGCAAGAACAGCGCATGGCGCCAGCTCGTCGAAGACGGCCTCGCTGCTGAAGAACAGCACAACAAGATGACCGACAGCCTTGAAGCCCATGACTGGCTGCACGGTTCGCTGGCCCGTTCGGAAGCCTCGATCAACTCGAAGCTCGCCAGCGGCCTTCCCTTCCTCGCCACCGTCGGTGCTACCGCTCCGTTCGTCGGTCTGCTCGGTACCGTTATCGGTATTTACCGCGCCCTGATCGCCATCGGTCTGGCCGGTTCGGCCTCGATCGACAAGGTCGCCGGCCCCGTCGGTGAAGCCCTGATCATGACCGCCATCGGTCTGCTCGTGGCCGTTCCCGCGGTGCTCGCCTACAACTGGCTCCAGGCCCGCAACAAGCGGATCGCCGAGCTGATGAACGGCTTCTCGACCGACATCCTCGCTAACATCACGTCGAAGGGCGTGGTCAAGCCGTCGGTTGCTCCGGTCAAGGCAGCTCCGGCCAAGCCGGCTGCGCCTGCTGCCGCCGCTCCGAAGGCCTAAGGTCGTCTGATCCGATTGAGTGGGGTGGGCTCCGGCATGCGGGCCGTCCACCCCACCCTTCCCAGGCGAAGATTGAGAGTAGGATAGTACCATGGCCATTTCGACAGGCGGTGGCGGCGAAGAGAAGCCGATGTCGGACATCAACACCACGCCCCTCGTGGACGTGATGCTGGTGCTCCTGATCATCTTCCTGATCGCCGTCCCGGTCACCTTGCAGACAATCGAAAAGCTTCAGATTCCCGTATTCGAATCGGCCGAGTCTAAGGACAAGGTCGAGAACCTGCTGCTGACCGTGAGCACCACCGACGAAGCCGGACGCAGTGCCGGTGAACCGGGTTACACCGGTGCCTCGCGCAACGGTGAATGCCGCGTTTATTTCAACAACATCACTCCGGTGACGTCGCAGGAACTGTACGACCAGGCATTCGGACGCCTGGACGCTATCGTTCAGCGTGAAGGCGGTATCGACGCGATCCGCAACGATCCGGAAAAGATCCCGCAGGTTCACATCCGTGGCGACATCAACGCGCCCTGGCGCTGTGTGGCCGGCGCGATCTACAACGTCCAGGCGGCCGGTTATCCGACCGTCGGCTTCATCTCCAACCCTGTCGATCCGAACGCGGGTTGAGAGAAAGCGCAGGAGTAATATCCCATGGCAATGACAGGCGGCAAAGATGATGGCTCGCCGATGATGGAAATGAACACGACGCCGTTGATCGACGTCATGCTCGTTCTCCTCATCATGCTCATCTTTACGATCCCTGTGGCGACGCATTCGGTCGATATCGACCTGCCGAGCCCCACTCCTCCGACGGACACACCTCCGGTAGACCCGATCAAGAACAAGATCGTGTTGACCCCGAATAACGAGATTCTCTGGAACGGTCAGCCGATCAGCCAGGCGGGTCTTGTTTCGAACCTGCAGCAGTCCCTGACCTTCTCGGTCGAGCCTGAACTGCAGTTCGAGCCGGAAGCGATGGCCAGCTACGATCTTTCGGCCAAGGTGCTGAACCTGATCAAGGCTTCCAAGGTCACCAAGTTCGGCTTCGTCGGCAACGAGAAGTATCGCGTGTTCGGGAAGTCCGAAAACGCAGGCCCTGCCGTCGTCAACTGATCGACCCAAGGCACTGAATAGGATCAAGGGGCGGGTAACACCGCCCCTTTTTCTTTGCCTGGAAGCCGCAGACCGATCTGAAGAACACCGCTTGGGGGCCTGTCGCACATTCCAGCAGCCCGTTGGTGAAGAGTAACGTACCCACCCTCAAGGACCTCGGTATATCTCCGCATTGCTCAATTTATGTAATGGTATATCCTCTCTCTTAGTTCATGATGATACGGGAGAGGTACACATGGCTTTTGCAACTCCGAGAAAAGGGGCGCTGCCTCTGGGCGAGATGAATACCACACCGCTGATCGACGTGATGCTGGTGCTGCTGGTGATGCTGATTTTCACTATTCCCGTCGCCACCAATTCACTGGATGTCGATCTACCCGCCACCACAGACACCCCACGTCCTCTTCAGCCTAACCCCATAAAGAACAAGATCGTCCTGACCCCGGAAGGGGCGATCCTGTGGAACGGAATCCAGACCGACCGAGCGGGCCTGCGTTCCACCCTCAAGGCGGCAAGGGCACTCTATCCCGAGCCGGAACTGCAATATGAACCCGATGCCCAGGCCAGCTATGACCTTGCCGCAAGAGTTCTGAGCGACATCAAGGCTTCGGGAGCGACGAAGTTCGGCTTCGTCGGCAATGACCGCTACCGCAGCTTCGAGAAGCAGGACTAGACACCCGGTTCCGCTTCATCCGAATCGAGGGGGTCGTCCGGCGCGTCCCCTCGCATCGCTTCGTCAGCGAGATGTTCCGCCTCCATCAGTAGCGCATCGTCGACCGACCCTTGGGGCAGGCTTTCGCGCCCGATCATTACCATCACCGGCACGGCCAGCGGACTCACCCGGTCCAGCTCGACATGGACGAGTTCGTGCTGCGCGCGTTCAAGCACACCGGCAAGGCGGCCCACATCGGTGAGCCGCGTCCGTGCATCGGCCCAGGCCGCTTCGATCAGCACGTGATCAGGCTCATATTTCCGCAGCACATCGTAAATGAGATCAGTCGAGAAAGTAACCTGCTTGCCAGTCTTGCGCTTGCCGGGATGCTGCCGTTCCACCAGCCCAGAAATCACCGCCACTTCGCGGAAGGCCCGGCGCAGCAGATAGGAATCCTGCACCCAGTCCACGAATTCATGCGCCAGAATGTCGGGCGAGAGTAACGGCGCCGGATCATCCACGGGACGCAGGCCCCACACGCCCAGCGAGTAATCATTGGCCACGAAGCCGCCGGGCTGCAGCCCACGTTCCTCCATCCGCCGCGTGATGAGCATGCCGAGCGACTGGTTCGCGTTCCAACCCTCGAATGTGTAATAGACCGTGTAATACAGCTTCTCATGCGCGAAGCTCTCCACCAGCAGCTTGCCCGGCCCCGGCATTTGGCTGCGCCAGTCCTGCATTTCCAGCCATTCGCGCACATCGTCGGGGAAGCGCGCCCAGCCTGCACGATCAGCCAGCATGGCCTGCACCCGGCCCGCCAGATGCGTTGTCAGCGGCATGCGCTGCCCCATATAGGAAGGGATCGCCGCCGCCTTTTTCGCGGCACGCACGATCAGTTCCATATCCCTGAGCTGTTCCACCTCCAGCGCCATGCCAGCGAAAGTGAAGGTATCCCCCGGTGACAGGGTGGAAGCGAAATATTCCTCCACCCGGCCGAGCGACCGCCCGTTCCTGAAGCGGACATCCAGCATCTCGGCATCCACGATGATCCCGGCATTCATCCGGTGCCGCTGCGCATGTTCGGGATGGGTCAGCCGCCATGTCCCCGATGAATCGCGCACGATCCGGCGGAACTTGTCATAGGCCTCCAGCGCATAGCCGCCGGTCGCCACGAAATGCAGCACGCGGCGCCATTCTTCCTCCCCCAACCAAGCATAGGCGGAGGATCGGCGCACTTCCCGCAACAGCTCGCCCTCGTCAAAAGGAGCCGCACAGGCACAGGCCATCACATGCTGGGCCAGGACATCGAGCCCACCGGGCCGAAAGCCCTCGCCATCGCGCTGCCCCTGATCCACGGCATCCTTTGCCGCCATTGCCTCCAGAAACTCGAAGCGATTGCCCGGCACCAGAATCGCGCGGCTGGGCAGGTCCAACCGATGATTGGCCCGCCCGATCCGCTGCAACAGGCGGGAGGAGCCCTTGGGCGCGCCCATCTGGATCACACAATCCACATCGCCCCAATCCACACCCAGATCGAGGCTGGCCGTGCATACCAGCGCGCGCAGATCGCCCCGGGCCATGGCCCCTTCCACCTTGCGCCGCGCCTCCTTGGAAAGCGAACCGTGGTGAATGCCGATCGGCAGATTGGCGTCATTGGCTTCCCACAGCTTCTGGAAGATGAACTCGGCCAGAAAGCGGGTATTGGTGAAAACCAGCGTGGTGCGATTACGCGCGATGATATCGATCAGCTGCGGCACGGCCCATATGGCGGCATGGCCGCCCCATGGCACACGCTCTTCCTCGGGCAGAAGGATCTCGACTTCCGGCGGGGCACCCTTTTCCCCCTGAACGAGTTCCACGCTGTTCAGATAGCCATCCCCTCCATCGTCGGGGGCCAGCCATCGCCGGAAGCCATCCGGGTCCGCCAGAGTGGCCGAAAGCGCCACCCGCTGCATGGCAGGGGCAATGGTTTGCAACCGCGCAAGGCATAGCGCCAGCAAATCACCCCGCTTGCCCGTGGCAAAGGCATGCACCTCGTCCACCACCACCCGCTTCAACGTGCTGAACAGCTCGAAACTATCCTCATAGCTGAGCAGCAGCGAGAGCGATTCGGGCGTAGTCAGCAGAACATGGGGCGGGCGGCTGCGCTGGCGCTTCTTGCGATCCGTGGGCGTATCGCCGCTGCGCGTTTCGATCCGCAGGGGCAGGCCCATTTCCTCCACGGGGTTAAGCAGATTGCGCTGCACATCATGCGCCAGCGCCTTGAGCGGCGAGATGTAGAGCGTGTGTAGGCCATCCGGCACAGGTTCTCCCCCCAGCGCGGAGGGGGCGAAATCGGCCAGGGTTGGCAGGAAGCCCGCCAGCGTCTTGCCCGCCCCCGTATCGGCCACCAGCAAGGCATGCTTGCCGCTGCGGGCCGCCCGATACATCGCCCGCTGATGATCGCGCACCCGCCAGCCACGCCCGGCGAACCAGCTCTCGATCTCCGGCGGAAGATGATTCTCCCCAGTCAAGGCCGCGGATTTCCGCCGAAGTTGACAAGGTTGACACAGTACTGAGGCCAGTCTCTGCCCCCTCGCCGCACGGGATCATCCGCCTCGCTGGTACATTGAAGAACAGGGTCTGCAAACTCGCGCGTCATCGGAACATTTGGAGCACAAAACCCGTCAGTAGGAAAGCGTCAGCGATTGGGCCAGACCGGCAATGCTGCGAATGGTGCTTGCCCGACGGCCCGGCCTGTCCGATGGAACGATAAGCATGCAGATATGTGACGCGTCATGAACGGCAGCCTGGAAATCTCCCACTTCATCGGGGTCGGGCTCGCGCTGGCGCTTGGTCTGCTGGTGGGCATCCAGCGTGGCTGGACCTATCGCACCCTGCCCGATGGCGCGCGTTTTGCCGGTATCCGCACCTATGGCCTGCTGGGCCTGGCCGGCGGGATGGCGGGCGTGCTGTATAATCACGCCGAAGGGCCTGCACTGATCCTGCTGGCTGCTGCAGCTCTGCTGGTTATTGCGGGCTATCGCCGCTCAAGCAACGGGTCGCAGGTAAGCGGCACGGCCAGCATGGTGGCGCTGATCACAGTCGCCAGCGGCTTCATGGCCGCAATGGGCGAGCGGCTGCTGGGCACGACCATTGCAGTTGCCATGGTGCTGCTGCTGTCGCTGAGAGGGCGGCTGCATAGCTGGATCAACCATCTGGAAGAACGCGAAGTGATGGCGATTGCACGCTTTGCCGTGATCGCCATGGTGATCCTGCCCCTGCTGCCCGATCGCGGCTTCGGCCCTTACAACGCCTGGAATCCGCGCCAGCTCTGGGCCGTGGTGGTCATGGTTTCCGGATTTTCCTTCTGCGGATATTTCGCGGCCAAATGGCTGGGCGCATCGCGCGGGCATATTGCCACGGCGGCGGCGGGGGCGGTGGTTTCCTCCACGGCCGTCACGGCGGGCATGGCCAAGCGCATGCGCGAAGGGGAGGCAAGCCCCACCATTCTCTCCGCCGCGATCAGCGCCGCATCGGTGGTGATGTATCTGCGCGTGGCGGTTCTGGTGGGCGTTCTGGCGCCCTTCGCCTTGCCCCATCTGGCGATGCTGCTGGTGCCCGGCGCCCTCGTCAGCCTTGCGGCAACCGCCTGGGCCCTGCGAACTGCCGCGCAGGAACCGCAGGATGCACCCGGCGAAGTAGGTGTGCGCAACCCGTTCGACCTCGGACCTGCGCTATTGCTCACCGTGCTGGTCATGGCGCTAACAGTAGTGGCGCACTGGGTGCTGGCGAGTTTCGGGGACCGGGGGCTGGCGGTGGTACTGGCCGTTTCAGGCATAGTGGATGTCGATTCCGCGATCATCACCATGGGCAACCTGCCGTCGGGCACGCTGGAGCCCTTGGTGGCGGGCACCGTGCTGGCCATCCCGGTAACGCTCAACACCCTGTTCAAGGGCGCCGTAGCGATCGGCATTGCCGGCTGGCAAAAGGGCAAGCTTGGGGCCCTGCCTCTATTTGCCAGCGCGCTGGCGACCGGTCTGGCCTGGCTGGTCATTCACTAGAGAATCCGCAGCAGATCGGGCGAAACCTTACCAGGCTGGCGCAGCACTTCGGCCATCAGCGCCAGATGAAACGCACAGCGCTCGTCTCCCTGCCCCTTATGCTGGAGCGCTTGTTCCACTTCCTTGTCGCTCAACCCGCCATTGCGTTGAGCCGTCGCGAGTATGGCGCCCGGCACCTGCGCCGACAGTTCCGGACGCGTCTCAAACATGGATTTAAGCACACCTGCTTCCAGCAGCTTGCGAGCCAAAGCCCGTTCTTCCTCGCGCAATTCCGGCGGCGGCTGAATGCTGGGGAACAGGCGGCCTTCTTCCAGCAAAGCCACGCAGGCACTGCTGCCACCCTTTTCTCTGGCGAGTGTCGCAAATTCCAGTTTGAGCTGGTCTATTTGCAGGGCTTCCTGGAAACCGGCATTCCACGAAGCCCGCAAAACGCCCACGCGTAGCAATTCGCCGACTTCGTCCAAGGCGATTTCCTGATCGATCTCATCTTCAGCGTCGCGCGTTTTCAGGCTGATGAACTTGGCAAGCTCGGGCGCTTTCAAGACAACGTCTTCGTAAAGCACTTCCTTACCGAACATCTCCTCGACAATGAAATCGCGCGCTTCATCCGCTGACACCGATTCAGTGATGCTCTGAGCAGGCGTATAGGGCAGTTCGGACGTGTGACCTCCGGGGTTGAACGCCACAATGACCCTGGCCAGCAAAAACAGCCCGATCATGATCGGCATCGCAGCTCCCCAGGGATTGCTGACAGACTTGCTTTCCCAAGAGCGAACGCGATCTACATCGAGAAAGGCTTCAAGTTCGGGGAAATGTTCGCGCACGCCGGCCAACAGCTTGCGAACCTCGGCGGCTTTGGCCTTGGAACGCTCATACCATTTCTTCTCGCCCGGTTTTGACAGTTCCTGCCACGCCCAGTGCGCCCAATGGCTTTCGTCGTGGACCTTCTCATGGAAACGCATCCCGCGTAGCCGGGCATTGAGGAAGGCCTGGGCCGGCCCTTCCCCCAGCATGCCTGCCTGGCGTTCCCATTCAAAGGCTTCAGCAGCCTCGATCACCAGCGGAGCCGAACGCGGCCATGCCGATGCCAGCCTGTCCGCCAGCCAGTAATCTATCGCGCGCTGCAGGTTCAGATCGCCTTCCAGCGCGGTCGTCAGGATTTGTCGCAACAAGCCCTGTGCGGCTTCGTTCTCCTCGTAGGTAAAGCCTTCTTCGTGATACTGCCCGTCCGGGAACAGCAATTCCTGCAACAGCACATCCGGGCCGGGTTCACCCGGTTCCGGCGGCTCGGGCTCCATTGCATGCGTGCCGGCGTCGCCGTGATGATCGGCCCCGCCACCGTAAGGCCCCCGGACATCCTCCTCGGCCATGACATAGCCAAGGCTCCATTCGTCCTCTTCCAGTTCCGTTAGAGGCTCCGCAGGGGCAGACATGGATTTTGCCAGAACCAGCGCATGGTCGCGCGCATTACGCAGGCGCGCATAGGCAGCGGCATCCTGATCGACATCCATCGCCCGCAGCTTGTCTGCATAGGCGCGGCGGATCGTCTTGAGGTCCTCGGTGGGGTCAATCCCCAGGACCTTCCAGGGGCCATGGCGGCTCATAGGGGCGAGTGAGCTTCCAGCCGGTCGAGATTGGCGCGCAGCTCATCCCGGGCGAGGGATATCTCGCGCGGGTCCTGCTTTTCGAGCGCAGCCTCGAAATGGATGATCCAGTGGCCCACCTCCTCGCGGACAGGGCCCGTAAATCCTTCATAACAGCGCTGCGCCCGCGCCATCAGAGTCACATTCTCGACATCCTCGCGCGGATGGAATTTGAGCTTTGCCAGCGACTGGCGGCGTTTATCGAATTCCTGGGCGTCGCGCCGGTCTTCCTCGTCCACAATCACCAGATTGCGGGTAAGCCCGGTATCGGGAACGGAAACGTCCACTTCCAGCAGGCCGCTGCTATCATAGCTGAAGCGCACTTCAACTGCGACCTCCCCCCGCGGACGGCGCGGCACAGGCACCTCGATCTCGCCCAGCTTCACATTATCCTTCACCATCCGGGCTTCGCCCTGGTAAATTCCCAATTGAACCTTGCTCTGATTATCGGAAACGGTGGAATAAGTGTGCTGTCGGCTCACCGGCACAGGCACGTTGCGCTCGATGAGCGGGGAAAACAGCCCCTGATGCATCTGCCCAAAGCGGTCCATCTCCGCAACATCGACACCTAGCGTGAACGGCGCCACATCCGTGATCCGGATTTCCTCAAGCCCCGCATCGCGGGCCAGCAACCCTGCCTGCACCGCCGCGCCCAGCGCGACCGCATAGTCTGGATGGATCGAGGAATCCGGGAAACGTCCGAACATGCGGGTCAGCGCACGGCGTACGGCGGGCATGCGAGTTGCCCCGCCCACCAACACGATCTCACTCAATTCCGCCGCATCGATGGCACAATCGCGCAGGGCGCGGATCACCGGTTCCCTCAATCGCTTGAGGAGCGGTTCCGCTGCCTGCTCAAATTCTTCGGCAGCAATCTGCGCGCTGTAATTTTCATCTCCGACAGTCACCGAAAATTCGGCTTCCGAGGCCGTGGAAAGCGCCCGTCGGGTTCGTTCCGCCGCCACGGTAAGCAAGGCCTCCCGGCGGTCTGCCGGGAGACTGGCCAGCGCTTCCTCGGCATTGAGGCGCGGACGTGCCAGCGTCACCAGCGCATGGTTGAAATCATCCCCGCCCAGCCTGTTGTCCCCGGCAGAAGCGCGTACTTCAACTATGCCTTCGAACATCTCCACCACCGAAACGTCGAAAGTACCTCCCCCGAGGTCGAACACCAGGAACGGCTCGCGATCACCGCGATCCTGCAAGCCGAAGGCAAGCGCGGCGGCAGTCGGTTCATTGATCAGGCGGCGCACTTTCAGCCCGGCCAGTTCGCCAGCCCGGCGCGTGGCCTTGCGCTGCTTGTCATTGAAATAGGCCGGCACGGTTATGACCGCCTCGGTCGGTACTTCCCCGAAGGCGTGAGCGACATCATCGCGCAGGGAAGCCAGAACCAGCGAGGAGAAGTCCTCCGCCCGATAATCATGCTTCGTGCCCAGGTGCACAGTGCGGGCCGTGCCCATCATGCGCTTGAAGCTCGTAACGGTTTCCCCCGGATGCGTCGGAAGACGTTCCAGCGCGGCGCGACCGACATAGGCCATGCCGTCCCGGCCGATGGAAACCGCCGATGGCGTCAGAAATTCGCCCAGCGCATTGGGCACCAGTTGCGGCCCGTTTTCCTGCCAGACCGCGACAGCACTATTTGTAGTTCCAAGATCGATGCCGACCAGCACGCGAGCCCCCTAAACGCTGCCTGCCGCCATGAGTAACGCCACATTGGAACCGCGCAAGCATAGCTTGCGGGTGTTCATAGCGATTTAGCCCCGAAATGGCGGGGGTTCAGTGCCCCGCCTGAGGTCCCCGTTCGAGGCCCGAAAGCTCCAGCTGTTCATCGATCTGCGCGACGAGACGGGCCAGCCCTTCCTCGCTATCGCTTTCCGCACGGGCAACCAGCACGTCCTGCGTGTTCGATGCGCGCAGCAGCCACCAGCCATCATCGGTGGAAACCCGGACGCCATCGGTGGCGTCCACTTCCGCACCGCTGCCCGAAAGGCGCTGCTTCACTTCCTCGATCGCGCCGAATTTGCGGCTCTCATCCACCTGGAAACGCAGTTCCGGCGTGTTGATCATGGCGGGCATGGCAGAGCGCAGTTCGGTGACCGACTTGCCGAGCCGCGCGCTGGCCGCGATCAGCCGCACCCCGGCATAGAGCGCATCGTCAAAGCCGTAATAATCATGCGCGAAGAAGATGTGCCCGCTCATTTCGCCTGCCAGCGGAGCACCCGTTTCCTTCATTTTGGACTTGATGAGGCTGTGGCCGGTCTTCCACATCAGCGGCTTGCCGCCGCATTCGGCCACACGCTGGAACAGCGCGCGGCTGGCCTTTACATCCGCGATAATCATGGCGCCGGGCACCTGCCGCAGCAGATCCTCGGCATAGATCATGAGAAGTTGATCGCCCCAGATAACCCGGCCCTGGCCGTCGACCGCGCCGATCCGGTCCCCGTCACCATCGAAGGCGATACCGAAATCGAGCTGCTTGTCCGCGACGAGCGCCTGAAGGTCTGCCAGATTCTCCGGCATGGTGGGATCGGGATGATGATTGGGGAAGGTACCGTCAACCTCGGTATAAAGCAGGTGATGCTCCCCGGGCAGGCGTGCGGCGAGCGCTTCCAGAGCCGGGCCGGCTGCGCCATTGCCGGCGTCCCAGCCGACGCGGAGGGAAGCAAGAGCGGCGGGATCGATCCCGGCGAGCCCCTGCAGCATCCGGTCGATATAAGCGTCCATCACCTCGCGGGTCTCGACACTGCCTTCCCCGTCCAGCCAAACGCCCTCGTCCGCGATCTTGCCCAGCAGCTGGATGTCCGGGCCGAAGAACGGGCGGCCCTGAAAGACCATCTTGAAGCCGTTATAGTTGGGGGGATTGTGGCTGCCGGTTATCTGAATGCCGCCATCCACATCTTCGGCTGAGGCTTCCGCATAATAGAGCATCGGCGTGGGGCCCATGCCGATGCGCACCACGTCGCAGCCGCTGGAGGTAAGCCCTTCGACCAGAGCTTCCTCCAGCATCGGCGAGCTCGTCCGCCCGTCATAGCCCACTGCCACTTTCCGTCCGCCTGCCTCGCGCAGCAATGTGGCGAAGCCACGGCCGATGGCGCGCGCATCCTCCGCGCCCAGCGTTTCGCCAATGATCCCGCGAATGTCGTATTCGCGCAGCACGGTCGAGTGGAACCGATGGCTCATATGTGTCCTCAATTATGGTCAGGCAGTTCGTCGAGCAACAGGTCACGCGCGGCATTGGCCTCGTGTACCTGCTCGTTGGTTCCACCGCGATCGGGGTGAACCATGGTAATCAGGCGGCGATGCGCCTCCAATATTTCGTCACGCCCGGCATCCTTGCGCACTGCAAGCAATTTGCGCGCGCGGAAAATCGCCTGGCTGCGGGTAGAAGGCCCCTTGAGGAAATCCCAGGGCCAGCGCCCCGTTATCGCCTTGCATAGCGCGATCCCGATCACGGCAAAGAAGATCAGGCGCGTCATGGCTTCAGACAGTCTCCGTTCCCTGCGCCCTGACATGGGCCGGCAGGTTCAGCCCGGCCACCAATGCGCGTAATTCCTGACGGGCGACCAGATGGCTGGTGCCCAATTCGCCCAGATGACCCTTATCCAGCAGGGTGAGGCCGGAGGGGAACAATTCGCGATAGATCACGCGCTCCGAAAGGCCCTGCGCGATCCTGAAGCCGACCCGCTTGGAAAGCTCGTTCAGCGCATCGTCAATGCGCTTCTGGTTGCGTGCTTCCTGCTTCTGGGTGCGGTTGCGCACTACCACCCAGTCCATTTCGCGGCGCTGATCGCGGATGGTCGCCATGGCCCGCTTCTTGCGCGCTTCCCAGATCAGTTCCGCATAGAAGCTCAGCCGCTTGACCTTGAAATTCTCAGCATCGACCTGTCCGATAAGGTCAAAATCGACGAAGCTGTCATTCAGCGGAGTGACCAGCGTGTCGGCCGTCGTGGCCACATGGCGCGCGAAGATGTCGTCCCGCCCCGGCGTGTCGAAAATCAGAAAGTCCGCGCCTTCGCTCACCTCGACAGTCAGCTGGTCCAGCTCTTCCACCGTTTCTCCGCCAAATACCGCGAAACGCGCATTGGGAAGAGTCACGTTGCGGCGCTGCTCCGTCCCGGTGCGGTTTTCAAGATAGCGGAACAGGGTGCGCTGGCGCGGATCGAGGTCGATCGCCGCCACCTTTGCCCCCTTATAGGCCAGAGCGACGGCAACATGCACCGCAGTCGTGGACTTGCCCGTGCCGCCCTTTTCATTGGCGAAGACGATACGATGGGGTGCATTGGCAGACACGGTCTGGCAGGACTCTCGCTGTTGAAGGCAATGGACGGGCGGCCGATGGGCGGCTCTTTTCAGGCTATTATCCAACGGAAAGTTGCGAGGCAATTGCACTATCCCCAATCTCGGCCCCATTCTTTAACCCTAACTGCGATCCCGCCCCCCCTGCCGCCCTTCCCGACTCCAGTCAGGGGCGCTGGCCCAAAGCTGCACAAAACGGTGAAACAGCCTCCGGGCGGCTTTGCGCGAGGCCGCTCGCACGCTAAGATATCGGCCATCTGGGATGGTACAGACGGGGCGCCGGCCAGACATCTGAACATGCATGATATTTTTTAGGAGCGATTCCATGAGGAAGCTGATCGCCGGCGTTCTGGCGTCCGCACTTGTGCTGGGCATTGCCCCGGCCCCCGCCTTCGCCAAGGAAAAAGACAAATCTTCTGCCCGCAAGGACCAGGAAAAAGGTTCGAACGAGATTCCCCGCTGTACGCACAATCTCGGTACGCTGGCCATTGTGGAGCCCGATGACAAATGGTGGCGCGAATATAATCTGGGCAGCCCCGAAGCCATCCTGCGCATATTCGTCCAGCGATCGGGCTGTTTCACGCTGGTGAACCGCGGCGGTGCGATGCAGAGCCGCAACATGGAGCGCGCCCTGGCGGATTCCGGCGAGTTGCAGGAAGGTTCGAACCTCGGCAAGGGCCAGGTCAAGGCAGCCGATTATTTCCTCCAGCCGGACATCGTTTCCACCAACAACAATTCCGGCGGCGGCAAGGTGCTGGGCGGGCTTGGCGGCCTGCTGGGCGGTACGGTTGGCGCGATTGCGGGCGGCATTTCCGTGAAGAAGGGCGAAGCCAACGTCACCCTCTCACTGGTCAATGCCCGCACCACCGTGGAAGAAGCGCTGGTGGAAGGTTATTTCCGCAAGAAGGATCTTAGCTGGGGCGCCGGGGGCGGCTTGTTCTCTGGCGGTGTCTTCGGCGGCGCCGGTGCTGGCGGCTATCAGAACACCGAAATCGGCCAGATCATCGTGCTGGCTTATCTCGATGCCTATACCCAGATGGTAGGCCAGCTTGGCGGCTTGCCCGATGACGCGGCAGCAGCAGCCCCCGAAGCGAAGTAAATTTCGCTAAGGGGACAGGTGCGGCAGGAGGGAAGCAGCAGCGGCTTCCCTCCTTGCCCGTTCCGCCTCTTGCTTTCGCGGCGTTTGCGCCCGATGGGACCGCGTCATGAAAGTCGTCACTACGATTGCCCAGTTGCGCGATGAAGTCGCCCGGCTGCGCACATCCGGCGCTATCGCGCTGGTTCCCACCATGGGCGCCCTGCATGAAGGGCACCTGACCCTGGTCCGCCGTGCCCGCGAGCTTGCTCCCGCCGTGGTGGTTTCCATCTTCGTCAATCCCACCCAGTTCGGACCGAACGAGGATCTCGACGCCTATCCGCGCCAGCTGGCCGAAGATGCGGGCCTACTGGAGGCAGAAGGCGTCGCCCTGCTGTGGGCACCCACGGTGGAGGAAGTCTATCCTGCGGGTTTTGCCACTAGCATAGCAGTCAGCGGTGTGAGCGAGGGCCTGTGCGGCGCCTCGCGGCCGGGCCATTTTGACGGCGTCGCCACGGTGGTGGCCAAGCTGTTCAATCAGGTGCAGCCCGATATCGCCCTGTTCGGGGAGAAGGACTGGCAGCAGCTCGCCGTGATCCGGCGCATGGCGCGCGATCTCGATTACACCCGGCCCCATGCCTCGAACATTCTCGGCGTGCCGACTGTACGGGAAAGCGACGGGCTCGCCCTCAGCAGCCGCAATCGCTACCTCTCGCCGGAAGAACGCGCGGCGGCGGCCGCCCTGCCCCGCGCAATGCGGCAGGCGATTACCCGGATCGAAAGCGGCGAGAACATTCCCGCCACACTGGCCGCGCTGGAGGCCGAGCTGATCCACGCGGGTTTCCGCTCGGTCGATTACGCGACGCTGGCCGATGCCGGCAGTCTTGAGCCGCTGGCCATATTGGGCGATGCTCCGGCCCGGTTGCTGGTGGCAGCCCGCATTGGCCGTACCCGGCTGATCGATAATATGCCGGTGGGGGAGAGCCTTTGACCGAAGAGGATTTCCGGAGCTATGTAGCCGCGTTCAATGCGAATGATTTCGACGGATTCGGCAAATTCTACGCCGATGACGTGATATTTGAGCTGGGCGGGATGAAACGGATCGACGGGCGCGAGGCGATCCTCGATTTCTATCGACAGGTGAAGGCCCACATCACTGAGGTCGTCACTCCGCTCGATGTGATCGTGACGCCAACGCGCATCGCCATGCATTGCCGCACCACTTTCGAAACCTTCAAGGACTGGCCCGATTTCGAAATCTGGCCAACCACTGCAGGCGACAAGCGCGTGGTGGAAACCATCGCCATGTATGAAGTGAACGAAGATCGCTTCACCCATATTCGCGGCGCCCGCTTCAAGCCCTGAGAGAGGACCTCCCTTGCTTCGTATCTTTCGCGCCATCGCGCTGGCCGAAGGCGTCAGCACCCTCCTGTTGTTCCTGGTGGCGATGCCGCTGAAATATATATTCGATCAGCCCGCTCTGATCCGGCCCGTGGGCTGGGCGCATGGCGTGTTGTTCCTGACTTATATCGTGGCGATGGTGCCAGGCCTGTGGGGCCGCAGGGCAGGCCTGCTTGGTTGGATCAGAACCTTCGTGGCCTCGCTCTTTCCCTTCGGCACCTTCCTCAATGATGGGTTTGTGAAGCGGCTGGACCGTTGATCTTCGGGCTGCGGGCAAACATCCCCACCGCCAGCCCTGCAAGACATGCCAGCGACATGGAGCGCAGCGGATAATCCACTACGGAATGTGCCGCGATCACCACCAGCACGCTGAAACCGAACGCGATCTGGGGGCGCCACTCACGCGCGCGGCGCCAGCTCCGCCACGTCATGAACAGGATAAGTCCGCAGGCCAGCACAAGCGCTACAGCGCCAAATATCCCGGCTTCAAGCAGCAATTCCAGATAATCATTATGCGCCCGGTTGGGGATGCTGGAGTCGACTGCCTCTAGCGGTTCGAACGCAATGAAGGTAGGCGCGAAGGTGCCCATTCCGGTGCCAAATGGCCAAGTCTGGCCGATCGCGTAAAGCGTATCCCGCCACAGTCCCTCGCGGCCGTCGCCGGAAAAATCGAAGCGCTCCGCAACTCTTTGCAGCACAACATTGTGCCTCACCAGAAACAGGCCGCCGCCGAGCACGGCCAGAACCCCTGCCGCGATGGCCGGACCGCGCCCCTTCCAGTTCCTGCGGCGATCCAGCACAAGGATGGCCCAACCCGCGACCAGTACCGGCAATAGCAGCGCGATACCCGCACGGGATGCAGTAAGAACCGCAGCCAGCACAAGCAGCAAGGCAACTCCCCCGACCAGCCAGCCATTGCGCCAAATGCTCTCCACTCCGGGGCGGCGCTGCGACGGCGCATGGCCCGCCACAAAAGCCGCCAGCGCAAGCAGGCCGATCAGCAGAATATCGACCTCGGCATTCCGATTGGCTTGAAAGCCGAGCACAACGCCCGGATGGCTGGCCTCATAGAGGCGAAAGGCACCGCCACCGGCAAGCTGGAAGGCGCCCAGTACCGCCGAAAGCAGAGCCAGCACGGCCGCGATGGCAAGCAGGGTTTGCCGCTCCGGCCGTGCAAGCGAACCTACCATCAGCATCAGCGCAAGCGGGGGAACGAGCGAAAGAAGGCTGGCGAGCGTACGCGGGGCAGATTCGGTAAACGGTTGCCAGCTGTCCTCCCTCCCGATGAGGTCCAGCGCCTCAGCCCGGACTTCCCCGCCCGGGAGCGCCTGCCACAATTGCGGCGGCATAGGAACGAGCTGGAGCAGCGGGATCGCGATGACAATCAAGGCAAGCAACCAGAGAGCAGGATCTGCCGGCCTGCACAGGGGCCCGGGCAACCACAGCCAGTTCAGGATAAGCAGCCCTGCGAGTATCTCGAGCCAGACTTCCGTCGATGGATTCGGTGTGCCGCCGCCGCCCAATATGATCGCGAAGATGAGTAGCACGGCAGCGATCACCAGATGGCGTCGCGATGGGCGAATTGCGGGAATGAATCGAAGCAAGTCCCATCTCCAGACTGCAAGGCGATTTAGGCAATAGATAAGGCGATACGCCTCGTGTGGACGCAAGGTACGGAATATCCGGGAGAAGTAACCTATTTCCTGCTCACGCGCCGAACGAAGCCTACACATCACCCCATATGGAGAACCGCCCGCCGCAAGCATTGGTGAGGGGAATGCCGCCCCGGAGATGAGGAAAACCGGACAGCAGGCTGGAGCGGGTAGCGGGAATCGAACCCGCCTAACTAGCTTGGAAGGCTAGGGCTTTACCACTAAGCTATACCCGCCCGATCCAGTTGGGCTGCACTGCCACCAGCAGGGGCGCACAGTCAATAGCATGGTTGCGCGTGGACCCTTCAGTGGCCTTCGAATTCCATCAGCGCTTCCACCGCTATACCGTTTTCCCGCAACAATTGCGCGCCGCCGAGGTCCGGCAGGTCGATCACGAACAGGGCGCGATCAACCACTGCCCCCGCCTGGCGAAGCAATTGCGCGGCGGCCAGAGCAGTGCCGCCGGTCGCGATCAGATCATCGACGATGATAATCCGCTCGCCCGGCTGGATAAGCGAAGGGTCGATCTCCAGACGCGCCTCGCCATATTCCAGCGCATAATCCACCCCGATGGTCGGTACGGGCAGCTTGCCCGCCTTCCGCACCGGCACGAAGCCGAGCATGAGCAGCGAAGCCACGGCGGCCCCGAAGATAAAGCCCCGGGCCTCCAGCCCAGCGATCGCCCCGGCACCCACCGCATTGGCCCGGCGCGCGATGTTCTCCACCGCGGCGGTCAGCCCCCTGCCATCCGCCAGCAAGGTCGTGATGTCGCGGAACAGAATGCCCTCCTTGGGGTAATCCGGCACTGTGCGAATGAGCGACTTGAGTTCTTCGGGCGTCATGGAGCCTCCTGGCGGATGGCAGCAAAAGAAACGCCCCTCACATCCGGGGATGGAGGGGCGCTTGTTAACTGGTCTCTGTCGAGCCGGGCCTCAGTGCTTGGCCTTCTTCTCGGCCCAGATGTTCCGATAGGCGAGATAGGAAAGCACGGTGGCGAAGAGCAGGAAGCCCAGCACCGGCCAGCCCGTCTGCTTGCGCTTGTCGAGGCTTGGTTCGGCAGTCCACACGAGGAACGCCGCAACGTCCTTCGACATGGCATCCACCGTGCTGGGCGAACCATCAGCGAAGGTCACCTGGCCGTCAGTCAGCGGCGGAGCCATCGCGAGGTTGAGGTTCGCGAAATACGGATTGTAGTGCAGGCCTTCCGGCGTCTTGGCATCCGGGAAGCGCTCCAGCAGAGCCTTCGGCTGGTTGGTGAAGCCGGTCAGCAGCGAATAGACATAGGCCGGGCCTTCATGGCGAGCCTTGGTCATCAGCGAAAGATCCGGCGGAACGGCGTTGTTGTTGGCCGCGCGAGCCGCGATGTCGTTCGGGTAGGGCGACGGGAAGTAATCCGTCGGCAGGCCCGGACGCGTATTCGCTTCGCCGGTGTTCGGGTCGACGCCCGGCACCTGCTTGCTGGCGGCAATCGCCTTCACTTCGGCTTCGTTATAGCCGAGCTGTTCAAGGTCGCGGAAGGCGACATATTTCAGCGAGTGGCAGGCCGAGCAGACTTCGCTGTAGACCTGGAAGCCACGCTGGAGCTGCTGCTTGTCGAAACGGCCGAACGGGCCGTCACTAGCAAGGTGCAGTTCCTTGGGCGTCTTGTGGAATGCGTGTTCCACGGTTTCCTGCGCCGGCTCGGTAATCGCGGTGTAAGCGCCGCTGACAAAGGCAGCGAGCACGGACAGCACGAAGAACAGGCCGACGGCGACGGATGCGATGAGGCGGTTCATGTGTCGTTTTCCCTCGGGACTGTTCGCTTAGCTCTTCGCCGCCAGCTTCGCCGCGTCATCCGAACCGAGCACCGCTTCCGTGATCGAGAAGGGCAGCGGCTTCGGCTTTTCCATCAGCGCGACGAGCGGAAGAACGACGAGGAAGTGCAGGAAGTAATAAGCCGTGGCGATCTGGCTCATCATCACGAACGGCTCTTCAGCCGGGGCGCCGCCGCAATAGAACAGCACCGCCATATCGATGACGAGGATCCAGAAGAACTTCTTGAACATCGGGCGATAGTGGCCCGAGCGCACCGGCGAGTTATCCAGCCAGGGCAGGAAGAACCACACCAGGATCGCCGAGAACATCGCCAGCACGCCCATCAGCTTCGCGGGAATGAAGAAGATGTCGAAGGTGAAGGCGCGCAGGATCGCATAGAACGGCCAGAAGTACCATTCGGGAACGATGTGCGCCGGCGTGGAAAGCGGGTTGGCCGGAATGTAATTGTCCGGGTGACCCAGCTGGTTCGGCATGAAGAACAGGAAGGCGCAGTAGATCAGCAGGAACACGCCCAGCCCGAAACCGTCCTTCGCCGTGTAATAGGGGTGGAAGGGAACGGTATCGCTCTCGCTCTTCACTTCCACGCCCGTGGGGTTCGAGGAACCCGGGATGTGAAGCGCCCAGATGTGCAGGATCACGACGCCCGCGATCACGAAGGGCAGCAGGAAGTGCAGCGAGAAGAAGCGGTTCAGCGCGGCATTATCGGGAGCGAAACCACCCAGCAGCCACTGCTGGATCGGCTCACCCACGACGGGGATGGCGCCGAACAGGCCGGTGATGACCTTGGCACCCCAGAAGCTCATCTGGCCCCAGGGCAGCACATAGCCCATGAAAGCAGTAGCCATCATGAGCAGGAAGATCACGACGCCGAGCAGCCAGATCATTTCGCGCGGCGCCTTGTAGGAGCCGAAATAGAAACCGCGGAAGATGTGGAGATAGACCACCACGAAGAAGGCCGAAGCCCCGTTCGCGTGCGCATAACGCAGCATCCAGCCCCAGTTCACGTCACGCATAATGTGCTCGGTCGAGGCGAAGGCCACGCCGGCATTGGCGGCGTAGTGCATCGCCAGGATCACACCGGTGACGATCTGCAGCATGAGGCAGAAGCCAGCGAGAACGCCGAAGTTCCACATGTAGTTGAGGTTGCGCGGAACCGGATAGCCGGCACCGACAGCATTATAGACGAGACGCGGCAGAGGCAGCTTCTCGTCCATCCACTTCATCACGGGATGCGACGGGGTGTAATGGTTTGCCCAGGGAAAGCTCATGATCTCTCTCTTTCGCCTCAGCCGATCTTCACGACAGTGTCGGAGGTGAATTCATATTCCGGCACTTCCAGATTCTTGGGAGCCGGACCTTTACGGATGCGCGCAGCCGTATCGTAGGAAGAGCCGTGACAGGGGCAGAAATACCCGCCGAACTCGCCCTTCACTTCGCCTTCGGCGGCACCGAGCGGCACGCAACCCAGATGGGTGCAGACGCCCATGGTGATGAGCCAGTTTTCCTTGCCCGGCTTGGTCCGCTCGTCCAGCGTCTGCGGATCGCGCAGGCTGGCCACGTCAACCGCATTCGCCTCGGCGATTTCCTTCGCCGTGAGGTTACGGATGAACAGCGGCTGCTTGCGGAAAATCGCCTTGATGGCCTGCCCCGGCTGAATCGCGGCCAGGTCGACCTCGGTCGAGCTTTCCGCCAGCACGTCCTTGGACGGTGCCATCTGGCTGATAAGGGGAACGAGCGTCGCGATACCGCCAACGCCAGCGGCGCCGACTGCCGCGATATTGATGAAGTCCCGGCGCCGGATGCCTTCACCTTCCGTCCCGGCGATCACTGCCGGGTCTGCGGTGCCAGTCGTATCTGCCATCAACCTTGCCTTGCCTGTCGGCCGTACCAGCGGAACCTTTCCGCCGGCAAAGCCGGGAAAACCAACAAAAGTCGCGCGTTCAGGAAGCCCCCGCCGCAAGCTTTGGACACAAGTCTAGTGCCCGTTGCCAAAGCCGACTTGGGCGGGCTGATAGACGAGAGGAGTGCCTATGCCAACAGGCATTTTGGCGGTTTTGCGACCCTCTGCCGCCTAAGCCCCGAAAGGCAGGCCGATCAGCGAGAATTGCCGCCCATAATTGGGCTCCGCGCGATGGGTGGAACGGCGGAAGGAGTAGAAGCGATCCTCCAGGGCGTAAGTGTCCAGTCCCAGCCCCTCCACTGTGCGGATACCCGCAGCCGCGAGCCGCGCCGCGACATAGGATTCGAGATCGAACTGGTAATGCCCGGCCCGACCCGGAGCGAAGAACTGGCCGTCCTCAGCGGCAAAGCCGGCCCGGAAATCCTCACCCACTTCATAACTGGCCTGTGCGATGCAGGGGCCGATGGCAGCGGCAATCCGCTCCCGGCGAGCCCCAAGGGCCTCCATCGCGCCAATCGTCGCTTCGGCAACACCGCCATGCGCACCCCGCCAGCCGGCATGGGCCGCGCCAATCACGCCCGCTTCACGATCCGCGAAGAGAATCGGGGCGCAATCGGCAGTCACGATACCGATCAGCGTGCCGGGACGAGCCGTAACGAGCGCATCGGCGGTGGGGCGATGATCGTCATCCCAGGGCTGTTCCACCGTCACGCAGATCGCCGAATGGACCTGATGAACCGCGACCAGAGGTGCGCCGGGCAGCACGGCATCGCCTGCGCGGCGGCGATTCTCCGCCACTGCGGCCGGATCGTCACCCGCGCCGAATCCGACATTGAGCCCCGCCACGATCCCGGTGGACACGCCGCCCCTGCGCCCGAGAAAGCCATGCGGAATATCCGCCAGAACCGCTGCGCGATTCACTTCCACGGATTGAGAATCAGCCAAGGCTCTTGGTCACCTGCTCGAATGTATCCGCCGAGAGATTCGGGGCCGCCGCGATCCGCTCCAGCTCGCCGCGCATCATTTCCGCCCGCCGGGGCTCTATCCGGCGCCAACGCCCCAGAGGCGGCACGAAGCGCGCAGCCGTTTGCGCGTTGAGCGGATCGAGCGCGAGGATCAAATCGGCGATCATGCGATAGCCCTCGCCATCCGCGGCGTGGAAGGCATGAGGATTCACCGCGAAGCCCATATAGAGCGCACGCACCCGATTGGGATTCTTCAGGGTAAAATCCTGATGCTGGGCCAGTGCCTTCACATGATCGAGCGCCTGCGGATGAAGCGATTGCGCCTGCAGCGAGAACCACTTGTCGATCACCAGCGCATTGCCTGCATACCGGGCGTGGAAATCACCCAGCAATTCCTCCCGCAAAGGCGTGTCTAGCCCGGCGAGGACCATCAGGGCGCCCTGGCGGTCGGTCATATTATCGGCCGTGCGATATTGCTCCGCCGCGAGTTCCGCGGCCTTTTCCGGCACAGCCGCGGCGAGATAGACCAGCGCCTGCGTCTTCACCTTGCGGGCCCCGCGCGCAGCAGCCTCCAGGCTGTAGGGGATGGCCGAGGCCCGGGCATGGAGCGCGGAAAGCTCCGCCTCCAGCCGGCCGCCGAGCCAGGCTTTCAACCCTTCGCGCTCACCATGAACAGCTGCCGGATCGGAAACCAGCATCTGTTCGGAAAGATAGGTCTGGCTGGGCAGCAGCATGAGTTCGCCGCGCATAAGATCGTCCAGCGCCGGATCGATCAGCACTGCCTTGAGTGCCGCGGCGATGGCCTCTCGCCCTGCGGAGCGCGCCGCATCGTCCAGTGTTCCGCCGAGAACGGCGGTGAGGTGGCCCACCGTGAGTTCCTGCATCGCCTCGTAACGGGCGAAGGGATCGTCATCCTTTGCCGCGAGGAAAACGAGGTCCTCGTGACTCATTTCGCGCTCGATAGACACGGGAGCCGAAAAGCCGCGATTGATCGACAGCACCGGAAGCTCGCTAAACCCGGCAAAGGAAATGCTGGTCTGCGCATCCTTGAGCACGACCAGTTCCTCGCCGCGATGGGTACCGCTTGCCCGGTCGAACAAAGCAAGGCGCAGCGGGATCACCATGGGCTGCTTGACACTCTGCCCCGGCGTGAGAGGCACGAGCTGGCTGAGATGGAGCGTGGCAGTATCGCCCGCATGCTCCAGCCGCGCGGTTACACGGGGGGTGCCTGCCTGCGAATACCACAGGCGAAACTGGGCAAGGTCCAGCCCGGCGCCATCTTCCATCGCCTTGACGAAATCCTCGCATGTCGCGGCCTCGCCATCATGGCGGTCGA
>MKUB01000025.1 GCA_001898545.1 Sphingomonadales bacterium 63-6 | reverse complement strand
TTTCGCGACGAGCAGGGGCGTAGCGGTCTGGGGTCCGGTTTCCTGTGCGAGCGGGCGGAAATCGGCGCGGGTGTGGCTTTGCGCATTCGCTCAAACCCGCGCTTCCACACGCCGTCATCGCAGGTGCCGCTTGTACTTATCGGCAATGGTACGGGCATTTCATCCCTGCGCGCGCATCTCAAGGCGCGGGAGCCGGGTACGAGCAACTGGCTGATCTATGGGGAACGCGATCCGGCGCATGATCTGCCCTTTGCCATGGAACTCGACCGTTGGGTGAGTTCCGGCCATCTGGCCCGGTGCGACCGTGCGTTTTCCCGAGCAGTGGACGGCGGCTATGTCCAGGACGAGGTGCGGCGCGCTGCGGATATGCTGCGTGTCTGGACATCCGGTGATGCGGCGATCCTGCTGTGCGGCAGTGTGGCCATGGGTGAAGGTGTCGACGCCGCCTTGCGGGAGGTTCTCGGCGAAGAGCAAGTCGATGAAATGCTGGCGCAGGGACGCTATAGCCGCGACATCTACTAAAGTTGCGGGAACAGCCGGTCCGGCCTGAGGTCTGCAAGCGTAGGGCAGCCGAGTTGCGCCATCGTAAGCTCCAACTCGGCGCGCAGCAGATGAAGCATGTGGGCAACACCGGCCAGCCCGGCGACGGCAAGCCCATGGATTTGCGGGCGGCCCAGCATTATGGCGGAGGCACCCAGCGCCAGCGCCTTTGCCACATCCGTGCCGCGCCTCACGCCGCCATCGAGAAGCAGGGGCACCTTGCCGCCAGTCGCCGCCGCAATGGATGGCAGCACGTCCAGCGCGCTGGGCATTCCATCCAGAACACGACCGCCGTGGTTGGAGATCACCAGTCCGTCCACGCCCAGGGACAGGGCCTGCAAGGCATCGGGTGCAGCCATTACGCCTTTGACGATCAGGGGGAGGGATGTCTGTGACCGGAGCCATTCCAGATCAGACCAGCGGGGCGCGCTATCGGCCAGCGGAGTTCCAAACAGGATGCGTCCGCCTGCATCGGCCGTCTGGCGGTGGCGGGGCATGCCGCGCAGATTGGCCGCCTCTACACCCGCCGGGAGTGTCAGCGTGGCGCGCTTGATGGAGGCATCCACGGTGAGCATCACTGCCTCATAACCTGCCGCTTCCGCGCGCTGGACCAGCTCGGCTGAGAAGCCTCGGTCTTCCTGCAGATAAAGCTGGAACCATAGCGGGGGCACCGGCACTCCCAGTTCGCGCGCTGCGGCTCTGGCCGCCTCGGCGATCTCCTCCATGGTGAAGCTGGCAAGCGTGCTGACGACCATGCCCACGCCGAGTGCGGTGGCAGCGCGCACGGTGGCCAGTTCCCCTTCCGGGTGGGCCAGTCGGTGATAGGCTACCGGGCCAAGCATGACAGGCGTTTCATGGCACCGGCCGAACAGTTCCAGCGCGGTGTTTCCGCCACGTAGGTCGGCCAGGATACGGGGGAGCAGCCGCAAACGGTCAAAGGCCGCGCGGTTTTCCGCTACCGTAATGTCGTCGCCCGTGCCTTCCTGCAGATAGGCCCAGGCATCGGCGGCCATATGCGCAGCAGCGCGTGCTTCATAGGCGGCGAGGCTGGACATGCCCGGAGGGATCACGGCCAGCGGAGGAAGCGGATCGCTCATGTTTCGGACCAGCCGCGCATCAGGTTGTGATAGGTGTTGGTGAAGCGGTCTATCGAAGGATGATCTGGGTGATCCGCGCAAAGCTGCTGGATCGCGCTGTCCAGTTCGAACAGCATGCGCCGCTGGCGGTCGTCCCGGATAAGGCTCTGCGTCCAGAAGAAAGAGGCGAAGCGGGTGCCAGATGTTACAGGTGTTACACGGTGTAAACTGCTCCCCGGATAGACGATGGCGTCGCCTGCCGGCAGCTTGACGCGCTTTTCTCCGAAGGTGTCCTCCACTACCAATTCGCCGCCTTCATATTCATCGGGATCGCTGAAGAAGATGGTGGTGGAAACGTCGGTCCGCACCCGCACCGGAGTGCCGGGAATGGGGAAGACGGCATTGTCCACATGGTTGCCATAGGTGCCCCCGCCTTCATAGCGATTGAAACGGGGCGGCAGGATGCGCAGCGGCAGGGCTGCGGCAATGAACAGCGGGGTTACGGAGAGCCGCTCCAGAATGCGCTCCCCCAGTTGGCGAGCAACGGGGTGATCCAGCGGTAGTTGCAGATTGTCCTTCACGCTGACGGCCCGGTGCCCGGCGGTTACCCGCCCGTCCACCCATTCGGCGCTTTGCAGCAAGGAACGGATTTCGCGGACCTCATCGGGTGAGAAGAGGGCGGGGATCTGCAGGAGCACGAAGGAGTCCTTCCCGAAATGGATAACGCCCCGGTCTTAACCGAGGCGCATCGCACATGCCACCTTGCGGAGCGGCAAAGGGGTGGTCCGGGGCAGGGCTGGTAGCCGCCCCGGACCGAGGAGAGGCATCAGAAGTTGAAGTTGGCCGTCAGGATGGCGGAACGACCGTCACCCGGAGTTGCCCAGCCATTGTTACGAACACGAGTGAAATAAAGCTCATCCGTGAAGTTCTTCACATTCAGCTGAAGGTTCACGCCCTTCGCCACATCATAGGCCAGGAAGGCATTATGGATGAGGTAATCATCCGTCTTGAACAGCGTCGCCGCGTTGTTGTTCAGATAGAAGCTGCCCTGATAGGTCAGGCCATAGCCAATGGCCAGGCCGAAGGGCAGCGTGTAGGTGGTGAACAGGCTGCCCGAATGTTCCGGCGTATTGGTCAGCGGATTGCCCGCCTGCGGGTCCAGCGTGCCGACCGGCGAATTGAGCGCGATGCTGCGGATCACCTTGCTGTCGAGATAGGTGTAGTTCGCCGTGATCGACCAGGCCGGAGTGATCTGGCCCGAGGCACTGAGGGCAATCCCGTTCACGCGCGAGTGGCCATCGAGCTGCTGGTCGGGAATGGCGGGATCGGCCGAGGCGACCTTATACTGATCGCGTTCGTTCCGGAACGCGGCGGCGGAAAGCAGCAGGCCGCCGTCGAACAGCTCCGCCTTGGCGCCGATCTCGTAATTCAGGGCGCTTTCCGGCTTCACGTTGCAGGTTGCGGCCGTGCAGGAGCCATTGACCGAAGTCTTGGACGGGGTCTTCGAATTGCCATAGGCGACATAGAGGCTGACCGTCTCGATCGGCTTGTAGACCAGGCCGACGCGATAGGAGAACAGGTCATCCTCATTCTCGAACTTCGTGCCGAGCGTAGTGGTGCCCGCGCTTGAAGCCGTCGCTCCGGCAATCGTATCGGCGCGGTACCAGCCCTTGTTGTGCTCGTAACGGATGCCGCCATTGATCTCGAATTGATCGGACAGCTTCATCGTGTCGAACAGATAGACGGCGTAGTTTTCAAGCTCGCCATTCTGCTTGGCTGTGGGGATGAAATTGACCGGGCCGGTCCAGTAATTGCTGCCATAGGCGTTGGCGTAACCCGCCGGTCCAGCGACGATCTCGTCCGGGTTGGCGATGTTGATGAGCTGTGCCGTGGAAACAGCGCTGCCATCCGCATTGCGCGCCCAGTTGCCGGTCAGCAGCTCGTACTTCTCCCAGCTTACTGCGCCGCCGAAGACGAGCGTATGCTCGATCCCGCCGGTGTTGAAACTGGCTGAGAGATCGGTCTGGTTGAAGGCCAGCTGGTTGTGGGAATCGCGCGTGTTTCCGCGCGGTCCGCCAGCCAGGAAATAACCTGCGGGCGTGGTTGCCGGGCAGGCTGCGCCGGTGGGCAG
>MKUB01000024.1 GCA_001898545.1 Sphingomonadales bacterium 63-6 | reverse complement strand
TGCCGGATACGTGCTGGCCGACGTGGCGTTCGAGGGATGGCGACCAGGGGACGAGCTGGAAGCCGAGGCCGTCGTCGATCATGGCGAAGCGGCCGGAGGCGAGCGCGAAGCGCTGGCGGTAGGTGCCCGCGACATACTCGCCCGCTCCAGCCTTCGAGAATGGCCGGCCGGTCTCGACCGCGAGTTTTTGCCCCAGCGCTTCGACCTCACGTTGGCGCAGCCCTTCGATCAGCCCCGACGAGAAACTGACGCCCCGGCTCTGCCGCTCGGCGAGCCCTTCGCTGATGAGATGGTCAGCCCGGCGGTCCATCGCCTGACGCACCTCGGCGCCGAAGCCGCCGCCGCCAAGCGCGACCGGGTCTCGGGCAATCGCCTGCCGGTCTAGCCAGGTGGCGCCGGTCGCATGAACCTGCCGCTCGATGTCGAGATCGGAGCGGACGGCGAGCGCGACGCGGCGACGGCCCTGCGCGTCGTCGAACTTGCGCAGCTCGACGATCGAACCTGGGGCGCTGTCGCCGGCTGCGTCGAGATCGGGAAGCTTGATGTGATGGGTGCGCCCGTCGGTGCCGTCGACCACGGCGTAGGCTGTCCCCTTCAGCTCGTCGTCGAGGCCGCGATCGACCAGCCGACCGATGACGGGATCGTCGAGGCTCTCGCCGGCGAGCACATAGCTGGCCGCCCCGCGTTCGATACCGCGCTCGCTCAGGCCGCGATGAATGCGCTTGATAATGTCACCGCGCTCGCCCAGCTCGCGCAGCGTCGCCTCGGCGTTATCCGAGACGACCCATTGGCCGGGGCCGATCTGATCTGCAAGGCCGAGCGTCTCCAGCTTCCGCAAGCGGCCAACCTTCATCGCATGGAATTCGTCCGGCTGGCGGTCGGGATGCGGGGCGAGGTCGACGACGCCGGTGCGATAGGCATCACGCGAAAGCTGGCGGTCTAGGTTGGTCCAGCGCTCTGCGCCGACCTGCCGCTCAAGGTTGCGGCGGATCTCGTGGTCGGTCCGCGGCCCTAGCTCCTGGGTGACGAGTTCCTGCGCGCGGGCGCGCATGCCTTCCTTGATGTAGTCGCGGGAGATGACGAGGTCCTGGCCGTCGTCGGTCCGACCCCGCAGGATAATGTGGACGTGGGGATTGTCGGTGTTCCAATGATCGACGCCAACCCAGTCGAGTTTCGTGCCGAGATCCTTTTCCATCTGCCCCATCAGGTCGCGGGCGTAGGCCTTGAGGTCGGACATCTCCGTGGCGTCCTCGGGCGAGACGATGAAGCGGAAATGATGACGATCGTCATGGGTCCGCTCGGCGAAGGCCTTCGGGTCGGCGTCCTCGGTCTCGGGACCGAACAGGCGCGCCTTCTCTCCATCCCGGGTCACGCCCTCGCGCTTGAGATAGCTGAGGTGCGCGCTGAGCGGCGCGGTCCGAGCGCCATGACGGACGACTCGCGTCTTGATCACCGTGTTGCGCGATCGGCTGGTGAGCAGCCGGTTGGCCTGGACGGTCGCGCGCTGACCGCGCCCGAACCGCGAGCGGTTGCCCGAGCTGATCTTGCCGGAGCGGGAGATGCTGCCGCCGGCCCGCTGCGCGGCCGCCAAGGCCTGCGCGATGAAGGGCCGCGCCTGCTGAGCCCGGGTGGAGCGGATGCGACCAGGCCGGATGCGGAAATCGTCCTCGCCGCTCATGGCCGAGGCCCCGCACATCGCGCGAAGCCGCCGAAATTCTTGCGGAAATCGCGAAAGCGCAGGCTGTGCCGATCAGGCGCACCTCGCGCGGACGCGGAATAAGTCTTTGAAAACACACGACCGCACCCAGCCGCACCTCGCGCGCTTTTATCTCGCCATCGTGCGGTTGTGCTGACTGCTCCTTCTTCCCGGACCGCCTTCCGTCCGCGAGACCACGCTATGGTGCGATCCGGCACGAACGCCGTCATCGGGGGCCTCCATAGGCATTGCGCGCCACGAAAAGCCCATCGGGTTGGGATGCGATCGCGCCCTGATCGCGCGCCGGATCGGTCGTTGCGGCGTCGCCGGGCGCGCTTCCGCGACGCACTGGCGTTGCAGTCGCGCTGCTGGCCGACTGCACGACGAAGAGCGGCGCCCGTGTCCATGCGAGCGGATCGGCCGCGGCCACCCTGACGGGCCCGGCGAGTTCGCCGCCGCCGACAACGGGGGCGAGCGCGGCGACATAGGCGCGCGTTTCGGCAGGTAATGGTCGGCCGGCGAGATACTCCTCGTAACGACCGGGACCGGCGTTATAGGCCGCCAGGAAGCCGGGCGAACCGTAGCGATCGTGCATCTCGCGCAAATACGCCGCGCCGGCCAGGATGTTGTCGCGCGGGTCGTAGGGATTGCCGCCGAGCCGATGCCGGACGCGGAGTTCGGCCCAAGTGGCGGGCATGACCTGCATCAAACCCATCGCGCCGGCCGACGATATCGCGCGCACATCGCCCGCGCTTTCGACGCGCATCACTGCACGGATCCACGTTTCAGGAACGCCGAAACGCTGTGCGGCCTCGGTGATGTAGGTGGCGTACGGATCGCTTTGCGACGACCGCTCTGCCGGCGTTTGTTGCGCGCTGGCGGGGCCGGTTACCGGCATCGCTAGTAACAGGCCGGAAAGGAGGAGGAAGGTTGTACGTCGGAGGGCGATCCTCCCCCCGACGACAGGTTGAATGCGGGCAGCGGACATCGCTCAGTCCCGCTCGCCGCGCTTCGGCGGGCGGTTCCAGTGCAGGCCCCAGGCGGATTTGTCGTCGGCCGACTGAAACAGGTTGGCGCGGATCGGATGTTCAAAGGTCGGATCGTCGAGTTGCAGCGATACGTACTCGCCAGCTTTCTCGCCGGTGCGCTTCCAGCCGGCGCCGATCTCCGCGCCGGTCTCGTTGCTGTTGGTGTCGAGCACATGGACGCGGAAGTCTGGCGCGTTCTCCGCATCGGACGGTTCGGCCGCGACGATGATGATGTCTTGGTGCAGAGACAGCGTCGTCAGGTGGCCGATGAAGCCGTCATTTTCGCGTATGAATTGACCGATCACGGGCATTGGTCGTCTCCTTCAGATTGCGGTGGACAGGGTCATGGGCGTGCCGTCACCGCGTCGGCGCGCGCCAGACGAAGCGGCCATCGCCGTCCTCGTCGGTGTAGAGAGGGGTGGCCCGGCCGATCACGGCGGAGGCCGGGAGCGGGCCGAAATAGCGACCGTCGAGGCTGTCGCGGACTTGCCAGTTCATCAGGAACAGTTCGCCGGCCGCGACCGAGCGGCAGCCCTGCCACACCGGGAGCGGGCGACCGCGACGATCGCGATCGAGCGCGTCGCCCATCGGCACGGCGTCGATGGTGATGGCGAGCCCGGTCCGGCAAACGCGCTGACCCGGGACCGCAGCGACGCGCTTCAGAAGCGGCACGCCGCGCGGCAGGTAGCCGCCATCGGACAGGAAGGTTGCGAGCGGCTCGGGCGCGTCTACGGCCACCAGATCGGTCACGTCGACCGCGCCCACATCGCCGATCGTGTAGAAGCCGACCGGCGTGCTGGCGGACGCGTTCCAGATCAGGCGCGGCGCGAACGAGGCGATCGAAGCCACGCCGATAAGCGAGACGGCCGCCGTCGTGATGATGGCGTAGGAGAGCCGGGTCATGCGCCGATCTCCCGGCGCAGGAGAAAGGCGCGGTGCTGGCGCGGACCATAAGTGCGCGGCGTTTCGCCGACGGTCATTCGGTTGTGGACATGGCGCCAATGGTCCGGCGAGACCTCGATCGGGTCGATGCCGCGCGCCTCGATGGCGTCGATGAGCTGGAGCATGCGCTCCACCTTCGGCCAGCCATCGACGTGCAGCAGGACCTCTGCGCCGGGCGTCACCGTCGGGACGGTCTGACACGGCGCGTCGCACTCGACCGTGCGCAGGATGTCGAGGCGCGAGACCACGGTGCCGTGCTCGTTCGCCGCCCAGCGCACCAGCGCGAGAACGCTGCCTGGAGGGAAGAAGAGAATGCGGCGGCGGCGGTCGAGGATCTGCTCGCGCCGCTCGCGACCGAAGCGAATCCAGTGCTCGGTCTGCTTCTCGATCCAGACGAGTTCGACCTGGGTGAAAGCTTCGGGCGGCGGCTCGGCGGCAGCACGGCCGAAGCGCATTGGCGCGGCGACAAGGCCGGTCATTGTCCTTCTCCTGACGGGGGTGGGAATTCACGCTCGAACAGCGCGCGCAGCATGTCGGCGACGGTCTGGCCGCGCTGGAA
>MKUB01000023.1 GCA_001898545.1 Sphingomonadales bacterium 63-6 | reverse complement strand
TCTTCGCTCCGCCTGCGGCCGGATCGCATTCCGATCGGCGAGGTCCGCGGCGCCGAAGCACTCGACCTGTTGAAGGCATGGGGCACCGGGCACCCAGGCGGCGTCGGAACGATCCATGCCGGCACCGCGATCGGAGCGCTGCGGCGTCTCGAACAACTAATCCAGGAAGCCGTCGTCACCGTCCCGCGCGCGCTGATCGCCGAGACGATCGATCTGGTCGCCGTGCTCTCCGGCCGCGGCGCCTCGCGTCGCCTAGCCGAACTCGCCCGCGTCGAAGGTCTCGGCCCTGAGGGCGACTACCGCATCACCCCCGCAAGCCAGCCCTCCGCAGGAGACCCGTCATGATCAAACACGCTTTGCGTATCCGCCGGCACATCGCCTCAGCGGTGTGCATGATTTTTCTTTCGCTCGCTTTGGCACCCGCCGCCCACGCTTCGGGCTCGTCCATGCCCTGGGAGGCGCCGCTTCAAAAAATCCTCGAATCGATCGAGGGGCCGGTCGCGAAAATCATCGCCGTTATGATCATTATCATCACTGGTCTGACGCTCGCGTTCGGCGACACGTCGGGCGGCGCCCGCAAGCTGATCCAGATCGTGTTCGGCCTGTCGATCGCGTTCGCGGCGTCGAGCTTCTTCCTGTCGTTCTTCTCGTTTGGCGGCGGGGCGCTCGTTTGATGGCTGACGGCGCGGATCATGGCGGCGAGCTGCCGGGCTTCTCCGTTCCCGTGCACCGGGCGCTGACCGAGCACATCCTGCTCGGCGGCGCGCCGCGTTCGCTCGCCATCCTCAACGGCACGCTGGCGGCCGCGCTCGGCCTCGGCCTTCGCCTATGGCTAGTCGGCCTCGGGCTTTGGGCTGTGGGGCATTTCGCGGCGGTCTGGGCGGCCAAACGCGATCCGCAGTTCGTCGACGTCGTGCGCAAGCATCTGCGCGTCCCCGGCCACCTGTCGGTCTGAGGGAACGACGCGATGATGAACCTTGCCGAATATCGTAATCGCAATACCCGGCTTGCCGATTTCCTGCCTTGGGTCGCCCTGGTCGGCGAAGGCGTCGTCCTCAACAAGGATGGTAGCCTGCAGCGTACTGCGCGCTTCCGCGGTCCTGACCTCGACAGCGCCGTGCCGGCCGAGCTCGTCGCAGTCGCGGGCCGGCTCAACAACGCTTTCCGACGTCTCGGCTCCGGCTGGGCCATCTTCGTCGAAGCGCAACGCCACGACGCCGCGACCTATCCCTCGAGCATGTTCGCCGACAGCGCCTCTGCGCTGGTCGACGCCGAACGCAAGGCCGACTTCGAGGAAGCAGGCGCGCACTTCGAGTCCAGCTATTTCCTCACCTTCCTCTATCTGCCGCCGGCCGAAGACGCGGCGCGTGCCGAAGCATGGCTATACGAGGGTCGCGACCATGGCGGCGTCAACGCGCGCGAAGTGCTGCGCGGTTTCGTCGATCGTACCGATCGTATCTTGAACCTGATCGACGCCTTCATGCCGGAATGCGCGTGGCTCGATGACGCCGAAACACTCACCTATCTGCATTCGACTATCTCGACGAAGCGTCATCGTGTTCGCGTCCCCGAGACGCCGATGTATCTCGACGCTCTTCTGGCCGATCAACCGCTGACCGGCGGACTCGAACCGCGCCTCGGGGAAACGCACCTGCGCATCCTCACCATCGTCGGTTTCCCGACCGCGACGACGCCCGGAATCCTCGACGAGTTGAACCGGTTGGCCTTTCCCTATCGCTGGTCGACGCGGGCCATCCTTCTCGACAAAACTGACGCGACCAAGCTGCTGACCAAGATCCGTCGGCAATGGTTCGCCAAGCGCAAGTCCATCGCCGCCATTCTCAAAGAGGTGATGACCAACGAGGCCTCGGCGCTCGTCGACACCGACGCGGCCAACAAGGCGGCCGACGCCGACATGGCGCTTCAGGAACTCGGCGCCGACTATGCCGGCCAAGCCTATGTCACCGCCACCATCACCGTTTGGGACGACGACCCGCGCATCGCCGCCGAGAAACTGCGTCTAGTCGAAAAGGTCGTTCAGGGACGTGATTTCACCGCGATGGCGGAGACCATCAACGCCGTAGACGCCTGGCTCGGCTCCTTGCCCGGCCATGTCTACGCCAATGTCCGCCAGCCCCCCATCAGCACACTCAATCTCGCCCACATGATCCCGCTGTCAGCGGTGTGGGCGGGACCGGAACGGGACGAGCACTTCGATGCACCCCCACTGCTTTACGGCAGAACCGAAGGCTCGACCCCGTTCCGGCTTTCCATCCATGTCGGCGACGTCGGCCATACGCTGGTCGTCGGCCCAACCGGCGCCGGCAAATCCGTACTGCTCGCGCTCATGGCGCTGCAATTCAGGCGCTATCCGCAGTCTCAGGTTTTCGCCTTTGACTTCGGTGGTTCGATCCGGGCCGCGGCGCTCGCCATGCGCGGCGACTGGCATGATCTCGGCGGCGGCCTCACCGAAGGGGCCGAAGACAGCGTGTCACTCCAGCCGCTTGCACGGATCGACGACATTGCAGAGCGCGCATGGGCCTCGGACTGGCTGATCGCAATCCTGGCGCGGGAGAGCGTGTCCGTCACGCCCGAGGTCAAGGAACACCTGTGGTCGGCGCTGTCCTCGTTGGCGTCGGCGCCGGTCTCCGAGCGCACGTTGACCGGGCTGTCCGTCCTGCTCCAGTCCAACGACCTGAAGCAGGCGTTGCGACCCTACTGCGTCGGCGGACCCTATGGTCGCCTCCTCGACGCAGAGGCCGAACATCTCGGCGAGGCCAACGTCCAGGCGTTCGAGACTGAAGGACTGATCGGAACCGGCGCCGCCGCCGCCGTGCTCGCCTATCTCTTCCATCGCATCGAGGACCGCCTCGACGGACGGCCGACGCTCCTGATCGTCGATGAAGGCTGGCTCGCGCTCGACGATGAGGGATTCGCCGGCCAGCTCCGCGAATGGCTGAAGACGCTGCGCAAGAAGAACGCCAGCGTCATCTTCGCGACCCAGTCGCTCTCCGACATCGACGGCTCGGCGATTGCACCGGCGATCATCGAGAGCTGCCAGACCCGCATCCTTCTTCCGAACGAGCGCGCGATCGAGCCGCAGATCACCGCCATCTATCGCCGCTTCGGTCTCAATGACCGGCAGATCGAGATCCTCGCCCGCGCCATGCCGAAGCGCGACTATTACTGCCAGTCGCGGCGCGGCAACCGCTTGTTCGAACTCGGACTATCCGATGTCGCGCTGGCGCTGTGCGCAGTCTCATCAAAGCAGCACCAGGCGCTGATCGCCGAGGTTCACGCCCGCAGCGGCACCGACGGCTTCCTCTCCGAATGGCTGATCTCGAGCCGGCTCGCCTGGGCTGCCGATCTCATTGCCAACCTCACCAACGTCATCCCCCAAGCCAATCAGGAGGTATTCTCATGACACGCTCATTCCGTTCGCGCTCACGCGCACTGCGTTTCGCCACGATCATCGCTGCGACACCAGTCGCTATCTCGATCTTTATCAGCACGCCAGCGGCGGCCCAATTCGGCGGCATCGTCTACGATCCGACGAACTACGCGCAGAATGTGCTGACGGCTGCGCGGACGCTCCAGCAGGTCAACCAGCAGATCACGCAGCTTCAGAACGAAGCGACAATGCTGATCAATCAGGCCCGCAACCTTGCGAGCCTGCCATACTCGTCGCTTCAGCAGCTTCAGCAATCGGTACAGCGCACGCAGCAGCTCCTGCAACAGGCGCAGGGCATCGCCCTCAACGTCCAGCAAATCGATCGCGCGTTTCAGACCACCTACGGCAATGCATCGATGTCGGCTTCCGATCAGGCGCTTGTCGCGCAGGCGCGTGAACGCTGGCAGAACACCGTCGGCGGCTTGCAGGACGCCATGCGCGTCCAGGCCGGCGTTGTTGGCAACATCGACACCAACCGTAGCGAGATGTCCGCGCTTGTCGGGCAGAGCCAGGGCGCGACCGGTGCGCTGCAGGCGACCCAGGCCGGCAACCAGCTTCTCGCCCTGCAGGCGCAGCAGCTTGCCGACCTCACCGCGGTCGTGGCCGCCAACGGCCGTGCGCAGAGTCTGTCCGAGGCCGAGCGTGCGGCCGCGGCCGAGCAGGGTCGTGAGCAACGCCGTCGCTTCCTGACGCCTGGCAGCGGCTACCAGCCGGGCAACGCCCGTATGTTCCCGAACGGCAACTGAGACCGCGGCCATGGACGGCAAGATTCTCGCCAGGATCG
>MKUB01000022.1:4261-30642 GCA_001898545.1 Sphingomonadales bacterium 63-6 | reverse complement strand
CCGGTCCCCTATTCGGTCAGTCGCTCTGATGTAGGAAGCAAGGCATGGGAAAGGTCAAGTGAGGGAAGCGGAAGATAGCCTCTCCTGCCCGTTCCCTTCGCCGGTTTCCCAAATTGCCGTTGCAGACCCCTGGGGCCCAAATGAAAGGTGATTGTATAGTTTGCAAACACACCCTCTTTGCGGCACTATCTGGTGAGTGAAGGGGGTGCAATGCGCAGTCAGACCAGTGATTGGAGAACATACTGTGCTTCTCCCTGACTCGACTCTGCGTGCGCATGCGATAGCCTCCCCCCAATCGCCATAAAGGGAGGCGCTAATGAAAACCTATTTCGTAAGCTTCAGGATTGCCGACAGAGGTGACAACGGGCCAATTTATGAGAATCTTCACAAGGCCGTCGAGGAATTGGCGGGTAAAGGCCCTTGGTGGTTTGAAACCACCTCCTTCTATCTGTTCAACAGCGAATTAAGTGCGGTTCGAATAGCGGAATGCCTGAAGAAGATCATCCGCCCATCCATGGACATATTAGTGGTTGGCTCACTTACTCACAAAGTTGGGGCCGTTGTGGGCAAGTGCGACGATGATGACATTTTCACCTTGGCGGATTTTATGAAAAAGGTCTGATGGATTGCGATAGGCACACCAAATAGGCGTGCGAAGGTCATCACGGCCCGCACCTTCAGATTACGCATCATTTGCTCCTCGTGATTGTCTGTTAGCCGTCTGTCTTTTTGTCGGTGAGCTTGGCCTTTGCGACCTTGCGCAAATTCTCTTCCCAGCGAGTTTCGTCCTCGTCAGTCTGTAGCTCGCGAGCGGCGTCCTTGAACTTGTCGGATTGACTCTTTTTCTCATCAGTTTCAGTCGTCATTGTTATGGCAATCCTTGCAAGGGCATCACGCGAGCCCGCTGATCCTAAGCTGCTCCATGACATATACTGCGATGAGAGCAGTCAGACTAGGCACCGCTACATGGTCATGGGCGGCCTGATCGTTCAAACGTCGCGCGTTTCAGATGTCCATGCGCGGATAGCGGAACTTCGCTTGCCTGAACTGCCGAGTGGGGAAATGAAATGGGGCGCTGTCTCAAAAGGCAAACTACCCGCCTATCGCCGCACTGTTGATGCGTTCTTTGACGACCCTGTGTTTGCAGGTGTCGACTTCCATACCACCGTTGTGGATACCTGGGGGCAGGATCACCAAAAGTTCGGTGATGGAGACCGCGACAAGACATTCAACAAAGAATTATATCAATTGGCAGCAAAATTCGCTCGAAATTACCCAGAACGGCTATTCCACCTCTATCCAGATGAACGTGAAACGGTCCACCGCCCCGGTGAGTTGCGAGACATTCTGAATTTTGGCCGACGCAAAAATCGTGATCCGAGAGAGTTTCCTTTTCGGCGCGCGCATTTTCGAAAATCCCACGAAACTCCGTTGATTCAAATTGTTGATATACTCTTGGGCGGATTAGCCTATCGAGTGAACGGGCACGCAAATGCGGTAGACGCTTCACCGGCTAAGGTCGAGCTTTCAAGGCATATTCTGCAACGGGGCGGCGTTCGAAACCCTATGATCGATACTGCCATGCGCGGGAAGTTCACGGTCTGGCACCGGCAACTTCAACCAAGAGGAAAATGAGGCGTCCCCCGGCCCTAGATCGACGTGCGACCACTACCAGTTGGTAGTTCCCGCCACCTAAGTGGGGGGCTCGCGCCGGGGGAGTGAGAGCAAGCTATATATCCTTAAATAGGAACTCAAGCTGAACAGCTTCACCCGGACTCAAATTTGAATCATTCCGCCGCAACAGACCCCCCGTAGGTGAGCCGCTTGCCGACGATACCGCGAAGAGCATTCCCAGCACGATCCTTATCATTGCAGCCCAGCTTTTCCCGGTTGTTATAGCGGAACTCGAACTCGGCCAGATAGCGGTGCAAGTGCTGCTCACCGCAATGCTGGTAAATACCCTTCATGCCCCGTTTGAAGATGCTGAAATAGCCTTCAACCGTGTTGCTGTGGATCGTTCGATCCTCAAGGTTCACGTATTCGCCACGACCGTGGCTGGTGGTGCCGTGGCCAGCAAAGAACTTACCCGCATCACGATAGCCGCTGTGTTCATCGGTCATAATGCGGGCTTCACGCGATACGTTGGCAATCACGATAGGCATGAGGGTTTCAGCCTTCACGTTATCAACTACCATCGTGCGCGCCTTACCGCTGTCACGGTCAACAAGGGCGAGAACCTTCATCTTGTGGTGGAAAGCCCGGCGCTTCGGAATGCCCTTGAGCTTGTCAATGAAAGTCTCATCTACTTCAACAATGCCACCATTGCCGCCAAACGGTGCAAGATCGCCATCGCGCATGGCTTCGCGGATACGGTGCGCAAGGAACCATGCCGACTTATATGTAATCTCAAGGACACGATGCAGCTGGTGGGCGCTGATGCCCTTCTTGCTGCTCGTCATAAGATAAACAGCCTGCATCGCTTTATGGAGCGGAAGGCGCATATGCTCAAACACGGTGCCGATCTTCACCGTGAACTGCTTCTTGCAGTCGCCACAGCGCCACAGGCCCACACGAATGCGCTTCTTCGGGTTCGCCTTCACCTTGGTGATACGCTCTACACCACCACAATGAGGGCAAGCCGGTTCTTCTCCCCACACCACGCTTTCGAGATAGCAGAAGGCTGCTTCTTCATCGTGAAAGTAAGGCTTCGAAAGGACGGACATTGCTAGCTCCTGTGTATGGGAGTCTTATAGCAGCATCACTCCGTGTTTGCAAGGTATACTATAGCCAAAGGAAAAGGGCGGCCCCGCGAGGCCGCCCTTTCGAATGCTGTCAGCAAAAGGCCGGATCAGCCTTCCACATGTTCCGCCAGCACGGTGAGGCCATTGACGCCCACTTCGGCGAAGCCGCCGCGGACCTTGATTTCCTCCGGCTGGCCACCCGCTGTGCGATAGACCTGCACGGCCCCGTCGCGGATGGTGGACATGAAGGGCGCGTGCCCTTCAAGCACGCCGAATTCGCCTTCCTCGCCGGGGACGACTACCATGTAGACATCCTCGGAAAGGACCAGCTTGGCCGGCGTGACGAGTTCGAAGTGCAGAGCCATCCGCTTAGGCGTCCTCTGCCAGCTTCTTGGCCTTGGCGACCGCCTCGTCGATGCCGCCGACCATGTAGAACGCGGCTTCCGGCAGGTGATCGTATTCGCCGTCCACCACAGCCTTGAACGACTTGATGGTGTCTTCCAGCTGCACGAACTTGCCGGGGATGCCGGTGAACACTTCGGCCACGTGGAACGGCTGCGAGAGGAAACGCTGGATCTTGCGGGCGCGGGCCACGATCAGCTTATCTTCTTCCGACAGTTCGTCCATGCCCAGAATGGCGATGATGTCCTGCAGCGACTTGTACTTCTGCAGGGTTTCCTGAACGCGGCGGGCGGTTTCGTAGTGCTCCTGGCCGACAACGCGCGGTTCGAGAACGCGGCTGGTCGAGTCCAGCGGGTCCACGGCCGGGTAGATGCCCAGTTCCGAGATCGCGCGCGACAGGGTGGTCGTGGCGTCAAGGTGCGCGAAGGAGGTTGCCGGAGCAGGGTCGGTAAGGTCGTCCGCGGGAACGTAGATCGCCTGCACCGAGGTAATCGAACCCTTGGTGGTGGAGGTGATGCGTTCCTGCAGCTGGCCCATGTCGGTCGACAGGGTCGGCTGGTAACCCACGGCTGAAGGAATACGGCCGAGAAGGGCGGACACTTCGGCGCCTGCCTGAGTGAAGCGGAAGATGTTGTCCACGAAGAACAGCACGTCCTGGCCTTCTTCGTCGCGGAAATATTCCGCCATGGTCAGGCCCGAGAGAGCCACGCGAGCGCGGGCGCCCGGGGGTTCGTTCATCTGGCCGAACACCAGTGCAACCTTGGAACCTTCCGAGGTGGCATTGCCTTCGGCGTCCTTGGCGATAACGCCGGCGTCGAGGAATTCGTGGTAGAGGTCGTTACCTTCGCGGGTACGTTCACCCACACCAGCGAACACCGACACGCCGCCGTGGCCCTTGGCGATGTTGTTGATCAGTTCCTGGATCAGCACGGTCTTGCCCACGCCGGCGCCGCCGAACAGGCCGATCTTGCCGCCCTTGGCGTAGGGAGCGAGAAGGTCGATGACCTTGATGCCGGTCACCAGAATGGCCGCTTCGGTCGACTGATCGATGAAGGCCGGGGCTTCGGCGTGGATCGGCGCGAACTTGTCGGCGCCAACCGGGCCCATGTCGTCGATCGGTTCGCCGACGACGTTCAGGATGCGGCCGAGGGTCTTGGGGCCGACCGGCACCGAGATCTGCTTGCCGGTGTTGACCACCGGCTGGCCGCGGGTGAGGCCGTCCGTACCGTCCATGGCGATGCAGCGCACGGTGTTTTCACCCAGGTGCTGGGCCACTTCGAGCACCAGCTTGGTCTCGCCGTTCTGGGTTTCCAGAGCGGAAAGAATCGCCGGAAGCTCGCCTTCGAAGGTCACGTCGACGACGGCGCCGATCACCTGGCTGATCGTGCCGCCCGCGGTGATATTGGGCTTGCTCTTGGTCTTGGCTGCGGTGGCCATGTTCGTTTCCTTGCCTTTGATCTTTTAGGGCGCTTCCGCGCCCAGAATCCTGACAGTTGCTACAGCGCTTCCGCGCCAGCAATGATTTCGACGAGTTCAGTGGTAATCGCGGCCTGACGGCTGCGGTTGTACTGGATGGTCAGCTTCTGGATCAGCTCGCCCGCGTTGCGGGTAGCATTGTCCATCGCGGTCATCGACGCGCCCTGTTCGGACGCTGAGATTTCCAGCAGCGCACCGAAGATCTGGGTCTTCAGGTAACGCGGCAGAAGCTCGGCGAGGATCGCTTCCTCATCCGGTTCATATTCCACGATCGCCCCGCCAGTGGCAACGGCGGGCGCTGCTTCAGGAGTGGGAACCGGCATGATCTGCTGCTCGGTCGGGTCCTGGGCGAGAGCGGACTTGAACGTCGCATAGACGAGATGGGCGACGTCGAACTTGCCGGCTTCGTACATCGAAACCAGTTCGGCGGCGATCTTCTCGGCTTCCTCATAGCCCGGCTGGCGGACGTCGGAAGTGTCGAAATGTCCCACGATCGCATCGGGGAAGTTGCGGCGGATGGGCGCGCGGCCCTTCTTGCCGACGAGGAAGAATTCAACCTTCTTCCCTTCCGCGATCAGTACCTTCGCCTTGGCGATGGCCGCCTTGACGATGTTCGAGTTGAGGCCGCCGCACAGGCCCTTGTCGGTGTTCACCACCACCAGCAGGTGGCGTTGATCCGAGCCGGTGCCGGCCAGCAGCTTGGGGCTGCTTTCGCTCACGGTGATGCGCGAGGCGAGCGAGCCCATCACCGATGCCAGACGCTCCGCATAGGGGCGGGCGGCTTCGGCAGCCGCCTGCGCCTTGCGCAGCTTGGCCGCGGCGACCATCTGCTTGGCCTTGGTGATCTTCTGGGTCGACTTGACCGAGTTGATGCGGCCCTTGAGTTCCTTAAGGCTGGCCATGACGGCTCCCTATTAGTCCCGTGGGGGCTCAGGCGAACTGCTTGGCGAAAGCGTCGAGCGCGGCGACGGTCTTTGCCTTGGCCTCGTCACCAAATTCCTTGGTGTCGCGGATCAGGCCGAGAACGTCGGCATGGCTCTGGCGCATGAAGCTGAGCATTTCGGCTTCGTAACGGGTTACATCGGCAACGGGGATGCTGTCGAGATAGCCGTTGGTGCCGGCGAAGATCGAAACGGTCTGCTCTTCGAAGGGCAGCGGGCTGAACTGGGGCTGCTTGAGCAGCTCGGTCAGGCGCGCACCGCGGTTGAGCAGCTTCTGCGTAGCGGCATCGAGGTCCGAGCCGAACTGCGCGAAGGCGGCCATTTCACGATACTGGGCCAGCTCCAGCTTGATCGAGCCGGCGACCTTCTTCATCGCCTTCGTCTGAGCCGAACCGCCCACGCGGGACACCGAGAGACCGACGTTAATCGCCGGACGGATGCCCTGATAGAACAGGCCGGTTTCGAGGAAGATCTGGCCGTCGGTGATCGAGATCACGTTGGTCGGAATATAGGCCGACACGTCGCCCGCCTGGGTTTCGATGATCGGCAGAGCGGTCAGCGAACCGGCGCCATTTTCGTCGTTCATCTTCGCGGCGCGTTCGAGCAGGCGCGAGTGGAGATAGAACACGTCGCCCGGATAGGCTTCACGGCCCGGCGGGCGGCGAAGCAGCAGCGACATCTGACGATAGGCAACGGCCTGCTTGGAAAGATCGTCATACACGATCACGGCGTGCATGCCGTTGTCGCGGAAGAATTCGCCCATGGCGGCGCCGGTATAGGGTGCGAGATACTGGAGCGGAGCCGGTTCCGAAGCGGTGGCAGCCACGACGATGGAATATTCCATGGCGCCGTTTTCTTCCAGCTGACGCACGATCTGCGCCACAGTGGAGCGCTTCTGGCCCACGGCGACATAGATGCAGTAGAGCTTCTTGCCTTCGTCGGTGCCCTGGTTGGCTTCCTTCTGGTTGATGAAGGTATCGATCGCCACGGCGGTCTTGCCGGTCTGGCGGTCACCGATGATCAGTTCGCGCTGGCCGCGGCCGACGGGAACGAGGGCGTCAATCGCCTTGAGGCCGGTCTGCACGGGTTCATGCACCGACTTGCGCGGGATGATGCCCGGAGCCTTCGATTCCACGCGGGCGCGCTTGTCGGCAACGATCGGGCCCTTGCCGTCGATCGGGTTGCCCAGCGCGTCAACCACGCGGCCCAGCAGGCCCTTGCCCACGGGAACGTCCACGATGGTGCCGGTGCGCTTGACGGAATCGCCTTCCTTGATGTTGGCGTCCGAACCGAAGATCACGGCGCCGACATTGTCGGCTTCGAGGTTGAGGGCCATGCCCTGCACGCCATTGGCGAATTCAACCATCTCGCCAGCCTGAACGCTGTCGAGGCCGTGGATGCGGGCGATACCGTCACCGACCGAGAGGACGGAGCCGACTTCGCTGACCTGCGCTTCGGTGCCGAAATTGGCGATCTGGTCCTTGATGACCTTGGAGATTTCTGCGGCGCGGATTTCCATGTTCAGCCTTTCATCGCGTGCGCGAGGGAATTGAGACGGGTGCGGATCGAGCTGTCGATACGCTTGGAACCGATGGTGACCACCAGGCCACCCAGCAGTTCGGGATCGACGCTGGTGCGGATCTTGACGTTGCGGCCCTCACGGGCCTTGAGCTTCTTCTCCAGCGCAACAACCTGATCGTCGCTCAGCGCGTGGGCGCTGGTGACCTGTGCGGTCACTTCACCGCGCTGGGCGGCGGCGATCGCGTGGAAGGCGCGGATGATCGCGGGGAGCTGCGAGAGGCGACGATTGGACGCCAGCACGCCCAGGAAGTTCTGAGTGAGCTTGTCCAGCTTCATCGCATCGCCGAGCGCGGCCATGGCCTTGCCCAGATCGGTGCGGCTCACTTCCGGGTTACGGATAAGAGCGGCGAGGTCGGTCGACTCGCGAAGCGCGGCATCCAGCGCTTCGAGGTCGGATTCGACCGCGCTTACATTGCCGGCCTCCGATGAGAGGTCGAACAGCGCCGACGCATAGCGTCCGGCGAGGCTAGCCTGAATTCCGGCGGAAATCTCCACGCGCGAAAGGTCCTTTAGGTCCGAAGAAACGGTAACTGTACCCAGCCCAAACGAGGCCCCCGAAGGTGCCCCCAGCAAGGTAGGCGCGCGCCTAGCACCGGCATTCCTACAACGCAACCCGACTCGGCCCCCGATTTAGACAGGCTGAACGAAAGCCGGGGGACGGATTGCCCTATTGCGTGGAATGGCAATCGTAGATCACGCGTTCGTTGGGCTGCGAGGGGAGCAGTGAGAATATGGTCGACTGATTGGTGCCGAAGGCGGCAATCTCGGCGGGCGCCGCGCCGCATTGGGGCGTTTCATATTCCTCGCGCGCCTTGCGGACAGCCTCCATCGCGGCATGGGGCAGGAGGTAACGCTCCACTCGATATTCCCCTGCGGCCGGATCGAAGGAATTTACCGAAACTGCGGCCTCGTCATTGGGGACAAGGATGCGGGACCATTTCCCGTCCTTCTGGCCATATTGCGTGCGGCCATTGATGCAGCCCTGATTTGTCCAGGTGATAGGAATGTCATCGGTCGCGATGCTGGTGATGCGGCTGCGCTCTACATTCACCACGCAGATCATCCGTCCGGCTGTAGCGGCGGCGGCCTGCGCCGGGCGAGCACTGGGGCCGGCGGTCTTTTCTTCCTGCTTCAGGATCAGGGCCACACGGTCTTCCACATCATTATAGGACGGGCGGGCCAGCCAGGTGCCCAGCGCGGCGAGTACCGCCACGGCAGTTGCCCCCGCCGCGATCTTCATCGGCCCGATCTGGCCTTCACCCCGCTCGCGCCAGGCGATGAAGCCGCCGGCCATGCCGCACAGCAGCAGAAGCACGGTGAGCATCATGGCATTCTCACGCTCGGTGATGATTGCGAATTCCACGTCACGCCGGACTTCCTCGGTCCGCTTGGCATCGCGCGCGGCCTTGGCCTGCTGCTGCTGGAGTGCAGCGAGCTGTTCCCGCTCGCTCCGGGCGCGTTCGGCCGCGTCGAGTTCTGCCAGCGAGCGGCAGGGCAAGCCGTTGACCTGCGCGGTGATGCCGTTGGCCCGCAGGAAGGGCAGCAGCTCCCGCGTGGAAACGGCGAAGTAGAATTCCGAATCGGCACCGTCGCTCTCCGCGCCGAAGCTGTTCACGCCTACGACCCGGCCGCAATTGTCGAGCAGGGGGCCGCCACTGCTGCCCTTGCCGATGGGGGCGGTGTGCAGCAGCGTGTCGAAATCGCGCGTGGGGCGCGCGCCGGAAAGGAAGCCGCGGCTCTTTACCGGGGGCTGGGCGCGGAAGATGTCATTCACACCCAGGCCCTGCGCCCGGTCCACATTCATAGGATAGCCGACCGAGGTAACCGGGCCGGAATCGGTTTCCGGCGTGCCCGAAATAGTGAGTGGCGGCAGCTTGAGCGGGATCGTGGTGGTGAGGATCGCCAGATCGTTACGCGGCGAGAAGGCCGTGATCTTGCCATAGACCACCTTGCCCCCGTCCGAAGGGACGATGGCGATGGACAGATCCTGGTTACCCCGGGCTTCTTCCACCACATGCGCATTGGTGACGATCTGTTCCGGCGTCACGGCAAAGCCCGTGCCGTGGGACACGGGATAGGCCCCGCCATTATCGTCGCCAATGATGATCACGCGCACTACCCCGCGCGAGGCAGCGTCGATGTCGGAGGGATCGGCATGGGCGGCGGAAGCCAGCTGCAGCAACGCCAGGCAGAAGCATGCAGCCAGTGCCTGGCGCAGGAAATGGAAAGAAACCATGGCGCTGATGTCGCATTGGCACAGACGCTTCGCAAGCGGCTTTGGCGGGCTGACTTCGCCGGAGCCGCGCTTTATCCGTCACTTTATCTGTCACTGGGCCGGACCGGGGAGGCGGGCTACTGTGGGTTTGAACGCAAGATGCGGGACGCGTGGCCGCCTTTGATGGCATAGGGAGGCGAGATGGAAATAAAGGATCCTTCCGCCTTTGCGGCCATGCAGAGAGCCTTTGCCGAGCGGGACCGCTCGCAGGACGGGCGCTTCGTCGTCGCAGTGACCAGCACGGGCATCTATTGCCGACCGAGCTGCCCGGCGCGGCGGCCTTTGCCCCAGAACACTCTATTCTATGCGGACGAGGCCGGTGCCGAGGCAGCGGGCTTCCGCCCCTGCAAGCGTTGCAAGCCGGATGAGGCCGCGCGCGATGGGCAGGCGGTGATGGCGGCCATCGCCGCGATCCGTGCCGCACCGACCCCTCCGACGCTGGAACAGCTGGGCGCGCTGACCGGCTATTCGCCCACCCATTTCCAGCGCGTGTTCAAGCGGCTGACCGGCATGAGCCCGGCTTCTTATACGCGCGCGTTGCGTGACGCGCGCGCGCGCGAGGCTTTGAGCGGCAGCGGATCGGTGACGGCGGCGATTTACGATGCAGGATTTGAGGCGCCTTCGCGCTTCTATGACGGAATGAAGGGAAGGTTGGGCATGACACCATCGGCATGGGTCAAGGGCGGGGCGGGCGTGACGATCCGCTGGGCCGTGGTAGAAACGACGCTGGCGCCGATGCTGGTGGCGGCCACGGATAAGGGAGTGTGCCGCCTGTCCTTCAACGAGGGTGAAGAGGATCTGCGCGCGATCTTTCCGGCAGCCGAATTGGTCGAGGGCGGGGAGGATTTCGCCGCCCTGCTGGCTCAGGTGGCGGCCGCTGTCGAAAGCCCCGGTTCTGGCGGTGAAATCCCGCTCGATGTGAAGGGCACCGCTTTTCAGGAAGCGGTCTGGCGGGAGCTACGCAAAATCCCGCCGGGCGAGACCCGATCCTATGCGGAGATTGCCGCTGCCGCCGGGAATCCCAGGGCCGTCCGCGCGGCGGGCGGGGCAAACGGGGCCAATAATGTGGCCGTTCTGATCCCCTGCCACCGGGTGGTGCGCAGCGATGGATCGACCGGCGGCTATGCCTATGGAACGGCCATAAAAGAGGCCCTGCTTGCGCGGGAAGGCGTGCGCTGAAAGGGGCAGAGCGGGCGTTCAGACGAAGCTATAGGGATCGATATCGACATTGACCCTTACGCCAACGGGAAATTTCAGAGAGCCCAGCCATTCGCGGATCACGTCCTGCAATTGTGCGGAGCGCCGGGCATTGATCAAAAGGCGGTGGCGATAACGGCCTCGAAGGAGGCTCAAGGGAGCCGGAGCCGGGCCGAGAATCTGAACATCGGGCAGATTGGGCCGGGTCGCGCCGATCTGGCGGGCAGCCTCCCGCGCTTCGTTTTCATCCTCGCTGGAAACGATGATCGCGGCCCAGCGGCCGAAGGGCGGGGCGCCTGCATGGCGGCGAGCCTCTGCCTCTGCCTCGTAAAAGGCGTCGCGATCCCCGGCGGCAAGGGCGGCGATGACCGGGGCATCGGGATGGCGGGTCTGGATGATGACCTCGCCCCGTTTCTCGCCCCGCCCGGCACGGCCTGCCACCTGAGCCACCTGCTGATAGGTCCGCTCCGCCGCGCGCAGATCGCCGCCTTCAAGGCCCAGATCGGCATCGACCACGCCGACCAGAGTCAGTTCGGGAAAGTGGAAGCCCTTGGTGACGAGCTGCGTGCCCACGATCACGTCCACCGCGCCTTCCTCCACCGAGCCGACGAAATGGGCGATCTTTTCCGGCGAGTTCAGCGTGTCCGATGTGGCGATGGCTACACTAGCCTCGGGCAGGATTTCCGCCACTTCATCGGCAATGCGCTCCACGCCGGGGCCGCAGGCGACCAGGCAATCGGGCTCGCCGCATTCGGGGCATTTGTCGGGCGTGGCGGTTTCATGCCCGCAATGATGGCAGGCGAGGCGATGGGACAGGCGATGCTCCACCAGCCAGGCGCTGCAATTGGGGCATTGGAAGCGATAGCCGCAATGGCGACACAGGGTTAGCGGGGCATAGCCGCGCCGGTTGAGGAACAGCAGCGATTGCTCGCCCCGCTCCAGCCGTAGCTTCAATTGCTCCACCAGCCGGGGCGCCAGCCAGTGCCCGCGCGCGGGCGGCTCCTTGGTCAGGTCCAGAGTTTCGACATCGGGCAGTTCCGCCCCGCCAAAGCGGCTGGGCAAATCCAGCTTCTCGTAAATCCCGGCCTCGGCCATCTGGAGGCTTTCCAGCGCTGGGGTCGCGCTGGCGAGGATCACCGGAATCTTTTCGAACCGGGCGCGCATCACGGCGACGTCGCGGGCATTGTAGCGCACGCCATCGTCCTGCTTGAAGCTCACCTCATGCGCTTCGTCCACCACGATCAGGCCGAGATTGGCATAGGGCAGGAACAGGGCGGAGCGGGCCCCCACCACGACCTGCGCCGTGCCTGCCGCAATGGCCCGCCATGCCCGGCGCCGCTCGGTGGATTTGAGCGAGGAATGCCAGGTGACGGGCGGCGCGCCGAACCGGTCCTCGAAGCGCCGGAGGAATGCCTCGGTCAGGGCAATTTCCGGGAGAAGGACAAGTACTTGCTGACCCTTTTTTAGAGCCTCTGCGATGCCTTCGAAATAGGTTTCGGTCTTGCCCGATCCGGTAACGCCATCGAGCAGGAACGGGGCGAATTTGCCTTCGCTCACTGCGCCGATGAAGCGCTCTGCCACTTCCCGCTGGGCAGGCGAGAGGGAGGGGAGGTGAAAATCCGCCCGCGCCCGCTCGAACGGGCGGTCGCAATCGACTTCCACCGGCTCCAGCACGCCCTGATTGACGAGACCGCGCAGCACCCCTTCTGAAACGCCTGCTATTCCCGCCAGTTCGCGGATGGTCGCCTGCTCGCCCTGCAAGGCGTCGATCGCCGCCTCGCGCTGGGGCGTCATCCGTTCCGGCGTCTGGTCGGTCAGGCGATATTCGGTCATCGTCGCCGGGCCCTTCAGGGCACCGCCGCTCGAAAGCACCATCCGCGCGACCGAGGCGGGATGGGCGCAATAATAATCCGCCGTCCATTCGATCAGCCGCCGCAGGCTCTCCTTCAGGGGAGGGACCGGCAGCTTGCCCAGCAGGGGACGCAGCTTGGCATCGGGCACCTCGTCGGCAGGCAGCCGTTCCTTCTCCCACACTATGCCGATGATCTGGCGCGGGCCGAGCGGGGCGGCCACCACCGTTCCGGGTGGCGCGTCCATTCCTTCGGGCAGCCGGTAGTCCAGCGGGCCGAGTGCGGCGTTGAAGTGGAGCAGTCTGACGCGGTTCATGATATGCGGTGCTTAATGGGCTGCACATGTCTGCATCGCAAGCGCGGGAGGATCGGATGATGGAACGCAACGTGGAAATGACGGGCGGGGCGCGGCTTGGCCGCAGGACTGTGCTGGTCGGCGCGGCTGCTGTCGCGCTGCTGGCGCTGCCCGGCTGCGAGACGATGCGGCGTTACAGCCTGGTCGATGCGGTGCGCCGACTGCTCTATCATGCGCAGGCCAATGCCTTCGCGCGGCTGATGGCGCCCGGTGGCTTCTGGGACAATCAGCTGACCCGGCTGGACTTGCCCGGCGCGCTCGGCTCACGCGGGAACATATTGACGAATATCCTCACTTCCATGGTGTTCAAGGACAGGCTCCAGCGCGAATTCAACCATATGGCCGAACGCGGGGCCCGCCGCGCCGCGCCGCTGGTGGCCGATGCAGTGGAAGTGATCGGCATCGCCAATGCCAAGGCCCTGCTGGACGGCGGGCCGACTGCGGCGACTGGCTATCTGCGCGGCCAGATGGCGGGCAGCCTGATCGAGGCGATGTCGCCGGAACTGGCCGATGCGCTGCGTATCTCGCAGGAACCCTTGGTGGGGCAGGCGCTGGCGGCGCTGACCGGCGTGGATGTTTCCGGGCTGGCTCGCGATTTCGCCGGGGAAGTGGACGATGCGATCTGGGCCGAAATGGGCCGCCAGGAAGCCGCGATCCGCGCCGACCCGCGCAGCACGAAAGACCCGGTGCTGATTGGGGCTTTGGCTGCGGGGTATTAATCCCCCTTCGTCATTCCCGCGAAAGCGGGAACCTAGCAGCAACGGTGGAACTGGGTTCCCGCTTTCGCGGGAATGACGAGAGGGAGTGGGCTGAATCTCGATGGTTCCGGGGTGGCCTAGCCCGCCCCGTAAGCATATAGCCGCCCGCACGAGTCCCACTGCCAGCCGGAACACAATCATGAAATTCTTCGTCGATACCGCCGATACTGCTGAAATCGCCGATCTGGCCGCCACGGGCCTGCTGGACGGGGTGACCACCAATCCCAGCCTGATCGCCAAGTCCGGCCGCGATTTCATGGAAGTGACGAAGGAAATCTGCGCGCTGGTGGATGGGCCGGTCAGCGCCGAAGTGATCGCGCTCGATCACCCGACCATGATGAAGGAAGCGGAAGTCCTGCGGAAGATCGCGGATAATGTCTGCATCAAGGTGCCGCTGACGGTCGATGGGCTGAAGACCTGCAAGGCCCTGACCGACGATGGCGCGATGGTGAACGTCACTCTGTGCTTCTCCGCCAATCAGGCGCTGCTGGCGGCCAAGGCCGGGGCCAGCTTCATTTCCCCCTTCGTCGGCCGTCATGACGATAACGGCTTCGACGGGCTGGATTTGCTGCGCGACATTCGCCTGATCTACGACAATTATAATTTCGAGACGGAAATCCTCGCCGCCTCGATCCGCCATCCCATCCATGTGCTGGAAAGCGCGCGGATCGGCGCCGATGTGGCCACCATGCCGCCCGCCGTGATCCGCGCCCTGTTCAAGCATGTGCTGACCGACAAGGGCATCGAAGGCTTCCTTGCCGATTGGGCGAAGACCGGGCAGACCATCCTCAAGTAGAAGCGTGAGTTCCTGCGCAGGCAGGAACCTGATTGCAGGAGCGGGTCGCCGGGGTTCCTGCTTTCGCAGGAACGCACGAGTGTTTAAGCAAGATTGATATGGCCAACGAAACTCCCCTCGATCGCTTCAAGCAGGCTCTGACCGGCGCCGCGCGTGCAATTTCGCACGATGCGGAAATTGACGTGACCTGGACGTCCGATGCGCCCGGCATCGTGGGGGAATCGCTCAAGGTGCCCATGCCCGGGCGCACCTTGCCGCTTGAGCAGGCGCAGCAGGCACGCGGCTTTGCGGACAGTTTCTCGCTGCGCCTGAGGCACCACAATCCCGGGCTGCATGGTCGCCACGCCCCGATCGAGCCTTCTGCGCGGGCCTGTTACGACGCGGTGGAAGCCGTGCGGTACGAGGCGCTGGGCGAGAATAATTACGACGGTATTCGCGGCAATCTGGCAGCTTCGCTCGACATGCGCATGGCGTCGGACCCCATTGCGCGCGCCACCAGTGCCGATGAAGTGCCGATCCAGACCGCGCTGGCCCTGATCCTGCGCGAGAAGCTGACCGGCCAGCCGGTGCCGCGTTCCGCCGAGCAGGGCGTGAACATGGTTCGCGACTGGATCGAGGACAAGGCGGGCGACGATTTCGACCGTCTGGCCCTGTCCATCGACGATCAGAAGGCGTTCCAGTCGCTTACGCTGGACATGCTGCGCCACCTGGAGCTGACTCGCGCTGAGGAGATCGACCAGCCGTCCAACGAGGAAGGCGAGGATCAGGCTGGCGAGGAAACCGGCGAGGATGAGGGCAGCGAGGAGCAGCCCCAGAACGAGCAGCGCCAGCAGCAGGACACCACCGCCGAAAGCGGCGAGGGGGAGAATGACGGCGAGAGCGAGCAGGAGGTCGAGCAGGAACAGGAGATGACCGACGGCGATGTGGGCGAGGATGGGGAGGAAGGCATGATGCCGGTCCGCCCGAACCGCCCATGGACCGAAGATCCCTCCACTTTCGACTATAAGGTCTATACCGAGGAATTCGACGAGATCGTCTCCGCCACGGATCAGTGCGACGAGGACGAGCTTACCCGCCTGCGCGCCTATCTGGACAGTCAGCTGACGGGCCTGCAGGGCGTGGTGACCAAGCTCGCCAACCGCCTGCAGCGCCGCCTGATGGCGCAGCAGAACCGCAGCTGGGATTTCGACCAAGAGGAAGGCCTGCTGGATGCCGCGCGGCTGGCTCGGGTGGTGATCAGTCCCGGCCATTCGCTGTCCTACAAGATGGAGCAGGATCAGGAGTTCAAGGACACTATCGTCACTCTGTTGATCGATAATTCCGGCTCCATGCGCGGCCGCCCGATCTCCATCGCGGCGATCAGCGCGGACATCATGGCCCGCACGCTGGAACGCTGCGGGGTGAAGGTGGAAATCCTCGGCTTCACCACACGCGCCTGGAAGGGCGGGCAGAGCCGCGAGAAATGGCTGGCGGGCGGCAAGGCACCGCAGCCGGGCCGCCTCAACGATCTGCGCCACATCATCTACAAGAAGGCCGACGAGCCAATGCGCCGCGCGCGCAAGAATCTCGGCCTGATGATGCGCGAAGGGCTGCTGAAGGAGAATATCGACGGGGAGGCGCTGCTGTGGGCCCATACCCGCCTGCTCGCCCGGCCGGAGGATCGCCGTATCCTGATGGTTATTTCCGATGGCGCGCCGGTGGACGATTCCACGCTCAGCGTGAATTCCGCCGGCTATCTGGAACAGCACCTGCGCAAGGTGATCGACTGGATCGAGAAGCAGAGCCCGGTGCAGCTCGTCGCCATTGGCATCGGCCATGACGTCACCCGCTATTACAAGCGCGCCGTGACGATCATGGATGTCGAGCAGCTTGGCGGCACGATCATCGAGCAGTTGGCCGATCTGTTCGAGGTGGATTGATTTCCCCTTGTGCGCTCCCCTCGGGCGGCGCACATCCCTGAAAACGGGGCGCAAACAGGGGCAAGTCAGGGGCAATGCTAGCGATATTCGTTGCGACGATACTGTCGGCGGCGGCTGTTGAGGCTGCGGCGCCGGAAAGCGATGGGGTTTCTTCCGCAGATGCGACCGAAATGGTCCTATCCGCTTCCCTTCCGGAAGGGGGCAAGGCACCATTATCTGACGATCCGGAAAGCGCCCGCCGGGACATTACGATCCCCAAGCTGACGCCGATCAGCATCCAGATCCTGAAGCCGCTTGGCAGCAAGCTGAGCAAGACGGGGGAGACCTTCCCGATCCGTCTTGCGGCGCCAATCCTGGTGAATGGGGTGGAGGCCGTTCCCGCAGGCACTGAAGGCATGGGGGAAGTCATCCATGCGAAGAAAAGCGGCGGCATGGGCGCGGCAGGGGAACTGGTGGTGACGGCGCGCTACCTTGATGTCGACGGTCGCCAATTGCCCCTGCGCAGCCTGCACTGGGCGCAATCGGGGCAAAGCAGGGTCGACACGGTCAATACACTGAATGTCGCCAGCGCGGCCAGTCCGTTGCCGATCGGGCTGGTGGGGTTCTTCATCGGCGGGGGCCAGATCAACGTAGCCGAAGGCGCGCTGGCCGATGCCAAGACGGCGGCGGATTTTTCCATCGCCCTGCCACAGGTCTCCAGCCAGCAGGCCGGTACCGGGCAGGAGCTTTCAGAGGGGGATTTGGCGGTTCCATCCGGCGCGGTGCCGGATGAGGCCGTCGATACTGAGTCGGCTGCGGCCGATGTGCATCAAGGGGGTAAAGAATGATTCGATTGAAGGTTGCACTCGCAATGGCGGCTGGGATCGCCGCTATCTCATCCGCCCCGGCCTTCGCCGCCAAGGCCAAGAGCGAGGAGAAGGCCGATGCGGCTCCCATCGCCATCCCCGCTCCGCCGCCGGGCAAGGGGCAGATCGTGTTCTTCCGTCCGGGCGGAATGGGTTTTGCCCTTGGCTGTTCGGTCAATGAGAATGGCGAGAAGATCAGCTCGCTCGGCGCAGGGCGCTATTTCATTCTGGTGACCGAGCCGGGCACTCACCAATATAGCGTGAAGAGCGAAGCCAAGGATACGCTGGGCCTGTTGGTCGAGTCGGATGAAACCCAGTTCGCCAAGTGCAAGATCAAGATGGGCATCGTCGCCGGTCGTCCCGATATCCAGCCGGCGACTGAAGAGGAGTTCCGCAAGCAGAAGAGCCTCAAGCTGGTGGATGAGGACGATATGGGGCCCGCACCGGGCGCCCTAAGGCCCGCCGAGATTGCGGCGGCGCTGGCACAGGCACCCGCTGCCGAGTAACAGGAAAACTGCCCGGCGGGTCATGCTCGCCGGGCTTTACTCGCTGACAGGATTTCTCGCCTGTTCGCTCACGCCCGCCAGAGTTAGGCAGGACAATGCTCTGGGTCCCCGTCACCATCGCCGCAGCGGTCACGCAGCTGGTCCGCAATGCGCTCCAATCGGGGCTCACTGGCAGCGTCGGCACCCTGGGCGCCACCATGGTGCGCTTCCTCTATGCGATCCCCTTCGCGCTGGCGGCCTATGCCGTGGCGATGCTCTGGCTCGGCCAGCCGATGCCGGGCTTTTCGGAAACGATGATCGGCTGGGTGCTGACCGGCGCGGTGGTGCAGCTTGGGGCCACGGCGCTGATGCTCAAGGCCATGCATATGCGCGGCTTCGCGGTGGCCTATGCCTATATCAAGACCGAGCCGGTGCTGCTCGCATTGGGCGGCTGGTGGCTGCTGGGCGATGTGCTGCCGCTGGGCGCCTGGGCGGGCATTCTGATCGCCACGGCCGGTGTACTTTGGGCTGGCCTGCCGCGTGGCGGCGGACTGGCTGCCTTCCGGGGGGAAGCCGCGCCGATGTTGTTCGGCGTGACCAGCGGGGCCATGTTCGGCCTATCCTCCCTGTCGTTCCGCGCGGCGATCCTCACTCTGCCGGGCGCGGCGCCGTGGATGGCGGCTTTGCATGTGATGACCTGCGCGCTGATTGTTCAAAGCACGCTGCTGCTCCTCTGGCTGGGGCTGACTGACAGGGAAGTGATCCTGGCCACTCTGCGCGCATGGAAGCCCAGCCTTGGTGCGGGGGCAACGGGCATGCTGGCCACGCTGATGTGGTTCACTGGCCTTGCCCTGACTGCGGCGGCCAATGTCCGCACGCTGGGGCTGGTTGAAATGCCGCTGGCGGCGCTGCTGAATCGGCGTGTTTCGGGCAAGAGTCTTGGCCGGAAGGAATGGACCGGGCTGGCATTGGTGGGCGTGGGGATCGTGGTGCTGCTGCGTTCCGTGGTCTGATTGCGTTCAGCTTGCGCGCGATAAGGGAATGCCCCAGACGCAGACCCCACATGCCGGAGCAAGGAGAGGCTATTCATGCGCAAACTGATCCTGGGCGTCGCTGTGCTTGCGCTGTTGCTGGCGGCCACATGGGCCGTCGCCTCTCCATGGATCGCGATGGACGGCCTGCGCGACGCCGCGCGGGAAGCGGATCGCGGCTCGCTTGAGGAATCGATCGATTTCCCCGCACTGCGCGCTTCCCTGAAGCAGCAGATGCGTGAACAGATCGCGCAGGAGGCGGCAAAACGCGGGGAGGCCAATCCTATGCAGGGCGCGGGTGCACTGCTCGCTTCGGGCTTCCTCGATGGGGTGGTGGACAGCGTCATCACGCCGGATGGCATGGCGGCGCTGCTGGTCACCGGCAGCCTCGTGCCCATGCGCGATGGCAAGCCGGCCAAGGAAATCGACTGGGATGTGGAACGCACCGGCCTGAACAGTTTCCGCGCCGTGCCCAAGGGCGAGAATGGCAAGGCCTATCCCGCGCTGGTCTTCACGCGCAGTGGCCTGTCCTGGAAACTCGCCGCAATCGACATTCCCGAGCCTGAACTGGCCAGCGAGTAAGCGCCTGCCGCTTGACCAAGGGCCTGCCTTCGGACCAAAGCCGCGCATATGATCGAAGGCGCACCTCTCACGCTGTTCAACAGCCTCACCCGCCAGGCGGAACATTTCACCCCGGTCCATCAAGGGGAGGCCCGGGTCTATAGCTGCGGGCCCACCGTCTATAATTACCCCCATATCGGCAATATGCGGGCCTATGTCTTCGCCGATGTGCTGGGCCGCACGCTCAGCTGGAAGGGCTTCAAGCTCACTCATGTGATCAACATCACCGATGTCGGCCATCTGACGGACGATGCCGATCAGGGTGAGGACAAGATGGAGAAGATGGCCGCCGAAAAGGCGCAGTCCATCTGGGAAGTGGCCCGCCATTATACCGAAGCCTATTGGGCGGACATCAAGGCGCTGAATATCCGCCAGCCGGCCGACTGGTCCATTGCCACGAACTATATCGAGGACATGCTCGATTTCGCGAAGGCCATCGCGGACAAGCATTGTTACGAGCTGCCTTCCGGCCTCTATTTCGACGTCTCCACCGTAGAGGATTATGGCAAGCTCGCCCGCGCCGCGACCGATGAAGGCGAGGGGCGGATCGAGGCCGTGGAAGGCAAGCGCCATGCGGCGGACTTTGCCATCTGGCGCAAGACGCCCGAAGGCGAAAAGCGCCAGATGGAATGGGATTCGCCCTGGGGCAAGGGCGCACCGGGCTGGCATCTGGAATGCTCGGTAATGAGCGGCAAGCTGCTGGGCTTCCCCTTCGACATCCACACCGGCGGGATCGACCACCGCGAAATCCACCACCCGAACGAGATCGCGCAGAATCAGGCTTTCTGCGGCTGTGGCGGATTGTCGGAAGCCGCCAATTCCGGCGCGCGCCTATGGATGCACAATAACTTCCTGGTCGAACGCTCTGGAAAGATGAGTAAATCTTCCGGTGAGTTCCTGCGCCTGCAATTGCTGATCGACAAGGGCTATCACCCGCTGGCCTACCGCCTGCTGTGCCTTCAGGCGCAATATCGCAGCGAGCTGGAATTCAGCTGGGAAGGGCTCTCCGCCGCGCTGACCCGTCTCAAGCGCATGGTGCTGGCAGTGCAGGCCCTGAAGAAACGCCATGCCGACAAGGGCCACGATCCGGTCGAAGCGCCGGAAGGCGGCTGGACCTTTGCCGCACTGCTCGACGGGATCGGCGGAACATTGCGCCCACTGGCAATCCGTTTCGACGAGGCGATTGCCGAAGATCTCAACACGCCAGTGGCGCTGACGGTGCTTGAGGAACTGCTTTCGCTCAAGAAGATGCCCACCGATGAATCGCTGGCCCTGCTGGGCGCGATGGATGCGGTGCTGGGGCTGAACCTGCTTCAACTGGAACGCACCGACCTGCGCCTGCGGCCCAAAGGGTCAACAATTAGCGAAGAGATGATCGAGGCTGAACTCAGAATTCGGAAGATGGTGCGGGCTGACAGCGACTTTGCACGAGCCGATGAGATTCGGAAGGAACTCGAAGAAGAAGGGGTTTCCGTCATGGACGGCGATCCGCTGGGCTGGGAATGGAAACTTTGACGACGAGAACCATCGCCGTCCTTCCCGGCCTTGCCCGGCCGATGCTTGAAGCGCGCCTGCCGGAGTGGATCGAGCCGCGCTGGTGGCATTCGGTGGAGGAGCTGCACGCGCTCGCGCCGGAGGCAGAGATCGGCTGGTTCGACATGCATCACAAGCCCCCCTTGCTAGAGGCTGTTGCGCTGGCGAAGGGCCTGAAATGGTTCAACTCGGTCTATGCCGGGCTGGATTTCCTGCCCATGGACGAGATGCGCGCGCGCGGCGTGCAACTGACCAATGGCACCGGGCTGACCGATATTCAGGTTTCCGAGTTTGTGGTGCTGGGTATGCTGGCCATTGCCAAGAATTACCCTGCCATTGTGCGGGCGCAGGACCGGCATGAATGGCTCTCTGCCGCGCCGGGCATTCGCGATCTGGCGGGCAGCAGGGCGCTGATCCTGGGCTATGGCGCGATCGGGCGGAAGATCGGGGAGAAGCTTACCGGTTTCGGCGTGGACGTGGTGCCGGTGCGGCGCCATGCAGCCCAAGGCGCGCTGACGCCTGACCAATGGCGCGCGCGGATCGGGGAGTTCGACTGGATCGTCCTCACCGTTCCCGGAACGCCGGAAACCGAAGGAATGATCGGCCCTGCCGAGATTGCCGCGATGAAGCCCGAAGCCGTGCTGGTGAATTTCGCTCGCGCCAATGTGGTGGATCAGGCGGCGCTGACCGACGCGCTGAAGCACCGCCGGATATTCGCCGCCATGCTCGACGTGACTGATCCTGAGCCGCTGCCGCCGGACCATGTTTTGTGGGATCTGGATAATGCCCATATCACCATGCACCTTTCCGGCATTCCCACGCCGCAAAGCATGCTGCGCGGGGCCATCCGTTTCGTGGAAAATTGCGAACGCTACCGAAAGGGCGAGCCGCTGGAGCCGCGCTTCGATCCGGTTCTGGGGTACTGATCCTCCCCGAAACGGGGAGGGGGACCATCTGTAGGATGGTGGAGGGGCAGGTCGTCTGGCTGCTTTGCTCACATGAATCTGCCTCCGCCGGTGCCCCTCCACCCCCGGACCGTGTCCGGCGGTCCCCCTCCCCGTGCCGGGGAGGACCCATCACGCTTCCTCCAGCAGCAGCAATTCCACGCTCACCGCCAAACGCGGCTGGGGTGAGAGAGAGTGATCCACTTCCATCACCGCGGCATCGGCCACCAGCTGACGGGGAATGTCGAATTCATGGTCGGGCAGTTCAGCGATGAAATGTTCCCCCGCTTCGACTGCATCTGTCCCTTCGAAGAGCAGTTCCAGCCGATGGCGCGTGCCGGCGAAAGTGATGCTCGCCCAGGAGGTTTCGCGATGGCTGGCGATGCGCGCATGGCCGCAGGCGAGGACTTGCAGCGAGGCCCTCAATCGGTCGGCAACAGTGCGGCGGCGGATGGCGGGCACCTTGTGATTGGCGCGGGGTAGGGCGGCGGGATCAGCCAGCATGGATGCTCTCCTCATATTTGTTCATGAAATGTTCCACATTTTTTTCCGTGCGAGGGCGCGGGGTGCGGCCGTTGCGCAGATCGAGCACGAAGCGCGGATCATGCGCGGCCAGCCTGCCGAATTTGGTGGCGGCCATTCCGGTGCGGCGCAGGAACTTCTCGACCTTGCGAATCAACATCGTCACTCCTTTTTCCGGTTCTTGCGGCGGGCCTGATGCTGGGAGGCGGGCCGCCGGGCTTCGACTCGATGCGACTCTCCTCGCTCGCGAAATCCTACTTGTCTAGGAAAAATACTACGTGTAGGATGCCTCTATGATAAATCACGTAGGAAGCTCCTCCGGCGATCCTCGCGAACGCCTTGTCGCCCTGGCCAGTGAGCGCGGGGTGAGCCTTGCCGCGCTCTCTCGTCTCATCGGGAAGAACGGCACATATCTTCAGCAATTCATCACCAAGGGCAGCCCGCGTCGTTTGGCAGAGGAGGATCGCGAAGTGCTGGCCCGCTTCTTTGGCGTGGCGGAAAGCGAATTGGGCGGGGCTGCGGAAAAATCCTATGGGGGCAAAGCGAAAGACGGCTGGGTGGAAGTGCCCCGGCTTGCGCTCGATGCTTCGGCCGGGCCGGGCAGCTTCAGCGCGCAGGAAGTGCCGTTCGACACGTTCCGCTTTTCCGCGCGCTGGCTGCGCGAACAAGGGCTCGATCCGGCGATGCTGTCCGCCATCGCAGTGGCGGGCGATTCGATGGAGCCCGTGCTGCGTGACGGGGACGAGATTCTGGTGGACCGCACCCCGCGCCCCTTGCGTGAAGGCATCCATGTCGTCCGCCTGGGCGAGACATTGCATGTGAAGCGCATTCAGGCCGCCCGGCCCGGCATGCTCACCCTTATCAGCGCCAATGCCGCTTATCCGCCGGTGGAAGTACCGCTGGCGGAAGTGGATGTGATCGGGCGAGTCGTCTGGAAGGGCGGGCGAATCTAGGGGCGCTTGCATTCCCGCGGCCCTCCCGCCACCTAGGCCCCATGTCCGATACCAACACTGCCGCCCAGACGCCGCCTCCATCGCCACCTATGCGCGCGGCCATCATTCCCGTCACGCCGCTGGAGCAGAACTGCTCGCTGATCTGGTGCACGAAGACGATGAAGGGCGCGCTGGTCGATCCGGGCGGCGATCTCGACAAGTTGAAGGATGCGGTGCGCCGGGCCGGGGTGACGCTGGAAAAGCTGCTCGTCACTCACGGCCATATCGACCATTGCGGACAGACCGGCATTCTGGCCAAGGAACTGGGCCTGCCGATAGAGGGTCCGCATGAGGCGGACCGCTTTTGGATCGCCCGGCTGGATGAGGATGGCCGCCGCTGGGGCCTCCATGGCGAGATTTTCGAGCCGGATCGCTGGTTGCAGGATGGCGACAGGGTCACCGTGGGTGAGGTTGAGCTGGAAGTGATTCACTGCCCCGGCCACACGCCGGGCCATGTCGTATTCTTCAACCGGCCAACCCGCTTTGCCATTGTGGGCGATGTGCTGTTTCGCGGCTCCATCGGGCGGACGGATTTCCCATTGGGCAATCACGCCGATCTGATCGCCTCCATCACGCAAAAGCTCTGGCCGCTGGGCGATGTGACCTTCATTCCCGGCCACGGCCAGGTCAGCACTTTCGCGCAGGAGCGGATCGATAATCCCTATGTCAGCGACGTGGCTATTGCCGGTTAGCTATAGGGCTCGGCCCGGCTGCCCTTGATCCGCTCGAAATAGAGCTTGCGGAAGGCCAAAGTCGGCTTGTCGGTGCGGACGGATTTCTCCTCACCTGCTGGCGGCACTTCGGATGGCTGCGAGCTTTCGAGAATCGCCTGATCTTCCAGTGCGATACGGCGGTTCATCCGGCGGAACACGGGGTTGAGCAGCCGCGCGCGGGCAAAATCGCGCAGGGTGATGATGGTCAGCCGCGTCTGGCCCTGCTTTTCCGGGGTGCAGATGGCCAGCATTCGCAGCAACTTGCCGGGCGGATCGATGAACAGTTCCATCGTATTGGGGAATCGGAAATCCAGCCGGGCAGGGCGGTCCCGCCCTTCGATCCGGTTCTCGATCCGCGCGCCATAGGGCGTTTCGATCCAGTCCGTATCCATCCGGCCATGCACGAAGGGCGCAATAAAGCGGCCGATTGTAGCCTTGTGGACGAAGGGCAGGTGCGGCGAATCGAGCATGTTTTCCATCGCGCGGGTCCAGTGGATGTCCCACAGGGCGGATTGCGCGCTCAGCACCACGCCGGGGGCGGACAGGCTTTCGCTGGGTAGGGGCTCCGCATCCGGCCGGAATCCGGTGTAGAGCCATGCCAGCCCGCCCGCCTCACGCACGGGCAAAGCGAGGGCGGAGAGTTTCTCGCATTTGGCATCGGGGTTCCACGGCACGGAGAGGCAGGCGCCCTCGCCATTGAAGGTCCAGCCATGGAACGGACATTCCACCACGCCGCCATGCAGCTTGCCCAGCGACAATGCGACTCCGCGATGGGGACAGCGGTCGATCAATGCGGAAAGAATGCCGGTCGCGTTGCGGAACAACACGATCCGTTCCCCCGCCACCGTCATTGGATAGAGCTTGCCTGCCCGGAAATCGGCGGAAACGCCCGCGATGATCCAGTGATTGGCGAAGTCGGCGAACATCGCCGTATCCTTCAGACGATCTTCAGCGCGACCAGCAGTGCATAAATCGCAAGGCCGATCAGCACGAGAAAGGTGGAAGCCATGCCCAGCTTGCGCGTTACCGGCACGCCTTCGCTATCCATCCCCACGGCATGGGCAAGGCGGCCCAGGAAATAGATTGCTGCCACGTAAGAGAGCCAGATTCCCGCTTTGCCCGAAAGCTCGATCGCACCGATCAGCAACAGCACCAGCGGCGTGTTTTCGGCATAGTTCAGTTGGGCGCGCATCCGGCGCATAAGGGCGTCATTATCGCCATGGCCATGCGCCACGGAAAAGCGTTGGCGCAGCTGCACGACCCTGAAGGCGAGCCACAGGCCGATGATCGCGGCGACTGCCGTGGATGTAAGGGTTACGGTAAGGTCCATGGCATTCTTTCTCCCCTGAGCGACATGCTGGCTCTATATGACCGGGAGAGGTTGCAACGCACGTGAAAATCGCTATAGGCCGCGCCTTCACCGCCAGCCGCGATCCCGGCCAGCCCACAGGTGCCACGCACTTGTGCATTGCCGGGGCATCGCATAGGGCGATTTGATTAAACCGATCTAGAATTTTGCAGGAACAGGTGCCGCGATGGCTGTCCCCAAGAGAAAAACCAGTCCCTCCCGCCGGGGTATGCGCCGTTCGCACGACGCGCTCAAGGTTGAGGCTTTCCACGAATGCTCCAACTGTGGCGAACTGAAGCGTCCGCACAATCTGTGCACGCATTGCGGCCACTATAACGGACGCGAGATCGTCGCTGTCGGCCTCTAAGGCCGGATTAACAGGGGTAAGCGCATGAATCTGCCGCGTATCGCCGTCGATGCGATGGGCGGCGATGAAGGCGTGCGCGTGATGGTCGAAGGCGCGGCGCTTGCCCGCCGTCGCCATGACCGCTTCAAGTTCCTGCTGGTCGGGGATGAAGAGCGCATCAAGCGTGCGCTCGAAAATCATCCGAATCTGCGCGGGGCTTCTGAAATCCTCCATTCCGCGGATGTGGTGTCGGGCGATGAAAAGCCCACGCAGGCCCTGCGCCGTGCGCGCACCACGTCCATGGGAATGGCGATCAACGCCGTGAAGCAGGGGCATGCCGGCGCCGCCGTGAGTGGCGGCAATACCGGCGCGCTGATGGCCATGGCCAAGCTCGCCCTGCGCACCATGCCGGGGATCGACCGGCCCGCGCTTGCCGCGCTGATGCCCACGCTAGGCGACAGCGATCTGGTGATGCTGGATCTGGGCGCCAACACCGATTGCGATGCCCGCAATCTGGTGCAATTCGCCATTATGGGCGCGGCTTATTCCCGCATCGTCACTGGGCGAGAGGCGCCGCGCGTGCGGCTGCTCAATATCGGCACCGAAGACAATAAGGGTACTGAGCAGCTTCAGGAAGCCGCCGCGCGCCTGCGCGAGGCGACCGGCCTTGCCTTGCAGTTCGAAGGCTTCGTGGAGGCCAACGGCCTGTC
>MKUB01000022.1:329-4220 GCA_001898545.1 Sphingomonadales bacterium 63-6 | reverse complement strand
CTTCCTGGTGAGCCGGCCCGCGACTGAGTTGCTCCGCCACCATCTGGACCCGAACAATCACAATGGCGCCGTTTTCCTCGGCCTCAATGGCGTGGTCGTGAAAAGCCATGGCAGCGCCAATGCCAAGGGGGTGGCCAATGCCGTGGCGGTGACCGCGCGCCTGCTGGAAGCCAGCATTACCGAACGGATCGCCGCCGACCTTGCCGAACTGGGTGAGGAGCGGCTGCGCCATAACGGCAATTCATCCGTCAACGGACAAGATAAAGAGAACGCTGTATGATCCGTTCCGTGGTCAAGGGCACCGGTTCCGCCCTGCCGTCGCGCGTGGTGAGCAATGAAGAGCTCGCACGCCTCGTGGACACGAGCGATGAATGGATCGTTGAGCGGACCGGGATTCGCTCGCGCCATGTGGCGGGTGAGGGGGAAACCACCGCGACTCTGGCAACGCAGGCCGCGCGTAATGCGCTGGCCGCTGCGGGCGTGGATGCAAGCGCGGTTGACCTGATCGTGCTGGCCACCGCCACTCCGGATCAGACCTTTCCCGCTACCGCTACCAAGGTGCAGGATGCGCTGGGCTGCAACGGGGGAATCGCCTTTGACGTGGCGGCTGTCTGCTCGGGCTTTCTTTATGCACTCGGCGTAGCCGATTCGCTGCTGCGCACAGGAATGGCTAGGTGTGCGTTGGTTATCGGCGCGGAAACCTTTAGCCGGATTCTGGACTGGGAAGACCGTGCAACCTGCGTCCTTTTCGGGGATGGTGCAGGGGCAGTTCTGCTTGCCGCAGAAGAGGTTGCGGAAGGCGGCCCGGGGGTGCTCACTACCCGTCTCCACGCCGATGGCGCCCATAACGAACTACTGTTCACCGATGGCGGTCCTTCCACCACCGGCACGGTGGGTAAGGTGCGCATGAAGGGCCGCGAGGTTTTTCGCCACGCAGTGGTGAACTTGGCCGAGGTTCTTCAGGAAGTACTTGAAGAGTCTGGATTTACTGCGGCGGACCTCGATTGGGTGGTGCCGCATCAGGCCAATGCCCGCATCCTGGATGCAACGGCGCGTAAACTCGGCCTCGCTAACGAAAAAGTGATCGTAACAGTCGATCAACACGCCAATACTTCGGCCGCTTCAGTGCCTCTCGCACTCGATGCAGCAGTACGCGACGGGCGTATTAAAGCAGGCGATCTGGTGATGCTGGAAGCCATGGGCGGCGGCTTCACCTGGGGTGCCAGCCTGCTGCGCATGTGATTTTCTGAAAACTTCGGATATCCGAAGAACTCGCAGAAATGCGGGAAATATTGCTATGTCCTCACAAAGTGTTAGGTTGTTCGCATTGGAACTGTCCAGATGATCTGAACAGGGGACGGGAAGATGATGCGTTCGGTTGGCACGCTTACACGCGCGGACCTCGCTGAGGTGATCAATCGCAAGATGGGATTTTCCCGTGCGGAGTCGCTTGCGATGGTTGAGGCGATACTCGATCACATGTGCGAGGCTCTGGAACGGGGGGAAAACGTCAAGATTTCAGGTTTTGGCACCTTCTTGTTACGCGACAAGAATGAACGCATCGGGCGCAACCCCAAAACGGGCGTTGAAGTGCCGATCACGCCGCGCCGTGTCTTGACTTTCCGTGCCAGCCAGATCCTGAAGGACCGTGTCGGTCAGGACTGATAGCAGGAAAGCAGGTATAGGGTGGCAGGGGATCCGAGGTTCAGCGACGGCAAGGAAGCCGATGCGCTGCGCACCATCGGCGAAGTAGCGCGCGCGTTGGGTATCAAGCAGCATGTGCTGCGTTATTGGGAACAGCAGTTCCCGATGCTCAAGCCGCTCAAGCGTAGCGGTGGGCGCCGATATTACCGGCCGGAAGATATTCGCATGGTCGATATGATCGACCGGCTAGTGAATCGCGAGGGCTACACGCTCAAGGGCGCCTGTCAGGCACTGTCCAGTGGCTCGCATGTGACGGAACGAGCCGTTGCGCCCGCTTCGGCCGAACCTGCCGCGCCGGTGCAGCCACGCGAGCAGGCGGCCCGGGCTCCGGTCGATATTCTTCCCCAATTGCGCGCCATTCGAGACCGGCTGGCCGCTGCGCTGGAAGGCTGAGCGGAACTCAAACGCTGGTGGAAGGAGGGCGCGCCGGTCAAGAAGCGCCCAGGCTCAGCGGCGTTTTTCAGGCCCCAGAGCGGGATCGAGGTCACGCGGGCGCGCCAGGTAGATCAGCTTGCCGGAATTGGGTTCCAGCTGGGACCAATCGTCAATATCCAGTTCCAGCACGGCGAAGGTCGCGGTGGGATATTTCTCGGCCGCCGTATCGAACAGGGTGTTTTCCTCATCGGGGGGCACCAGATCGAAAATCAGTTCCTGAAGACCGGGATTATGGCCTGAAAGCAGGATGCTGGCCGGATCGCCTTCCACATTGCGCAGCAGGTCCATCAAGGTGCTGGAACTGGCAAGATAGGCCCGGTCCTGCCAATTGACATTGCCGTCGATCCCGGCGGCTTCCAGCGTGCGTTTCACCCGCTCGGCGGGGCTGGCGATGACATAATCCCACTCGACGCCGTGATCGCGGATATGCTGGCCCATCAGCGCCGCGCCCTTGCGGCCGCGATCGTTCAGCCCGCGGTCGAAATCGCGCAGGCCGACATCGTCCCAGTCCGATTTGGCATGGCGCAGGAGGCCGAGCAGTTTCACCAGGGCGAGGATCCTTCCAGCGGCGATGCCGGAGAGGCCGGAATCGCTTCGCTGCCCCCAGAAACACCGCTCGCGATCCGATGTAAAGCCTCATCGAGCGACAGGCGGATGACAGGTGTGCCCTTGGGGAATGCCGCCGTCAGCCGCGTGGGGAAGGCGGCGGAGAGGACCACGAAATGGCCCTTGTCGTCCTTGCTGCGGATCAGGCGGCCGAATGCCTGGGCCAGCCGCGCGCGGATGATCCGGTCATCGAAGGAACTGCCGCCACCCGCCGCGCGGCGGGCGCGGTGGAGGATGGAGGGCTTGGGCCATGGCACCTGCTCCATCACCACGCAGCGCAGGGATTCGCCGGGTACGTCCACCCCGTCGCGGAGGGCATCGGTGCCGAGCAGCGAGGCGCGCGGATCGTCACGGAAAATGTCCACCAAAGTGCCGGTATCGATGGGATCGACATGCTGGGCGTAAAGCGGCAGGCCATTTCGGGCCAGCCGGTCGGCAATGCGGCCATGGACCGCGCGCAGCCGCCGGATCGCGGTGAACAAGCCCAGCACGCCGCCCTTCGATGCCTCGATAATGCGGGCATAGGCACCAGCGAGGGCGGCAATGTCGCCCTTTTTCACATCGGTGACGATCAGCACTTCGGCATTGGATGCATAATCGAACGGGCTTTCATGCTCGCTCAGCATCGGGGCCGTATCGAGCCAGTTCGCGCCGGAGCGGGTGAGGGCGGCCTGCCATTCCCCGCCATCCTTCAGCGTCGCGCTGGTCAGCATCACGCCGTGGGCAGGCTCCAGCACCACTTGCGCAAAGGGCTTCATCGGATCGAGGAAGCGGCGGTGCAGCCCGATGTCATATTCGCGCGCGTCGGAACGGTCGACGGCGAGCCAGTCGACGAAATCCGGATCTGCCGGGCCGCCCAGCCGGTCAAGCAAGGCCTCCCATGAAGCGAGCATGTCGATGCGCCATTTCAGCGAATAGCGCGCGCCTTCGATGCGCGCGCGGCCGGGGCCGTCCAGCCAATCCGGCGGGTCTTCCAGAATTGCTTCAAGCCGGACGGAGAGCTTCATCAGGGGGGAGCGGATCGCCGCTAACGCCTGTGCGGCCTGCTGGGCCAGTTCGATGAAATTGCCGTCAAGCTGGGCCGCCTCGGTTTCGATGGCATAGCCGGCTTCCTGGCCGCCGCTTTCGTCGCGGACGTAAGTGAGG
>MKUB01000022.1:0-298 GCA_001898545.1 Sphingomonadales bacterium 63-6 | reverse complement strand
GACCGGAAGGCTGGTTTTCCGCCAGCCGTTGCAGCCAGCCTTCGCCCGGCAGGGCTTCTGCGGCGGTCACGGCATCGGCCACCGCCTTCCCGCCCGCCTCGTCATAAGAGGCGATGTCCGCCAGCCGCGCGGCGAGGCCCCGGCGGCGGCCCTTCGATCCGCGTTCCGGCCCGGTGATCCAGCGGCGCAGTTCCACGCATTCGAGGCCGGTCAGTTCCGCCGCGAAAGTGGAATCGGCGGAATCGAATACGTGATGCCCTTCGTCGAACACGATGCGGGTGGGGCGTTGGGCGTGGTC
>MKUB01000021.1 GCA_001898545.1 Sphingomonadales bacterium 63-6 | reverse complement strand
CGCGCACCTCTCTCCGAAAATCGCTTTCCTACACATTGCGAAATGGCGTTTATCCTGCCCGATGAGCCGCCCGAAACCCTCTCGCCCTCGCCCGATTTCTGCCCGCCAGACCGTGCACGAAATGCCGAAACGAAAGGTTGCACTCAGGGTGGCGCCTGACACCGAAAAACGGCTCGAAACCGCGCCAGATCGGGATGACACACCTCGAACAAAACAGCGCCTTTTCCTGTCTGGAAAGGTGACATGCGATCCCGGCTAAAACAGCTCCATTTGCGCCACCGGCGCAAAGCTGCGGCGGTGCAGCGGGCACGGGCCATGGGTGCGCAGGGCGGCCAGATGCTCGGGCGTGCCATAGCCCATATTCTTCTCCCACCCGTAATGGGGATGGGCCTGCGCAGCTTCGCGCATCATTCGGTCCCGATATTCCTTGGCGATGATAGAGGCAGCGGAAATGGCCGGTTCCAGCGCATCGCCCCCAACGATGGCGCGGGCGGGCCAGCGCCATTCCTCCCGCCTTCCGGCCGGGGTCATGTTCCCATCGATCAGCACCTGTGCCGGTTCTGCCTCCAGCGCCGCGCAGAGATTGGCCACCGCATGGCTCATCGCCAACATGGTGGCCTGGAAGATGTTGATCCGGTCAATCTCCTCCACATCCACCACGCCGACCCCCCAGGCACAGCGCGCGCGGATCGTCAGATCCAGCTTGGCGCGCTTTGCGGGGGACAATTTCTTGGAATCGTCCAGACCCTTGGGCCGGGGCTTGCACAGCACCACCGCAGCAGCCACAACCGGGCCCGCCAGCGGGCCGCGGCCAGCCTCGTCCACACCGACGAGCAGGTTTTCTGCACCAAGCTCGGCACAAAAACGGGGATTGGGTGTTGAGCAGAGCATGATCAGGAATTTCCGGGCCTCTGCCCCGCTTCTTGCCCTTACCACGCTTGCCCTCGCAAGCTGCAACTCCGCCTATTCCGGGGAAAGCTCGGCGCAGTCCGTCGTAAATTCCACGGAGGATACGATCGGCCCCTTCGCCGTGACCCAGATGGGCGCGTTCAACGAGCCTTGGGCCATGGCCTTCGAGCCGGGCACCGGCAATCTCTTCATCAGCGAGAAAAAGGGCGCAATCCAGTTTCTGACGCCCAGCGGCTCGATTGGCGAGGTCAGTGGCGTGCCGGAAGTGGCCTATGGCGGTCAGGGCGGGCTTGGCGATTTCGTATTCGCGCCCGATTACACGACCAGCCACCACATCTATCTGAGCTGGGCCGAACGCGCGGAAGATCCGAACCCGGAGAACAAGCGCCGCGCCGTGGTCGGCATGGGCAAGCTCGATTGCACCAGCGATACCCGCTGCGCGATCGAGGGGCTGAAAGTGATCTGGCGGCAGGAACCCGCCATCGCCAGCTTCGGCCATTTCTCCCACCGGATCGCCTTCTCGCCCGATGGAAGCTATCTCTTCATCACCAGCGGCGAACGGATGCAGGGCGCGCCCGCGCAGGATTTGTCCACCAATCTCGGCAAGGTCGTGCGCCTGCTGCCTGATGGCACGCCCGCACCGGGCAATCCCTTCGCGTCGCGTGGCGGGGTGTCGGCCCAGATCTGGTCCTATGGCCATCGCAACCTGCTGGGCATGAAGTTCGATAGCCAGGGCCGGCTGTGGGAGCTGGAGCATGGCCCCGCCGGCGGGGACGAGCTGAACCTCGTCGAACCCGGCAAGAATTACGGCTGGCCGCTGGTTTCCGATGGGGACGATTATTCAGGCACGCCTATCCCTCGCAATGCCACTCGCCCCGATCTTGCCGCGCCCGCAATCAGCTGGAACCCGGTGATCGCGCCGGGCAATTTCATTTTCTATTCCGGGTCGCTCTTCCCGCAGTGGCGCGGAAATGCTCTGATCGCCGGGCTGAAGACCCAGGCACTGGTGCGCGTGGAGATCGATGGCACCAAGGCCCGCGAAGTGGAACGCTTCAAGATGGGAATGCGCGTGCGTGACGTGGTGCAGGGGCCGGACGGCGCCATCTGGGTGGTGGGCGACGGGCCGGGCGGCAAATTGCTGAAGCTGACGCCAAAGGAATAGGCCGCGCTTTTCGGGCGCTCCTTTCAGATTGCCATTATCGGACCCGATGCGGTTTTGATTGCGCCACACCGCGCTTGCCCCTATCGGCGCGCGGCCCATGGACGCTGCCGACTCTTCCCTCACCCTGATCCCGCTCGATGCGGTTGACCCCGCCCTGATCGAGGAATTGCTCGATCGCGCCTTCGGGCCGGACCGGCATGGCCGCACTGCCTATAAGGTGCGAGAGGGGATGGACTGGCTGCCGGGGCTGAGCTTCGCGGCATTGGACAAGGATAGCCAGCTGGTCGGCACGATCCAGACCTGGCCCGTTGCCCTCACCGATCCGGAAGGCCGCGCTCACCCGATGCTGATGGTCGGCCCTGTGGCGGTCGTTCCCGAACGGCAGGGCGAAGGTTTCGGCCAGGCGCTGATGCTCGCCATGCTGGGCGCGCTGGATGAGCGGGCACCGCTGCCGCAAGTGCTGATCGGCGATGCGGATTACTATGGCCGCTTCTTCGGCTTCAGCGCCGCGCCGACCGGCGGCTGGACCGTTCCCGGCCCCTATGAGCAGGACCGGCTGCTGGTGCGCGCCGCCAATCCCGCCGTGCTCCCCAAGGAAGGTACGCTCGGCCCTTGGCGGGGCTGATCACTTCTGGCACGGCAGTGCCATGAGCCCGCTGTTCGATCGCCTCAAGATCATCTTCGACGAAGGCCACGGAGTGCAGCTTCCCGGCCTGCGGACCGATGCCGCCTTCGCTCCGCCGGGCGAAGTGCGCCCGGCCGCGGTAATGATCGGCGTGACGGACAGGGCCCAGCCGGGCGTGATCCTCACCCATCGCCCACTGGCCATGCGTCAGCATGCGGGGCAGGTCGCCTTCCCCGGCGGCAAGCTCGACCCGGGCGAGGATGCGGTGATGGCCGCCCTTCGCGAAACGCATGAGGAGCTGGGCATAAGCCCTTCCAGCATATCCGTTATTGGCGCGACAGATCGTTTTATCACGGGCACTGGCTATGACATTACGCCGGTGATGGGGGTCCTGCCGCCGGACCTGCCGATTGTTCCCAATCCCGACGAAGTATCGGACTGGTTCGAGGCTCCACTGGAATTCGTGCTCGACCCGGCGAACCGCGTGCGCAAGCAGGCCGAATATCGCGGGCGCCTGCGCGAATATACCGAGATCGTGTGGGAGGGGCATCGCATCTGGGGCGTTACCGCCGCGATCATCGAAAATCTCTCGCAGCGCCTCGCCTGGGAAGGGCTCATCCGTGGCTGACTACCTCCCCCGCGCGCCCTGGACCCAGCGGGACGATCTGCACCGCATGGTGGATGCCCTGGGCAACGCGCCCGACGGCACCAGCCTCGCCCGCTGGGTAGGCGGGGCCGTGCGCGACGGGCTTCTTGGCGAAGATGCGGCAGATGTGGATTGCGCCACCCCGCTCAAGCCGCAGGATGCCATGGCACGGCTGAAGCGGGCAGGCATCCGCACAGTTCCTACCGGGATCGACCATGGCACGGTCACGGCCCTGCTGCCCGGCGGCAAGGTGGAGATCACTACCCTGCGGCGCGATGTATCTACGGATGGCCGCCGTGCCACGGTGGAATATGCCAGCGAATGGCGGGACGATGCCGCCCGGCGCGATTTCACCATCAACGCCCTCTATGCCGATCCCCGCACGTTGGAGATTTACGACTATTTCGGCGGGCTGGCCGATCTGGCCGTCCGGCGCGTGCGCTTTATCGGGGATGCCCGGCAGCGCATCCGCGAGGATCATCTGCGTATCCTGCGCTATTATCGTTTCCAGGCGCGCTTCGGCTCGGCGCTCGATAACGAGGCGGAGGAAGCCTGCGCAGAACTGGCCGCCACGCTCAAGGGCCTCAGCCGCGAGCGTGTGGCGATGGAGTTGCTCAACCTGCTCGGCCTGCCCGATCCGTCCGAGACGCTGCTGCGGATGGAACTGCGCGGCGTGCTGGGTGTGGTGCTGCCCGAGGTCCAGCGCGAAGCAATCGAAGCACTGCCCGCACTGATCGCGGCGGAACGCCAGGCAACGCTCGCCCCGCAGGCGATCCGCCGCATGGCGGCCCTGCTCCCCCCTTCCCCGCAAGTAGCGGAAAGCGTTGCGGCTCGGCTGCGCCTCTCTCGTGCACAAAGGGATCGACTGTCCTGCGTGGCCGGCCGCCAGGCTGACGACGCGGCAAACCCTCTCGTCCTCGCCTATCGCTGCGGCACGGAATGCGCACAGGACCGGCTGCTGCTGTGCGGAGGCGACCCTGCCCCGCTCAGCGACTGGGAGATTCCCCAGCTTCCACTCAAGGGTGGAGAGATCGTGCAGCGCGGCGTCAAGGCTGGGCCGGAAGTGGCGCGAATCCTCCGCGCGGTGGAAGCACGCTGGATATCCGAAGGCTTCCCCGGCAGGGAACGCGTCCTGAGCCTGCTTGAGGCCGAACTGCCCGCCTGAACCTCGCCCTTCAGCCCGCTTCAGCCTCACTTCATCCCTGAATTGAGAGGTTTGGGCGTTGCCAACCGGCAGCTTTGATGAAAAGGTAGCGGGACATTTCGCGTGCAATTTTGCTATCGTTCGATATCAACCCCGACCGCACCCGCCATGGCTCTTCGCCATGAAGGGTTTCCTCATCCCGCGATGTCGGTGGGCTCGCTATCCGGTTTCTTGCGTTCCCGCGCAGGGTTTGCCCGGCTCCGCCGGGCGTTGTGACGAATGGACAGCTACGGAGTAAGTCAATGAAGTTCACAAAAATGGTTGCAGCTTCGCTGCTTGCCTTTGCAAGCATTCCCGCCGCCGCGCAGAGCGATGTCGGTCTTGCCGTTGGCGCAACCGTCTATGGCTCCGATGCCGGTGAAGTCGGCAAGATTGTCGAAGTGGGTGACGGCTATGTCATCGTCGACACTGGCACGCATAAGGCAACCCTGCCCAATTCCTCTTTCGGCAAGGGTTCCAAAGGCCCGCTGATCGGCCTGACCAAGGCCGGGCTCGATGAATTCGTCGCGAAGGCCAATGCCGAAGCCGCCGCCAAGCTGGCCGAAGTGCTGAAGCCCCAAGCCACCATCCAGGGCGCTGCGGGCGGCGATCTGGGCACGGTGAAGTCCATCGAAGCCGATGGTACCGTTGTGGTGACCTATAAGGGCATCGACACTGCTTTCCCCAAGGACCAGTTCTACGCCAATGACGCTGGCCAGTTGGCCCTTCCCTTCACTGCCGAACAGCTTGACCAGGCACTGGCCCCGCAGTTCGAAGCCGCTGGCGAAGCCAAGGCCGCCCTCGAAGCCGCGCTGACCGCCGGCAAGAAGGTGAAAACTTCCGACGGTGTGGAAGTTGGCGCCATTCGCGAACTGGACGCCCAGGGCAATGTAGTCGTCGATCGTTCGGCCGGTCCGATCACCCTGCCCAAGAACCTCTTTACCGCAGATGCCGCAGGCAACCCGGCCCTGCTGATCGACAAGGCAGCGCTGGACGCCGCCACCGCAGGCTAAAGTTCCCGCTGACAGCGACGGGACGGGCCGGGTGTGAGCAATCGCACCCGGCCCTTTTCGTAACTCTGGATCGGATGGAGGCTGAAACAGTTCAGCATCACCAATTATCCAGGCAATTGCTGCGACCAAGCCCCTGACCATGTTCTCGATGTTCGTGCTGGACCGATCCCGGTTCGAATGTCTATCGGCTCGCCCATGAGTGTTATCGCAACGATTATGAATTCGGCCACGGGCCAGCCTATCCAGAAAATGACCTTCGGCCGGATGCCGAAACCATGGACCAGCTTCAATCTCGCCACGGGTGAACTGGTAACGGCGGATCGCGTCCATGTCGGCAAGCCAGCGCCCGGGAAATTCATCGCCCCTGTGGAGGTCTGGGTCACACTCAAGAGCTGATGGCCCCGGCTCAAACCGACACGAGTGACATACTCATCGTAGGCGGTTCGCTGGCCGGCCTCATGACCGGGCTCGCGCTGTCCCGGCACGGGCTGTCAGTTACGCTGCTCGAACGCTCTAACGACACCGACCGGACGGGGGCGGCGCTGCAGGTCGGTCATGGACTGCTGGAGCAATTGACCGGGCGACATCACGCGCCAGCCACTCTCGCTACTGGCATTCAGGCATGGCAGTCCGTCTATCGCGGATTGCGGATCGCGGCTGAAGAAGCCGGAATCCAGATTTTGCAGAATGCCCGTGTTGAATTGGTTGGCGAGGATGAGGGGCATGCCTGGGCCATGACCTCCGACAATCGGCGGTTCGAAGGGTCAGTGATGGTCGGCGCCGATGGCTATCAGAGCGTCGTGCGGCGGCAGATATGCCCGGAGCGCCCGGATGCCATATTTGCGAACTATCTCGCCTGGGTGGGCTTTGCGGAAGAATCAGCGCTCTCCGTTCGCTTTCCGCCGCATCTCGAATTTCTGGAGGCCGGGCCCTTCCTGCTGCTCGGGTTTCCCCTGACCGCCGCTGACGGCGGCGTCGAGCGTGGGCGCCGGCGAGTTGGCTGGGGCTGGTATGACGCCGGTCACAACGACATTCTGCGGGAGACTGGCGCGGTCGAAGGCACACTTGTGCGGCATTCGCTTCGCCCCGCCGACATGCCGGATGCCCTGTTCGAGGAACTGGAAACCCTGGCCCGGCGTCACTGGCCCTCTCCCTGGCGAGAGGCGATCCTGGAATGTATCGCGCGCAAGGCTGTGCTCGGTACGCCGGTCGTGGAATATGTCCCCGATCACCTTGCTTCCGGACGGATGTGCCTGGTCGGCGATGCAGCCCATGTGTGCACTCCCATGACAGGCAACGGCTTTGCGACTGCTGCTGAAGATGCCATGGCCTTGGCCCGGTTTCTTGATGGCGCGGCATTGCGGACCGACCCTGTGGCTGCTTTACGGTCCTATGAAGCGTCCAGACTGCCGGAGGTGCGCAGGCTGGGCCTGTCCGGGCAAAGGATCAGTCAGGACTTTGTCCGCGCAGCCCGCAGATCCTGAAAGGTCCGTGCTCCCGCTGTGGCCTTCCGGATAGCAGATTACAGAACCGGGCAATCGTCCAGAACATGCGTGTAGGCCGGGTCCTGCAGAACGCTGCTCAGTAGAAAGGCCTCCACTGCGTCGCGATCCACATTATCGTCAGCTTCCTTCCGATAGAACATGAGGCGCCAGTCGTGCATGGGGAACAGTTGCACCACCCTGTCGCGCATTTCCATCGGCACCATGGCAATCGGCATATTGGTGACAGCCTGGCCCCGATTAAGCATCGAGATGATGACTTCAAAAAACTGGATGCGCCCCACGATGTTGGTCGGCCGCATGTTGGGTGGCAGTGCCTGGCGCAGTCGCCACTCGCCCACGTCATCCTGAGCGCTGTGCAGGGCGAAGGGCAATTGCATAACCTCCTCCGCGCTCAGGGGAAGTGAGCGACCTTCCGCAAATGCGCGGTCACCGTAAATTCCACCGGGCGTAATTGCCAGCGAGCGCATATCGGGAGGAAGCGGCAGGTCCGCGCGCTGATGAATGAACACGAAGTCATAGGGCTTGCTGCGGGCAGTGGCGACCAGCTCCCTGCTGGGACTTCGTGTGTCGAACTCCAGAATGATATGGGGATGGGCCGCCACGAATTGATCGAGCTTGGGGCGGACATAGAAATCAGCAAGCCCAAGCCCCAGCAATACCTGAAACCGCACCGGTGCGGCGGCCATTGCCTGTCGCCGCCTATAGCTGGCAAGTTGTGTTGCGGCGCCCGAAAAGAGCCGCAAATCCGACAGGAAGCTCTCTCCATAAGCGGTCAGTTCCGGCCGCCGGCCGGCGCGACGCAACATCAGGCATATGCCGAGCTGCTCTTCCAGCGCCTTGAACTGACTGCTGACAGAGGCCTGGGAAATGCCCAGCAAATCCGCGCTGCGGCGGAAGCTGCGGGTCTCCGCCAGCGTTTCGAAAATGACGAGCTGGCGCATTGTGAATGGCAGATTCTGCAGTGGGCTCACCATAAAATCATAACCCGCACATTATCGGTTTGATTACGCCTACATCTGTTGCTTCGAATGCTCAATCCCAGCCACATCTCTCCCAACAGAAAGAAAATGACTGGGAGGGATCATCATGACTTTTGGAAAATCGCGACAATTCGTGTCTGCCCGTGCAATCGCGCGGGCACTGGCATTTGGCACCCTTACGACCGCGGCCGTGGCAGAGCCCGCATACGCACAGGAAAGTCCCGAGCCTGAAGCGGAGACCGCTATCGTCGTCACGGGATCGCGCTTAAGAACGGATGGCACTCAGTCTCCTATTCCGGTTACCGCAGTGGCCGCCACCGAACTGGATGCCATGGGTGCAGGCGGACTGATCGAAGGCATGAGCCAGTTGCCGCAATTCTTCGGCAACCAGTCCCTCAGCGCAGTGCAGGGCTCCGGCGGCGGCACGTGGTTCACCCGTGGCGGCTACGGCAATCTCGACCTTCGCGGCCTCGGCATCAACCGCACTCTCACGCTTCTGAACGGCCACCGCGTCATCTCCGCGAGCGCATTCGGCGGCGTGGACATCAACGTATTTCCCGACGCGGTGATACGCTCCGTCGAAACCGTGACGGGCGGGGCGTCTGCGGCCTACGGTAGCGATGCAGTGGCCGGAGTCGTCAACTTCATGCTCGACAAGCGCTATGAGGGCCTCACCGCCTCGGCCCAGGCAGGCATCACTTCCCGCGGCGACAACGAGAATTGGGAAGCATCGGCAACATTCGGCACCAAGCTGGGCAGCCGTGGGCACCTGGTCATTTCCGGCGAATATGCGAAGCAGGAGGGCGTCTTCGGCTATGAAGGACGTGACTGGTACCGCGCTTATGGCGTGATCAACGGTGCTGTTTATCCCGATGTGGTTTCAGCGAATTCGACATATAACGGCGTCATTTTTTCCCCCGGCACCGCAATTAACGGGCTGGAATTTACGCCCAGCGGCCAATCCGCCCAGCCCTTCGTACGCGGCAGCGTGGGAACGGGTACAACCGGGACGCCTGCGGCCTATCATTCGATCACCAATGGCGGCAGCGGCGATTATATCGGGAGCGAACTGGCCACCCTTTACCCCGATGCTGAGCGCAACAGCATTTACGCCTATGCGGATTACGAAGTTGCCGACAACCTGACCGTTTTTGCGCAATATATTCGCGGCCAGAACAAGACGTTCCGCTACAACGATCCCACCGGCTCTCTGAACGGCACGCCGACCACGGCCACGATCTTTGCGGACAATGCCTACCTGCCGGATGCTGTGCGCGACATCATGACCGCCAACAACATCGCCTCTTTCACGCTGCGCAAAGTGGATGGCGGCGCCGATATCGGCCGAGAAGTCTGGCTGCGCGATGACAACGTCATGAACAGCTTTGCCGGCGGCCTCACCTGGGACATCAAGAAAGACGGTTTCCTGGCCGATTGGCAGGTCGATCTCTATTATCAATATGGGACCAACAGCCGGAAAGGCTATCAGAAGGGCCTGCGGGTAGATCGGATCGCCGCTGCGCTCGATGCGGTAGTCGATCCCGACACCGGCGACATCGTTTGCCGTACATCCCTGTATGGCAACGCCTTCCCCGGCTGCCAGCCGATCAATCTCTTCGGTCAGGGCAATGCCTCTCAGGCGGCCATCGACTATGTCACGGGCTACGAGCCGGGCCAGTCGATCACCACGCCGATCTATTATGCGGATACCGGCTTCGCCCGCGGCGAGACGATGACCTACACCAGTAACGAAGCGAAGGTTACCGTCACCGACATCAAGCAGCACGTCGCCGAATTCGCCATGAACGGCCGGCTGCTGGATGGCTGGGCTGGCCCCATCAACCTCGCTTTCGGCGCCTCCTATCGCAAGGAATCGATCCAGCAGCTGGTGCAGGATCCGGGCAATCCCTCCTCCGATCATGTGAACGGACATCCGGTTCTGTGCAGCGGAGAGGCACCGGGGCTTCGGGGCGTGAGCGCGGCTGACTGCGCCAATACGGTAGCCACCCAATATTCCAAGGTTTCCAACATCAAGGGCTCGATCGTCGTCAAGGAAGCCTTTGCTGAAATGATGGTGCCGCTGCTGGCAGATGCTGGTCCTGTCCGCTCGGCCAATCTGCATGTGGCGGGGCGCTGGGCCGATTATACCGGCTCCGGCGCGGTATGGGCCTATAAGGCAGGGCTCGATGTGGATCTCGGGGACTTCCTCAAGCTGCGCGGAACCTATTCACGTGACGTGCGGGCGGCGAACCTTTCCGAGCGGTTCGACAAAACCGGCGGCGTCGTGGTTGTCGACGATCCGCGCACACCCACGGTGGAAGCCCTCAACGTCACCCGCTATTCGGGCGGCAACCCCAACGTCGCCCCGGAAAAGGCGGATACTTTGACCGTGGGCGCAGTGGTTCAGCCCGCGTTTTTGCCAGGCTTCTCCGTCTCCGCCGATTATTATGACATTCGCATCAAGGGTGCGATCGGCCAGCTCGGTGCCCAGGCCGTGCTGAATGGCTGCCTTATCAATAACGACGCCCAGCTGTGCGAATTGGTGACGCTCGATGCCAATGACATACCGATCCTGATCGGCGATATCTTCATCAACGTGAACGAGAACCGCGTGCGCGGTCTGGATGTGGAAGCGAATTACCGCACATCCCTGAGCCTGCTCGGCGGCGATGAAACTCTCAGTGCGCGCATCTTCGCCAGCTGGCTGTTCGAGAACAGCGAAACGCTGGCCTCGGGCGCATATGTCGACCGCGCGGGACAGACCGGCATTCAGCAGTCGAACGGCGCAGCCTATGGCCTGCCGGACTTCAAGACCACGGCCAACCTCACCTATTCGCGCAATGGCTTCTCCGCTTTCGTTCAGGGCCGCTATATCGGCTCTGGCACGCAGGAAAACAGCTTGGGCGATGTTCCGGCGAACAAGGTGGCAGCCGCCTTCTATCTCGATGCGCGGCTTACACAGACGATCGAATTGGGGAGCGGCAAGGAGTTCGAAGTGTTTGTCGCGGGGACCAATCTGACCGACAAGTCACCGCCACTGACGCCCTATTACAGCACCTTCTCCGCTCACTCGACGCAGGTCAACAGCGTGCTGTTCGACCAGCTCGGCCGGCGCTTTACCGTCGGCGTTCGCGTGCGGATGTGAAGGTTCGCACGTAAATCCTATCCCCCCAGACTATTGGAGAAATGCTGTGACAAGGCATGATGTAACCCGCCGGGGCCTGCTCGGCCAGTCGCTCGGCCTCGTCGGCGCAGGTCTCGTCAGTGCCGGTCTGGGGGGACACGGCCAGCCTGCCCGCGCGGCCACACCAAAGAAGCCTTCAGGCGGCAGGCATAAGCAACCGAACATTCTGTTCATCATGGCCGACGACATGGGCTATGCCGATCTCTCCTGCTATGGTCGGCGAGACTACGAGACACCGGCCATAGATAGCCTTGCCGCGGATGGGCTCCGCTTCATGCAGGGATATGCGAACTCGGCGGTCTGTTCGGCAACACGCACCGGCCTCATTACCGGTCGTTACCAATATCGCCTGCCTGTAGGTCTCGAGGAACCGATCGGAATGCGAGACATCGGGCTCCCACCCGATCACCCTACCCTGCCTTCGCTCCTGCGCGGCCTGGGCTATAGCACGACGCTTATCGGCAAATGGCATCTTGGCCTGCTGCCCAAATATGGCCCGCTCAAAAGCGGCTATGATCATTTCTGGGGCTTTCGCGGCGGAGGTGTAGATTACTTCACGCACAAATATGCCGGCCAGCACGATCTTTGGGATGATGACCGCGAGATCCACGAAAAGGGCTATCTGACCGATCTACTCGCCGAACGGGCGCTGGAGGTCATCGATGGCTATGCGCAGACGGATAAGTCCTTCTTCATCTCGCTGCATGTCAACGCCCCTCACTGGCCGTGGGAGGGTCCAGCCGATGAAGCGGAAGCCATTCGCCTGGACGCGGACGGCAAACCTACGGCGCTGATGCATTATGATGGCGGCTCGCAGCACATCTATGCGCAGATGGTAACAAGGCTGGACATGCAGGTCGGCCGTATCCTGCAGCGGCTGGATGAGCTTGGCCTCGCCGATGATACCATCGTCATCTTCACCAGTGACAATGGCGGTGAACGTTTCGCGGATACATGGCCCTTTACCGGCAGGAAGACCGAACTGCTCGAAGGCGGCCTGCGCATTCCTGCAATTGTCCGCTGGCCGGCTTATGTCCCTGCCGGAGTAAGCAGCGAGCAGGTGATGATCTCGATGGACTGGCTGCCAACTCTGCTGGCTGCCGCCGGCGGCGCCCCGGACCCTGCCTATCCAACCGATGGCCTGAACCTGCTCCCATTTCTTGCCGATCCCGCAATCGCGCAAGAGCGCACCCTCTGCTGGCGTTACAAGAATCTCGACCAACAGGCGTGCCGGATGGGCGACTGGAAATATCTCAAGATTCTGGAAAACACCTTTCTGTTCAACGTCGTCGACGATCCGTTGGAACGGGCAAATATGAAGGATCGCATGCCCGAGAAGATGGCCCAGCTCAAAGCGGCATTCCATGCTTGGGAAAGCCAAATGCTGCCGCTCGATCCGGAATCATCGACTCATGGCTTCACTGCGGAAACACTCGCCGACCACTTTGGCGCAGAAATGAAAAACAGCGTTCCGCCCCGATAGAGCCGTCAGGAACTGCCCCAACCAAATAACGAAGCAGCCACATCGGGAGCCCGCATTTCCCGGTGTGGCCCGCGTCGATGGCACCTGTTGTCCCCGAAGGTTGACCACCCCTCGCAAGTCCGGTTTCAATCAGCCTCGGCCCTCATACCAAGAGAGGCCTTGGCAAATCGGTTCATCCAGTGCATGCTTTTTGCCGAACACAAAAAGATGGCGGAGAATTCCGCTTGAGGGGATGAATGTCATGGCCAAGCAGTCTCGCCTGCTCCAGGTTTTCTTGCTTTTACCATTATCGCTTTTGCTGGGCACCGGGTCCGGCGTTGCCGCTCAGGAACATAGCCACGCCGCCATGGAGGTGGAAGCTTCTCCTAAAACAGTCAGGTCGCTGCGCTGGTCCGATCCTGCCGCCTGGCCCGACGGGAAAGTCCCGCAGCAAGGCGATGCCGTCACGATTGGGCGCGACATGGACGTTCTTATGGACGTAAGCCCGCCCGCCTTGCGCAGCCTGACAGTGAGCGGCAAGCTCCGCTTCTCTGACGATCGCGACCTCGAGCTGAAGACCGAGTGGATCTACATGCCCGGAGGCGAGCTGGAAATCGGTACCGAAGCCAGGCCCCACACGCGCAAGGCCACAATCACGCTGACGGACAACGTCCCGGATGAAAACATCAACACGATGGGCGATCGCGGCATCATGATCCTCAGCGGTACGCTGAACCTCCATGGCGACCGGGAAAACAGCTGGACCAAGCTGGCGCGCACGGCAAAGGCCGGCAGCAGCCAGATCGAAGTGCTGGATGCCAGAAGCTGGCGCGTGGGCGACGAGATCGTCCTGGCCTCCACCGACTTCAATCCCCGGCAGGCGGAACGGCGCCACATCAAGGCGATCAAGGGCAATTCCCTGACGCTCGACAAGCCGCTGGAATATATGCACTTCGGTGAGATCACCTTCGGCGTGGACGAGCGCGGCGAAGTCGGCCTGCTGACGCGCAATATCCGCATTCAGGCTTCGGACGATGCGGAAAAATCCTACTTCGGCGGGCACATCATGGCGATGGCCGGATCGAAAATGTATGTTTCAGGCATCGAGCTGAACCGCATGGGACAGCACATGCATCTGGCCCGCTATCCCATCCATTGGCACCTGATCGGCGAAGGCAAGGGGCAATATATCCGCAATTCCGCCATTCACGACACTTTCAGCCGCTGCGTTACGGTGCATGGCACCAATAATCTGCAGGTGGAAAACAACGTCACCTTCAACACGGTGGGTCACTGCTTCTTCATGGAAGACGGGATCGAGACGGGTAACCAGTTCGTCCGCAATCTGGGCATCCAGACCAAGTGTCATCCCACCCTGCCCTGCGAGCCGACCAACCTGACACTGGCCCATCAGGGCACGGCGGGCCAGAAGGCCAAGCATGTGCTGATCCCTTCGGACAATACTGTTTCCACCTTCTGGATCACCAACCCCGACAATATCTATCGGGACAATGTGGCGGCGGGTTCCGACCAGATCGGCTTCTGGATGGCGTTCCCGCAGCATCCGACCGGCCAGTTTGAGGGCACGGAGATCAGCAAGAATACCTGGCCTGGCCGGACGAAACCGCGGGAATTCAGCGGCAATACCGCCCATTCCAATTTCGACGGCTTCATGCTTGATCGTGGCCCCAAGCCCGACGGCACTTTCGGCATCGCGGGCCCCAACCTGATTGCCTATGCCGATCCCGCCGATACCAACAGCGGCGTGGTTGTGTCGGTGTTCGACAATTTCACTGGCTACAAGAACCGCAACGGCGCCATCTGGGGCCGGGGCGAGTATCACCTCTACACCAATCTGAAGCTGGCCGATAACGCCATCGGCTTCACCCATGCGGTCGCCATGCCCGGCATCGCGCCCTACACCTCACGGGTCGTGGACTCGCTGTTCGTGGGTGAGAGCGATAATATCGGCAATCCCACCACTCCCGAAGAGATCGCCTATGGCCGCAGCCTGCCTGCCGCCGCGGCGGATTTTCCGATCCGGGGCTATGAATATTACGATTTCCACCACGAGGTGGAGAACACCACTTTCGTGAATTACCAGGCCAATGACCATCGCGATGCGGGGGCCCTGTCCTATCTGTTGTTCACCAGCTTCGGCATGAGCACCGAGAATTCGGTCAAGGGCCTGAAATTCGTCAATGCCAAGCCGGTCAGCTTCCCGCCGATCCAGCGTCGCTGGGCATCGGATTACGGGCGCAGCGCCGCTTACAAAAGCGCGGCATTCCGCGATCTTGACGGCTCGGTCACCGGCACTCCGGGTGCCACTATCGTCATCGACAATGGCATCGCATCCGATGAAGAAGCCTGCGAGATCAAGGCAAGCTGGGGCGCGGCCATCTGCAAGGGTGACATCGGGCGCTTCAGCATCTTGGGCGACTTCAACGGCTTCCAGACCGGGCCCATCACCAACCCGATCATCCTCCAGCGCCACGGCAAGCGTTCCGAATATATCGGGGAAACGACGCTGGGCAGCGGGGCTGAACTGCGGGTGGAAACGGCCAGGGACACTCTGGCGCTTTCCCTGCGGGAAATGGATCAGGGTTCCTTCGTGATCTTTGAGCTTCCGGGCTTCTCAACCGCCGCCGCCGGGGTGCAGGAAAGCAGCCTTGCCGCGTTGCGCGCCGCGAACCGGACATCCTATTTCCAGGACGGCGACACCCTGTGGGTCAAGCTGGTGGTCGAAGACGCCGGCCATAAGGGCCCGGTGATCGAGAAGGTGGGCAATCTCACCGCGCAGGCCACTATCGAGGTCGGCAAGGAAGGCCTTGGCGGCTGACGGAACGAGAACCCCCGGCCGGTTCGGCCGGGGGTTCTGCCAATTGCCCTCGCCTTGATTGGCACCCGCGATCAGGGCCGCCATAACCGATAGATGCATCCGGCCCGGTTTCTGATAGTTCCGCAGAATGTTTTGGCGCAGCAGGTTTGGCAAAACGGCACGCCAGTCACTCGCGCAATTCGAGGGAACTGCTGACATGAATACCGCGCCCATCCTCGTGCTCACCACCGGCGGAACGATCGACAAGCAATATTTCGACGCGCTGAGTGAATATCAGATCAGCGACAGCATGATCGGGCCCATGCTGGAAATCGCCCGGGTCGCCGCGCCGTACCGCATCGCATCGCTCATGGGTAAAGACAGCCTTGAACTGACCGATCAGGATCGCGGCCAGATCCGTGCGGCGGTCGAAGAGGCTGCGGAAAGCCGCATCGTCATTACCCATGGTACAGACACTATGGCGCAGACCGCACAGGCACTCGCGGGGGTAGAGGGCAAGACTATCGTGCTGGTCGGCGCGCTTGCCCCGGCGCGTTTTGCGGAGAGCGATGCTTCCTTCAATCTGGGCATGGCATTCGCCACGGTGCAGGCTGCCCCGCCCGGCATCTACATCACGATGAACGGCACGGTTTTCGATGGGCTGAATGTCCGCAAAGACCGCGAGCGGGGAACATTCGTGGCGCTGTAAACGCATCCTCGGCTTGGGCTTGCCAATCCCCTCTCCCGCGCGCAGCATCGCCTCAAACAGAGAATCTGGAGAGAGTTGCGATGAAACTGAAAGTCCCGCTGGAAGACCGGGTGGAGATCGAGGAATTGATGGCCCGCTATTGCTGGGCGCTCGATACTGGCGATTTCGATGGATATGCCGCCACCTTTGCCGAAGATGGCTGGCTTGCCCACTGGCCGCAGGGCAAATGCGTGGGGCGTGACGGGCTGAAACGCGCAACGGATTCGCTCTGGTACGATCGGCCCAATCATTACCTCGGCCGCCAGCATCGTTTCAGCGCGGTGCTGATGAGCCCGGAGGGCGAGAATGGCGTGCGGATCAAGGCCTTCTGGTCAATCCTGCAGCACGACGTAGTCACTCATGAAAACCGCGTCTTTGGCATGGGTACCTGGGACACGCTGGCCGCCAAGGAAGCAGACGGCGAATGGCGCTTCAAGAGCGTGGACGTCGATCTTTGGATCGAAGGCAATGTGCCATGGGTGGGTGAAGATCGCGCATGGGGTACCCCGCCCGTCAAAGCCGCCGAATAGGATGGATGGTGAGCCCCTGCGCAGGCAGGGGCCCACGGGTTCAATCCCACTCAGTCCAGCGGCACGGGGTAAGTGCCATGTCCTTCAAAGGCGAGCCCATCGCGCAGGCGCAGCACATCCACCCGTTCCGGCCCGCCGGGATGGCGAAAGATGATCAGCAGACTGTCGATCCCTGCTTGAATGCCCGTCAGCTCGAATTGCAGGCCCGGCCGTTCCGCAAGGGCGGCGGTCCAGTAATCGCGCAGCGCCTCCTTGCCCCGGATCACGCCGCCACTTTCCGGCACTACCCGCGCCGCGAGGGGGGATGTGAACACCACATCGTCATGAAACAGGCGCAGCACGGCCTCCACATCGTGGGCATTCCAGGCGGCGGTCCAGCGCCGGGCGAATTCTGCGGGATTGTCAAGGCCACTCATAGGCGGAACCTAACCGATCATTCTTTGGCGCGGTAGTGACTTCGGCTGCGGATTGGCTAGGACGTTTGCCTATGACAAACATCGCGATCATCGGTGCCGGGGCCATGGGTTCCGGCGTGGCCCGCCGCCTTCACGACAATGGCTGCACTGTCCCTACCCTACTGGACGGACGCAGCGCCGCCACGCGCGAAAGAGCCGCGGCTGCGGGGATGACCGAGGCGACGCTGGACGAGATCGCCAGCGCCGATCTGATTCTCTCCATCGTTCCCCCCGCACAGGCGGAAGCCGTTGTGGAAACCCTCGCCCCAATCTTCGCGCAGGCCAATGCGCCTTTGTTCTGCGATGCCAATGCGCTGAGCCCGGAAACCAAGCACCGTATGGCCGCGCGGGTGAAGGAATTGGGCGGACGGATGGTCGATGGCGCGATCATCGGTTTCCCGCCTGCCGAGAATTACGATGGGCCGCGCCTCTATGTCTGCGGCCAGGGGGCAGATCAGGTCGCCTTCACGATCAATCCCTTCGGCCTCGATACGCGGGTGCTGGACGGGCCGCTGGGTGCGGCCTCCGCGCTCAAGATGTGCTATGGCGGGATCAACAAGGGCGTAATGGGCCTCGTCACCGCTATGCTGCTTGCCGCGCAGCGCCATGGCGCGGATGAAGATCTGCTCAAGGAAATGGGCATCAGCATGGAATGGCTGATGGGCCGCCAGCGCGGCGCCATCCCCACCATGTATCCGCGCGCCTATCGCTGGGATGCGGAAATGCACGAGATCGCGGGTTTTCTCGCTCCGGATGATGCCCCGGCAGCCGCCATCTGGCACGGGCTCGGCGATTTCTTCACCGACCGTGCCCGCGCTTATGAGGCAGGCGAGGAGCTTGAGGCGATCAAGACGCTCCTCGCCCGGTAGAGATCAGAGAATGCCGAGCGATTCAAACATCGCCAGCATTTCCTCAACCTTGCCATCCTTATCCGCATTGCGCAGCGGCAGGACATTCTTGACGAGGTTTTCCTGCGGGGTGGGAACCTTGGCGAAGTTCTCCATTGTCTCGTCCAGATAATCGGCCAGCGGCATGAAGCCTTCGCGACTTTCCTGCCCGGGCGTCAGGCCCGTCTGCACTGCGGGCGGTGCGATCTCGATCACGTCCGCCTTGCCCTTCAGCCGGTGACGCAGGGAGACGGTATAGGAATGCACCGCCGCCTTGCTGGCGCTATAGGCCGGGGTGGAAGGCAGCGGAATAAAGGCCAGGCCGGATGAAACGGTGCAGATCACCGCATTATCCTTGCCTTCCAGCTGCGGGATCAGCCCCTCCACCACGCGGATCGTACCCATCAGATTGATGTCGATGATACGCGCCGCCATATCGACATCGCCCAATTCGTCATGGGTCATGATCCCGGCGGAATGGATCAGCATGTTGAGTTGCGGAAATTCGCGCGCCAGCACCTCCAGCGCGGTAGCAACCGATGCCGGATCGGCCACGTCCAGTTCCAGCACATGCATGTTCTCGCGCCCGGCTACCGTTTCGGCCAGCGCCGATGCACGACGCCCGGCGACGATTACTGTGTTGCCCAGATCGTGGAATTTCCACGCCAGCCCCTGCCCGATGCCCGAGCCGCCGCCGGTGACGAGAATGGTGTTGCCTGTGAGTTTCATGGGATGCCTCCTTCTGTTGAGAGGCAGAGTTACGCCCAAACTCTCCATTGGAAAGAAGGCACCGGAAAGATTTATACTTACCCGAAAGAGAGTGTAAGGATTTCAGCGGATGAGCGAACAAACCCAGCCAGCCGAAGTGGCCGAGATCGATCCCGCCCTCGAAAGGCTGGTGCATGACATGATCGGCCGCGTGGCCGATAAATGGACGCTGCTGATCCTCGAAATATTGGAAGATTGTGGCGAACTGCGCTTCACCGAGATCGGGCGGAAGGTCGAAGGCATCAGCCAGAAGATGCTGACCCAGACCCTGCGTCAGATGGAGCGGGACGGCTTGGTCAAGCGCACTGTCCACCCCGTCATCCCGCCCAAGGTGGAATATAAGCTCACCCAGCTGGGCCACTCGCTCAGCTACGCCTTTTGCGGCGTGTGGACCTGGGCGGAAACCAATATCGGCAAGGTGGAGGAAGCGCGCGCCGCATTCGACGCGCGCCAGTGATCCCCGCCCTTATCCCAGCGATGGAAAGGGGCTCGCCCGCTTGTCAGCGGCGCTTGTAATAGGTTGCGCGCGTATTGGCCCATATCGCCTGGATCAGGCCTGCCAATGCGAGCAACGCGCCCCACAGCGCCCATTGCAGATCGCCCGCCATGAAGCTGTTGAGGAAGGCGATGTTGAAGCCCTGCAATATCCAGACGCAGCCCATCGCCATCATCAGCAGCCCCATGATCGTGCTGATCGCTCGCCCTGCCCCGTTGAAAATCTCACCCATGATAATCGCCTCTCCCGTTCTGATTTATGCTGTCTGCGGCGTGAAGCTCAGCGCGGCGCCATTCATGCAATAACGCAATCCCGTGGGCGGCGGACCGTCCTTGAAGACATGGCCCAGATGGCCCCCGCAAGTCTTGCAGAGAACCTCTGTCCGGAACATGCCGAGCGTGTTGTCGGCCCGCTCGATAATCGCACCGGGCAGCACGTCCCAGAAGCTTGGCCAGCCCGTGTGGCTGTCATACTTGGTTGCCGAAGCGAATAGAGGGCTGGAACATCCCGCACAGGCGAAGGTGCCCTTGCGATGCTCCTTCAGCAGCGGGCTGGTGTAGGGTGTCTCCGTGGCGCCCTCCCGCAAAACACGATAGGCCTCCGCGCTCAGCAGAGTGCGCCATTGAGCCTCGCTATGGCGGACGGGGAAATTACCCGGAGGGGGCTCGGCTTCGCCGTGCGACAAGGCAAAACGGGCAGCAATCGCGGCGGCGATCACGCCAACGCTGGCCATGCCGATCATCTCGCGGCGCGTCATTGCGGAATACCGGGCAGAAGCATGATGCGGCCCTCTCGCGGGAAAGCCGTTATCTGCCTCAGCCCGGCAGGCCTGTCCACTCAAGCGTGAAGGCGGTCAGAAATCCGCCGCCAGTTCCAGCCCCAATACTCGGCCCTTGAAGATGGGCGAGAAGGTGCCTGCTGCCGGGTTGGGATCGAACGGGCGGTTGTTCCCATCCGAATAGGCCCCGCCCGCAAAGCCCAACTGGGTATCCCCGCCGAACTGAACCTCATCCAGCAGGTTGCGGCCATACAGGGTCAGAGTCAGCCCGGAATCCGCCAGCTTCAGCGCCAGGCTGGCATCCAGCCGGTCGGAGGCGGAATTGTAGCCCCAATTATTGTCCGTATAGGCATAGGCGGAACGGTGCTGGAAGAAGGCGTTGGCAACCAGCGTGCCAAGGCCGCCCACGGCCACTTCATAACGGGCACTGCCGCCCCAGGTCCATTTCGGCGCGCGCGGCAGGGCAAGCTCCAGATCCGCGGCGTCGATCACATTATCCGAATTGAGATCGAAATATATCCGGCGATATTCCGCATCGATATAACCGACATTCGCCGACAGGGTCAGCCCGGCGGCAGGGGCAAACTGCGCCTCCACCTCACCGCCGCGAATGCGCGCATCGGCGGTGTTATAGACCGACTGGGCAAGGCCCGAGGGCAGGCTGGGCACGTTTACCTCTCGCTGCAAACCGCCAATGTCGGACCAGAAAACCGCCGCATTCACGCGGGCGACGCCATTGGCCGATTGCCACTTCGCCCCGGCCTCGTAGCTGTCGACCTGTTCTTCGTCGAAGGCAGGCGAGCCAAGTTCAGCCGCGACCTGCTCGAAGGCAGCAGGCTGCGTGATGCGCAGATTATAACCGCCGGAGCGGAAACCGCGCGTCCAGTTGGCATAGAGCGTGCTCTGGGCGGAGGGCTTGTAGGCCAGCGCCACACGGGACGAAAGGCTGTTCCAAGCGCGCTTGTCGGTAAAGCCGTTATTCTCGCCCGCAACGCGCTGCCCGCTGGTGGGGCAGGTCGCCTCGATAGCGGAACATTCGTCACGCGGGCGCACATAGGTGATCGCGGCGCTCTTCTCCTCACGCGACCAGCGCAGCCCCGCGGTGAGCGTCAGGTCGGGCGTCAGTGCGTAATCGGCCTGGCCGTAAATCCCATAGACATCGTGCGCCTGCCGCCCGCCGCCATAGGATTTGATCGCCTGCCCCATCCCGGTAAGGTCGCGCACTTCATCGTAGCCCACATCCTGATGGAATATGTAAGCACCGGTGGTCAGGGACAGCGCACCGTAATCTGCGGCATAATAGAGCTCGTTCGACCATTGCTCCTGGCTCGTCCCGGTGTCCGAATGGAACAGGTGGACGGGCGAGGAATCGATGTCGTTCCGGGTGGAAAGATCATATTTTCGCCAGCCGAAGATATTGGTCAGCTTGCCCCGACCCAGCTCATATTCGCCGCGCGCGGTGATCGATCCGCCTTCGCTGCGATAGAAGCCCGGCTCGTCCAGCGAAATATCGAAACTGTCGCGCGGGTGCTGGCCGTTATTGTGGCCGACTGCGCCCTGCCCCGAACTTTTTGCCCATTCGCCCTTGATCGTCAGAGTGAGGCGCTCAGCGGGGCGCAGGGCGAGGCCACCGCGCAGCACGGTAGTCTCTTCCTCGCCCAGATCGCCGCCGGTGTAGAGATTCTTGAAATAGCCGCCATCGCTGGTGTGCAGCGCGCCGAGCCGGATTGCGATCTTGTCGGAGAGCGGCCCCGACACAACCGCTCGCGCGGTGATCAGCGGATCGCCCCGCCCTGCATCCACCGGGCCTTCCACGGCCATGCGCAGATGGCCTTCCCATTCCCAGCTCGGATCGGCCGTGGTGACCAGCACTGCGCCGCCCGTGGTATTGCGCCCGAAGGCCACGCCCTGCGGGCCGCGCAAGACGTCCACCTGTTCCACATCCAGCATGTCGAAAACGCTGCCCGCGTTGATGCCGGTGTAGACGCCGTCAACGAACAGCCCGACCGCCGGATCGATCGACGGGATGGAGCTATTGATACCCAGCCCCCGAATGGCAAAATTCGCCACGCCCTTGAATGTGCCGATAGGGTCCAGCGAGACGTTGGGGCTGGCATAGCTTAGCGTGGAGAGATCCTGCACCTTGCGGTCTTCCAGCGCAGTCTTGTCGATGGCCACCACGCTGCCCGCATAATCGAGCTGGTCTGCGCCCGGCTCCTTGGCGGAAACGATAATGACGCTCCGCTCCGTATCGGGTGCGGCGCCCTCTTCGGCATGCGCCGTGGCGGGAAGCGTAAGGAAAACGGCGATAGCGAGGACGGAAACGGCACCCGGATTGCGCGGCTGCGACATTGTTCTTTTCTCCCACGCAACCGGCCCAAGTGGCGGCCGGGCGTTTCGCGCGCCCCTCTGGCGACACCGGGCAGCCCTGTCAATTGACCCTACGGAAACCTAAGTTTTCTAAAGAAAAACCCGCTCGACTGGTGGCAATTCTGCCGCACCGGGCTGCTCTGTCCAATGCGCCATATTGAACACCGCGCCGGATTGGCGGACCCGCGCCACTCGCTCCACATCGATCTCGGCAAATACCCATTGCGCGGCATCTAGAGTACCACTGGCAACCACGCCGTCTTCCGGGAAGCCCAGATCGGGCGGACCGTAAATCCCCGCCGCGCCGCGATTTTCGTCCACTGCGGGGGACCACTGCGCCATGCCCACTGTCGGGGCCTGCACTGTGTAGCACTGCCCTTCCAGCGCCCGCGCCAGTGCCCCGATCCGCACGCGGTGGTAACCGGCCAGCGTATCGGTGCAGCTCGGCACCAGGATCATATCGGCCCCGGCTTCCACCAACGCGCGGCCGAGCAGGGGAAACTCGCTGTCATAGCAGATCAGAACGCCGATCCGGCCCAGCTCCGTCTCGAACAGGCGCAGCGGGCCGCCGGAATAAACGCCCCAATGCTCGCGCTCGAAACGCGTCATCACCAGCTTTTCCTGCACACCCACCCCGCCCGATGGCGCGAACAGGCGTGCAGTATTGCGATATTGGCCATCGCGCAGCACAGGTATGCTTGCCGCCAGAATGTAGAGCCCGAATTCGCGCGCCAGCCCGGCATGCAGCGCATCGACCTGGGGCGCCAGCGAGGCAACGAAGCGCAGCGAGCCGTCCAGATCGCCCATCGTCCCCTCGTCGAGAGAGGCCAGCTCCATCGCCCCATATTCGGGGAACACCGCGAGCGAGGCCCCCGTTCCAGCGGCCTCCCTGACCCAGCCCGTCACCTTGGCGATATAGGCATCCCAGCTATCCAGCCGGTCGATCGGATATTGCGCGGCGGCCACAGTGAAACTCACAGGCTGCGCATCCAATATTGCATGGGCTTCAGGCTCTCATCCTGTTCGCCATGTTCCTTCCAGGCGAGTTGCGTCACCATGCCTTCCACGGGCGAATAGCCGCGCTTGCGCCAGAACGGGTCGAGTGGGCTGTAGCCTTCGGGCCGCGCGGGGTGGTCATCCGCCCGGATGACGGCAGCAAAGCAGGCCCGCTCCGCGCCGGTGGCCCTTGCCGCTGCTTCCCGATAATCGAAAAAGGCATGGCCAATGCCATGGCCGCGATAGTCCGGCAGCAGAACGCTTTCCCCGAAGTAGAACAACCTCTTTGTGTCTATGCCCCTATCCTCGAACACCTGCCGGAACTCCGCCTTCTGCGCCCACATCGGGGAGGCGGTGGCCGCGCCGATCACCCGGTCTTCATCGAAAGCGGCGACCAGCACCGCGTCGGGCGCGGCGGCGAATTCTTTCAGATAGTCCGCCTCGTAACCCTCATGCCCATCGTAGAGATAAGGGAATGCCGCGAAGACGGCGATGCGCAGAGCCGCCAGATCTTTCAGATACGCGGCGATCTCCTCGCCCGCCAGAGGACGGACGGAAACACTCATCCGCCCACCTGCCTGATCCAGTCCTCCAGATTGTAATAGACGGTGACGCGCGAAATCAGCCCGCCCGAAATCTCGAAGAAGGCGCCTGCGGGCAGGACGTATTTCTGGCCCACCGCCTCGGGCAGGCCCTCGTCCGTCGTCAGATATTCCCCATGCACGATGAATTCGGCGGCACCTCGCGTGCCCTCGTCATTCGCCATGATAGCGATGTCAGTCAGCTTTTCGGCATAGCAGCGGTCCATATGGGCCAGGAACGCGCGGAAGGCCTCCTTGCCCTGCTGGCGAGCGCCCTGATTGATGTCATGCGCCACGTCTTCCGACAGGCAGGCGAGCATCCCCTCCCCATCGCCGGAATTGAACGCGGCATAATAGGTTTCCAGCAGCTTCAATGCCTCGGCGCGGGCCATGAAATTCTCCCTGTAGGGTAGCGGATAAGCTCCCCGCGCAGTTAGGCAATCCGCCGGGATCGGACAATTGCTTTTCGGTGCGGTGAGCGTATAGGGAACCGATCGCCCCGGCCAGGCAGTCCGAACCGACTCGCTAGCGCCGGGGCTTGCTATTTTTGCCGAGGACCAAGATGACCCGTCGCCGCCAGATCTACGAAGGCAAGGCCAAGATCCTTTACGAAGGCCCCGAACCGGGCACACTGATCCAGTACTTCAAGGACGATGCCACCGCATTCAACGCGGAAAAGCGCGGCACGATCAACGGCAAGGGCGTGATCAACAATCGCATCAGCGAACATGTGTTCACCCGCCTTTCGCATATCGGCATTCCCACCCACTTCATCCGCCGCCTGAACATGCGCGAGCAGTTGGTGCGGCAGGTGGAGATCATTCCGCTCGAAGTAATCGTGCGCAATGTCGCTGCAGGCGGATTGTCGAAGCGGCTGGGCTTGCCCGAGGGCGAACCGCTGCCTCACACGCTGATCGAATATACGTTGAAAGACGATGCGCTGGGCGATCCGATGGTCGCTGAAGAGCATATCGCCTGCTTCAACTGGGCCTCGAACGAGGAGATGCAGGACATCTCCGCCATGGCCATCCGCATCAACGATTTCATGTGCGGCATGTTCGCGGCGATCAATATCCGCCTGATCGACTTCAAGCTGGAGTTCGGCCGCATCTGGGACGGCGATTATTCGCGCGTGATCCTGGCTGACGAGATCAGCCCCGACAATTGCCGCTTGTGGGACATGGCCACCGGCGAAAAGCTGGACAAGGACCGCTTCCGCCGCGACCTCGGCGGCGAGGAAGAGGCCTATCAGGAAGTCGCCCGCCGCCTCGGCCTGATGCAGGATGACGGCGCACCGGGCGAAGTTCTCGATCTCTCCGCCCACCGCAAGCTGCGCGGAAAGACGGAAAAGCCGAAGAAGTAAGTCACTGAGGGGAGGTTTGCCGCTTTGGCGGCTGATCTCCCCACTCGGCACTGAAGGGCGGACGAGCCTGAAACCGTCCCTTGCGGATTGCCGCTTCAATCAAAGCCTGCAATCCCGGCTCGCGAGCCACGGAAGAGCCGAAGAGCGCAAACCGCCATCGCCCATTGGCCGCAGCGTCGGTGTGGGAGCGAGCGGGCTCAAGCACCAGCCGCTCAAAGACATGCCCCAGCTTGAAACCGGTTGGACCGCTCAGATCGCATGGCGTTCGCGGCGTTCGCGGATCGAGTTCCCGCTGAAACTCGGCGTTGGACCGATAAATCACAAAATCTCTGGGTGAACCTTCCCCCACGTAGATTGCTTCTGCCCTGATAATTTCCGGCTGCTGCCTTGCCGCGTCAAATTCCTGGATCACCGTGCCCCGGATGAACACGCCGCCTTCCGCTATCGCATTGGCGGTCTCGTCTACCGGAGGTGCGCGGACCGAACAGGCATTGGCGGCAGACGGCGCAAAGCACACAAGAGCCGCGGCCATAAGAATGTCAGAACGAAACACCAGCCCCTCATGCAAAGCGCTATCCAGCCCCGTAATGTCGGCCATAAGCGCTAATGAATACGCGCATTCCATTAGGTGATATTACCATTTCAGCTTCACATCGCCTGTCCCCCTGCTACGCAGGTTGCCAGACAGGCTTGGGTGGCTTCCCGCCATAGCCGCAAAATAAGCTGGCTTTGCCCCGGCCTTGACGGGGGCGACGGGAGTGTGATGCGTTCAGTTCTTACGGCGATTGCCGCCCTATCCCTAACTACCGCCCTTCCCGCCTATGCCAACCCGGCCCTTGAAGCCGCGCAGCAGGCCGCTGCGGCGGCGCAGGAGGCCAGCCCGGCAAAGCCCGTCTGGGCGTTCGAGAACAGCGACCTGCAGGTCGATACGGCCTATCGTTTCGGAATGCTGCCCAACGGCATGCGCTACATCATTCGCCACAACGCCACGCCTTCCGGCACTGGCGAAGTGCGGCTGGTGGTGGATGCCGGATCGCTGGCGGAAAACGACAATGAACTCGGCTATGCCCATTTCATTGAGCATATGGCCTTCAACGGCTCCACTCATGTTCCCGGCAACGAGATGTACAAGCTGCTGGAGCGTGAGGGGCTGGCTTTCGGGGCCGATACCAAT
>MKUB01000020.1 GCA_001898545.1 Sphingomonadales bacterium 63-6 | reverse complement strand
TTCGCATTTCAAACAACGCGCAATCGCTCCGCTCGCCAGAGCGGGCGCCTGACACTACCGGCCCGGCCCCGTCCGTCCTCGGTTGTTCCTACCCCGGCGTCAGTCCGCATTCGCCAGCGGAGGAATGGGTGTGTCTGCGCCCCGTATCACGGCCACATCGTCATCCCGGCGAATGCCGGGATCGCTGGCCATTTCATGCAGGGTGAAGATGTAGCGAGTTTCACGCGGAGACGCGGAGGCGCGGAGAGGCTGCGGCTGGGTCCGTTCCCTCCGCGCCTCCGCGTCTCCGCGTGAGTTTTATTGGGTTCGCGCAAAGAGCGCGAAGGGCGCTGAGAGTGTTGCGCTAACTTCAATCTCGTCATTCCCGCGCAGGCGGGAACCCAGTTCCGACGGTTGCTGCTGGGTTCCCGCCTGCGCGGGAATGACGAGGGGTTGGACTAGCGCGCGCGCCGAACGAACAAGATCAAAGCGGGTTCCCGTCCCGATCCCGGAAAATCTCGCGCCGGCCGACATGGTTGGCCGGGCCGACCAGCCCGTCTTCCTCCATGCGCTCGATCCATTTGGCGGCGGTGTTGTAGCCCACGCCCATCTGGCGTTGCAGCCACGAACCGGAGGCCTTCTGGTTCTCGATCACGATCTGGCAGGCCTGGCGATATTTGCGCTCTTCCGGATTGTCGGAGGCGGTCAGGTCGTCCTCGAAGCCGAAGCCGCTGTCTTCCGTTTCCTCGGTCACGGCGTCGATATAATCGGGCTTGCCCTGCTTGCGCCAATGTTCGGCCACGGCCTCCACTTCCTCGTCGCTCACGAAGGGGCCGTGGACGCGGGTCAGGGCGCCGCTGGAAGGCTTGAACAGCATGTCGCCCTTGCCCAGCAATTGTTCCGCGCCCTGTTCGCCCAGGATAGTGCGGCTGTCGATGCGGCTGGTGACGTTGAAGCTGATGCGAGTGGGCAGGTTCGCCTTGATGACGCCGGTGATGACGTCCACCGAAGGACGCTGCGTCGCCATGATCAGGTGGATGCCCGCCGCGCGGCTCTTTTGCGAGAGCCGCTGGATGAGCACTTCGATTTCCTTGCCGACCGTGACCATGAGGTCCGCCAGCTCGTCCACGATCAGCACGATCATGGGCAGGGTTTCGTAATCGAGCTGTTCTTCCTCGAACAATTCCTCGCCCGTATCGGGATCGAAGCCGATCTGCACCCGGCGGCCGAGCGGCTTGCCCTTGGCAATGGCGGTAGTGACGCGTTCGTTGAAGCCGTTGAGGTTGCGCGCGCCGATGGAGGACATCATGCGATAGCGCCGCTCCATTTCCTCCACGGCCCATTTCAGCGCGCGGATCGACTTGTGCGGCTCGGTCACCACCGGGGCCAGCAGGTGCGGGATATCGTCGTAGCTTTTCAGCTCCAGCACCTTGGGATCGATCAGGATCATGCGCAATTCGCGCGGCGTGAAGCGGTAGAGCAGCGACAGCAGGATGCAGTTGAGCCCCACCGACTTACCCGAGCCGGTGGTGCCCGCCACCAGCAGGTGAGGCATGGAAGCAAGGTCCGCCACGATGGGTTCGCCCGCAATATCCTTGCCCAGGATGATCGGCAGCATGCCCTTGTGCCCGGCAAAGGCTTCGGATGCGGCGAGTTCCTTCAGGGCCACGGTCTGCCGGTCGGTATTGGGCAGTTCGATGCCCATCACCGTCTTGCCCGGAATGGAGGAAACGCGCGCGCTGATGGCGCTCATATTGCGGGCAATATCCTCGGCCAGGCCGATCACGCGGCTGGCCTTGATGCCGGCGGCCGGTTCCAGTTCGTACATGGTCACCACCGGGCCGGTGCGCACGGCGGTGATTTCGCCCTTCACGTTGAAATCGTCGAGCACGTTTTCCAACAGGCGGGCATTGCGTTCCAGCGCCAGCTTATCGACCTTGGGCGCGCTGTTTGGCGGCGGGTCTTCCAGCAGGTCCAGGCTGGGCAGTTCGAATTCGTCGAACAGATCCTTCTGCCGCTTGCCCGGGCTGCTGATCGCCGCAGGCTTGGGCGGGGCGGAAGGATCGGCGATTTCGGGCGGCTTGCGGTCGGGATTGTCCGCCACCGGCATGGGGCGCGGTTCTGCGCGGGGGGCCTTCTCGGGCTTTTCGCGTTTCGGCACGAAGGGCAGCGAATCGGCGCTGGGCAGCGAAGGCGCGCGCTTCAGCGAAGCGGGGATGGTCAGCAGCGCGGCCCAGTCCACCGCGAAGACTCGGCCCACCAGCACAGCCCCGCCCACCAGGCAGACAAGGCCCATGCCCAGGATCGCCCAGCCCTGCCCCGCTTCGGGCAACAGAGAGGCCAGCCCCTCGATCCCGGCCTTGCCGAACAGGCCCGCAATCCCGCCCAGCGAGGCAGGCAGGCTGCCCCCGGCGGACGAGAAAGTGAGCGACAGCACGGTGGACAGCAGCACCATGGCGAAGATCAACAGCGCCACCGCGCTCCACCAGCGGATGCCGTGCGGCGTATCTTCTTCCTCATCCGCATCGCGCCACAGCTTGCGGGCGAAGGCATAGAGCAAGGGAATGAACAGGACGGAGACGAAGCCGAACAGGAACAGCCCCCGCTCCGCCGCCCAGGCCCCGGCGCTGCCCATCCAGTTGAGCGGCGGGCCGCCCGCGGCAGTGGAGGCGGAAGGATCGGTCTGGTGATAGGAGGCCAGCGACAGCGTATAGAACAGCATCGCCGCCAGCAGCACCAGCGCGCCCGAAAGCTGCAACGCACGGCGCAGCGAGCGCCGGAATGCGGCGCGCCAATCGGCCTGCGGTGCCTTCCCTGCCGGGCGGCTAGCCATCAATATTCCCCTTTGGTTCCGAAAAGCGAGAATCGCAGAGTCCGGACTCCGGGTCAAGAATGGTGGGTTGGAACCCAAATTCCTCCTTCGTCATCCCCGCGCAGGCGGGGACCCAGTTCCACCCTTGCCGCTGGGTTCCCGCCTGCGCGGGAATGACGAGAAAGGGGAGAAAAGAAAGAAAAGCTCAGGACAATCCATCAATCGCCGCCCAGCGCTTCCAGCCGAGACGCTTCGCCTTCCTCCGGTCCATCCCGCCCAACGCAATCACCGGCGCTTTCGCGCGGCGCGCCAGCAGGCGGAAGCGGAGCGGGCCGAGACTCTTTCCGCCGGGGTGGGAGCGTGTAGGGAAGACTGGCGAGAGCAGCAGGCCATCCGCGCCCAGCAGATTGGCCGCACCGATTTCGCTCAGCGAGTGGACCGTCGCCAACCGCAAGTGCCGCCGCCGGGGCCATAGGGAGCGCGGCGCGCCGTAAACGCCGCCCGCGCCCCATTCCGTGGCGGTCAGGGCGGAATCGGCTAGCACCGTCACGATCCCGCGCGCCCGCGCAATCCGGGCAAGCTTGCGAAACCGCGCGATCCGCTCGGGCGGTTCAAGATGATAATGGCGATAGATGAAGCCCGATCCGCGCGGCAGGCGGGTGAGCGCCGCTTCCAGCCCGGCATCGTTGCGGGCATCGGAGATCAGCCACAGATGCGGCAGGGTCTGGCGCGTCACCATCAGGGCGCTATAGGCGCGGCATGGACCATGCTTCAACTCCGCTGGAAACCGTCCGTGCCGGTATCGCCAAAGCCGCGAGCATCGCCGGGCGCAAAGCCGAAGACATCACCCTGATCGCCATCAGCAAGACGCATGATGCCGAAGTGATCCTGCCGCTGATCGAGCAGGGCCAGCGCGTGTTCGGCGAAAACCGCGTGCAGGAAGCGCAAGGCAAATGGCCCGCGCTGAAGGACAGCTTCCACGACATTGAACTGCATCTGGTCGGCCAGCTCCAGTCCAACAAGGCGGACGATGCGGTGGCATTGTTCGACTGCATTCACTCGGTGGACCGGCCCAGCCTCGTTACCGCACTCGCCAGGGCGATGGAGAAGGCGGAGCGCAAGCTGCCCTGCTTCATCCAGGTGAATATCGGCGAGGAAGAGCAGAAGGGCGGCTGCGCGATTGCCGATCTGCCCGGCCTGCTCGAACAAGCGCGCGCGGCGGGCCTGCCGGTAGTTGGCCTGATGTGCGTACCGCCCGCCGATATCGAGCCCGCGCCCTTCTTCGCCTTCCTCGCCAAGCTGGCGGCGGATAACGGGCTGGAGAAGCTGAGCATGGGCATGAGCGGCGATTATGAAACCGCGATCAAGCTGGGCGCCACTCATGTGCGCGTGGGCAGCGCCTTGTTCGGGGCGCGCTGATTCCCCCCTCCTCTTCAGAGGAGGGGCAGCGAGACTTGGGTTTGCGCAGCAAAGCCTAGTCGCAGCGGGGTGGTGCCGTTTCTCCGGGCGGCGCCTGGCTCCACCACCCCCCGGCCCCCTCCTCTGAAGAGGAAGGGGGAGCAGATTTCAAGCCTCCACCTTCTCCGCCATGGCCTGCGCATCGTCGCTGGCCGCGGCGAGCAGGGCGTCCTCTATCGCGGCGAGGCGGTCGGTAGAGGTGATCTTTCCGCCCAGCAGATCGGTGACGTAGAACGTATCGGCCGCGCGCTCGCCATAATTGGTGATGTGGGCCGAATAGACCATCAGCCTGCTTTCGAAGAGCGAGCGGGCAAGGCGGTTGAGCAGGGCCGGACGGTCGCGCGCGTTCACTTCGATCACGGTGAAGCGGCCCGACGCCTTGTTGTCTATGAATACGCGCGGGCGCACTTCGAAGCTGGCGGCACGGGCATGGGTCAGCGGGCGCTTGGCCAGTTGCGGCACCAGTTCGATGCGGTTGGCCAGCGAATCCTCGATCGCGGTGGCCAGCCGGGCAAGCTGCGGCTCCTCGCTGAAGGGGCGGCCCAGCGGGTCCTGCACCAGGAAATTGTCGACTGCCTTGCCCACGCGAGTGGTGTGAATGCGCGCGTCGATGATGTTGCCGCCCGCAAGGCTGATCGCGCCTGCAATGCGGAAGAACAGGCCGGGGTGATCGTCCGAAATCACGGTGACCAGAGTGGCCCCGCGCGCGGCATAATATTCGCAATGGATCGAAAGCCGCTGCTCCAGCCGCTTGGCCTCGGCATATTGCCGCAGGTTCATGGCGATGATGTCCGCCGGTTCGGCGATCCAGTAGGAATCGTCGAAACGGTCGTCCAGTTCCTCCATCACATGGGCCTGCGCGCCCAGTTCGGCAGCCACATCCTCACGCTTGCGGGCGACGCGCTCGTTCCGGCCGCTGCTGACATGGCCCAGCCGCAGCGCCTCTTCGGCGGCGGCGTATAGCTGGGTCAGCAACTGGCGTTTCCAGCTGTTCCAGATGCCGGGGCCCACCGCGCGAATATCCACGATGGTCAGCATGGTCAGCAGGCGCAGCCGCTCCAGGCTCTGCACCTCGTGCACGAAATCGGCGATGGCCTTGGGATCGGACAGGTCGCGCTTGAAGGAGGTCGCGCTCATCAGCAGGTGCCAGCGCACCAGCCAGGCGACCAGTTCGGTCTCATCCTCGTTCAGGCCTAGCCGCGGGCAGAGCTTTTCCGCCACTTCCGCGCCCAGGATCGAATGATCCCCCGCGCGGCCCTTGGCGATGTCATGCAGCAGGACCGAAACATACAGCGCATTGCGCGACTGGATCTGCGGGAACAGCTCGGTCGCCAGCGGATGATCGGTGCGCAATTCGCCCCGCTCGATCCGGGCCAGCAGGCCGATGGCGCGGATCGTGTGCTCGTCCACCGTGTAATGGTGATACATGTCGAACTGCATCTGGGCGTTGACCCGGCCGAAATCGGGCACGAAGCGGCCGAAGACGCCTGCCTCGTTCATCCAGCGCAGCACCGTTTCCGGGTCGCGCCGCCCGGCCAAAGTCTTCAGGAACAGGGCATTGGCGCGCGGATCGTTGCGCACATCGTCCCTGATCAGCGTGGCATCGCGCGCGGCCATGCGCATGGTGGCGGGGTGGATTTCCAGCCCTTCCTCCTCCGCGATCTGGAAGATCTCGATCAGGCGCACCGGATCGTCGCGGAACCAGTCATCCCCCTGCGCGGCGATGCGTCCGCCGAACACCTTGTAGCCGCGCACGGAGCGGGCACGGGCGCGGAAACCAGCCAGCAACCCGCGCGGGGTCCTGCGGGCGAATTGTTCGTCCAGCTGGGCCAGGAAGATGCCCGAAAGGCTGCCCACCCGCTTCGCCTGCAGGAAATAATACTGCATGAAGCGCTCCACCGCGCTCTTGCCCGGACGGTCCGCAAACTGCATCCGGCGGGCCACTTCGCGCTGCAGGTCGAATGTCAGCCGGTCTTCCGCGCGGTTGGTGATGGTGTGCAGGTGAGACCGGACCGCCAGAAAGAAGCCCTCCGCCCGGCGGAAGGCGCGATATTCGGAACGGGTGAACAGGCCCACTTCCACCAGTTCGGCGGCGCTCTTCACCTTGTGGATATATTTGCCGATCCAGTAGAGCGTCTGCAGATCGCGCAGGCCCCCCTTGCCTTCCTTCACATTGGGTTCGACGACATAGCGGCTGTCCCCCAGCCGCTTGTGCCGCTCGTTCCGCTCGGCCAGCTTTTCCGTCACGAATTGCCGTTCGGTGCCCGCGACGACATCGGCGAAGAAGCGCGCGCTGGCTTCTGCGTAAAGTTCCTGATCGCCCCACAGATAGCGGCCTTCCAGCATGGCGGTGCGGATGGTCAAATCGCCGCGCGCCATGCGCACCATATCGTCCACCGAGCGGCTGGAATGGCCGACCTTCAGCCCCAGATCCCACAGGAGATAGAGCATGGCCTCGATCACCTGTTCGCACCAGGCGGTCTGCTTGCCCGGCGTGAGGAAGGCGATGTCGAGGTCCGAATGGGGCGCCATTTCGGCCCGGCCATAGCCGCCCACGGCCATGATGCTCAGCCGCTCGCCCGAGCTGCGATTATTGACCGGATAGAGATCGGTGACGACATGATCGTGCATCACCCGGATGATCTGATCCATCAGGAAGGCAAAACCGGCAGTGATCTCGTGCCCGGCGGAAGGTTTTTCCGCCAGCCGCCTTGTCAGTTCCGCCCGTCCATCGGCCATGGCGCCGCGCAGCAGCTCCACCACGCGCTTGCGCGACTTGGTGCCGCCATCCTGCGCCACCGCTTCCGCAATGTCGGCTGCCAGCTTGCGACGGTCCAGCACCGCGCGTTGATTGGGGATTCTGATTGCGCTCACTCACCTTCAATTAGAGCGAGATATTTTTCGCGCAACGCACGCTTGTTTACTTTTGCAGTGCCCAGGCGCGGAAGCGGCCCTTCGGCCTGCCACATGCGGGCGGGAATCTTGAACGGGGCGAGGTGTTCCGCCAGGAATTCCCGCAAGTCCACTCCGGTCAGCCCATGGCCCGGTTTGGCGAGCCAGACCGCCGCCGGAATTTCTCCGAAACGGTCGTCAGGCAGGCCGAATACGGAACATTCGGCAATGTCGGGATGGGCATAGATCGCCTGTTCCACCTCGATGCAGGAGATATTCTCGCCCCCGCGAATGATGATGTCCTTCTTGCGATCGACGATGAAGAGATAGCCGTCCTCGTCGAGATAGCCGAGGTCGCCTGTGAGGAAATAGCCATCCTCGCGCAGGGCGGCGCGCGTCGCCTCTGGGTCGTTCCAATAGCCGGTGAAGTTGCAGATCGACCGGATCGCCACTTCCCCGGTCTCGCCGTGTGGCAGTTTCCCGCCATCGGGGCCGAGGATCGCCAGATCGACCAGCGGCAGGCTGGCCGGGCCGGTGCTGCCGGGCTTGGCGAGGTAATTTTCGTTGAAATTGCCGCAGCCCACCGCATTCGTCTCGGTCAGGCCATAGCCGATGATCGGAAAGCCCGCCGGCAGGCTGGTACGGATACGCTGGACGTGGTCGGCCGGTCTCGGCGCGCCGCCAGCGGCGAAATTGGTGCAGCTCGAAAGGTCGAAGCGGCCCCGCTCGGGATGAGTGGCCAGTTCGATGCTCATCAGCGGCACGCCTACGAAATAGGTCACTTTCTCCGCCTCGATCAGGCGCATTGCCTCCAGCGCGTCCCATTTGGAGAGCATCACCAGCCGCCGCCCCAGCGCAAAGCTCTGGAGGAAAACGGGCACTTCGCCGGTCACATGAAACAAGGGCACCGCCACCAGCGAGGCGGAAGGGTGGCGCGGGGCCTCCCCCCGGCTGGTCATATGGCCATAGACCATCAAGGATTGCGCCGCGAAATTCAGCGTTGCCTGCACGACCGAGCGATGATCGGAAAGGGCGCCCTTCGATCTGCCGGTGGAGCCGGAGGTGAAGAGAATCGATGCGTGATCCTCCGGCCCGATTGTGGGCAGCGGCGTTTCCGCGCCGCCACCTGCGGCCATGACGGCGGCGAAGCCTTCCGCCGGAAGCGAGCCATGGGTGAAGACCAGCACTTTCACCCCGGGGTTACGGTCATCCAGCCGCGCCGCGCGCTGGGGATCGGCCAGCACGAGACTGCATTGCGCCAGTGCAATCGCGTCCGCCAGCTCCTCTCCGGTGGAAAAGCCGTTGAGCAAGGTGGCGCAGCCCCCGGCCAGCAGTACCGCCATATAGGCCACTGCCCAATTGGCCGAATTGCGCGCCGCAATGCCTATCCTGTCGCCCTTCTGCACCCCGTGGCCCGCCACCAGCGCCCCGGCCAGCACACGGGCGGCGGCCAGCGTATCGGCAAAGCTCAGGCGGATGTCGCCATCCACCAGGAAGATGGTTTCGCCATGCTGCGCGCAATAATGGGCGAAATAGGCCGGAAGGTTGGGCGGGGCATTGCGGAACAGCGGCAATTGCGTGCCGAAGCGCTCAATCGTGGTGAGTTCCAGCGGCCCGCCCGGCGCAAGAATTGCGTCCAGACGCTGCTTCAGGCTGCGATCCATTTCGCTCGGCATCGGCACCTCTCATCCGGGGTTCAGATACCCCGTCCCATGCGCCCCGGTGTAACTGGCCGCCTGTGCGCATCGGGCAAATCGCGGGCTTTCGCCGCGCCATCCGCTGTGCCACAAGCGCCCGCGTCCCCGGCGCTGCGATGCCGATAGTAAGAGGATCACCAAGTGCTGTCACTATTGGCCGCCACTGTCAGCGAGGCCGCCAGCAATGGCCCGATTCTGTGGGAAAATCTGGGGCTGAGGCCGGGGATCGACCTGGGCTTCTTCACCCTGCGCTATTATTCGCTGGCCTATATTCTGGGCATCGCCTTCGGCTGGTGGCACCTGTCGAAGATGGTCAAGACACCCGGCGCGCCCATGGCGCAGCGCCATGTGGAAGATCTGTTCTTCTATTGCACATTGGGCATCATCCTGGGCGGGCGCCTGGGCTATGCCACTTTCTACACCGGCGGAAACACCGGCATCCCCAGCCTGTGGGCCCATCCCGGCGAACTGATCAAGCTGTGGGAAGGCGGCATGAGCTTCCATGGCGGGCTGATCGGCGTGTTGCTGGCGGTCGTCTGGGTGTGCTGGCGGGGCAAGCTGCCCTTCCTGCGGGTGATGGATTATGTCGCGGTCAACGTGCCGGTGGGCATGATGCTGGGCCGCCTGGCCAATTTCATCAATGGCGAGCTGTGGGGCCGCCCCACCGATGTGCCCTGGGCCATGGTGTTCCCCGGCGCGGGCCCGCTGCCGCGCCACCCTTCCCAGCTTTACGAAGCCGCGCTGGAAGGCGCGGTGCTGGTGGTGATAATGCTGCTGCTGTTCTGGAAGACCAATGCGCGCTTCCGCCCCGGCCTGCTGGCGGGCGTGTTCACCGCCGGAATCGCAATTGCGCGCTTCACCGTGGAATTCTTCCGCGAGCCTGACGCCCAGCTGGAGGAATTCGCGCGGCAGACCGGCCTGTCGATGGGCCAGTGGCTGACCATTCCGCTGATCCTGCTGGGCATTGCCGTGGCGGTGCGCGCGCTGATGCGGCCGCCCCTGGCAACAGCGGCACCGGCTAAGCCCGCGGCCACTCCGGCGGCATGAGCGGGCAGCCGGAAGGAAACCTTGCCGCCAGTTTCCGGCGCCTGATCGCCGCGACCGGGCCGATCAGCCTTGCCCATTACATGGCCGAGGCCAATGCCCGCTATTACGGCTCGCGCGATCCCTTCGGCACGGCGGGGGATTTCGTCACCGCGCCGGAAATCAGCCAGATGTTCGGGGAACTGGTGGGGCTGTGGCTGGCCGATATGTGGCACCGCGCGGGCCAGCCGACTCCGGTCCATTATGTGGAGCTTGGCCCCGGGCGCGGCACGCTGGCGCGCGATGCCCTGCGCGCCATGGCCCGTGCCGGGCTCGCCCCGCAGGTCCATCTGGTGGAAGGCTCTCCCGCGCTGCGGGAAATCCAGCGAGAGGCCGTGCCGCAGGCGCATTGGCACCACGATCTGTCCACCCTGCCGACCGATGGCTCGATCCTGCTGGCGGCGAATGAATTTCTCGACGCATTGCCGGTACGTCAATTGGTGAAAACGCCGGGCGGCTGGCGGGAACGCATGGTCGCGGTGGACGAGAGCGGGGCCTTCGTCTGCCTCGCAGGCACCTCACCCATGGATTCGGCCCTGCCGGAAGATCAGCGCGATGCGGCAGACGGCACGCTGGTGGAAACCTGCCCTGCCGCGGCCGCCGTGGTGCAGGAAGTGGCCGGGCGGCTGGCGGCGCAAGGCGGGGCGGCCTTGTTCATCGACTATGGCCACGCCTTGCCGCGAACCGGCTCCACCCTGCAGGCGGTGCGCGCGCACAGGAAGGTCGATCCCTTCGCCGATCCGGGTGAGGCGGACCTTACCGCCCATGTCGATTTCGCAACGCTTGCCCCCGTGGCGCAGGCCCATGGCGCGCAGTGGCTCGGCACCACCGGGCAGGGCCCATGGCTCACCGCGCTGGGGATCGATGCCCGCGCCGCCGCCCTGACCCGCGCCGCGCCGCATCTGGCGGGCGAGATAGAGGCCGCGCGCCACCGCCTCGTTGCGGAAGAGGAGATGGGCGATCTGTTCAAGGTGATGGGCCTTGCCGCGCCCGGCTGGCCGCAGGGCGCGGGGTTCTGAACCCATGAAGGCGCGCGGCCTCGTCCACCATATCGACCTGACGGTGAGCGATTTGGCCCGTTCCCGCCCCTTCTATGATTCGGTGCTGGGCTTCATGGGCTATGCCCGGTCCGACGACCACGCCAATGGCACCGATTGGGATTGGCAGGGAGAAGGCCCCTTTCATTCCATCGGCATTTTGCTCGCCCGCGGGGATAATGCCGCGCGCCTGCATGATCGCTATTCTCCCGGCCTGCATCACCTTGCCTGGACCGCCAGCGACCGTGCCGATGTGGACCGGCTCCATGCCCTGCTGCTGGAACTGGGCGCAGCCGTGCTCGATCCGCCAGCCTATTATCCGCAATATGGCCCGGATTATTACGCGCTGTTCTTCGCCGATCCCGATGGGCTGAAACTGGAATTCGTTTCGGGGCGGACGGGTTCCGCCAAGTGAAAGAATCGATCCTCAAATGATGATATACCCAAGTTCAGCATGACGGATTTGGGCGCCGACTGCTCCGCCACCAAGCCCTTTATCGATCTCCCACGCTATTTACCGAAAGTTACGGTTGAAATTGAATCCCTTTTGCGGTGAGGCAGAAGGCATCCCCCTCCGCATCGGAAAGGCCCATCATGCGCGCCAGATTGCTTGCCGCTTCATTCCTCGTTTCCGCCCTTGCCTGCGCGGCCCAGCCCGCCCTGGCACAGGACAAGACGGAGGATGTGGCGGCAGTGGAAGCGCTGGGCCCGGTGCCTGCCGGGCGGCTGAGCGATGCGGTGGTGCCTTCGGCCTATCGGCTGGATCTGACTATCGATCCTTCCAGCGAGACCTATTCCGGCCGCAGCTCCATCGATGTCACTATTGCGCGGCCTGCGACCTATATCGACCTGCATGGCCTCGGCCTCGTGATGGAAGCCGCCACGGCGACCGTCGGCGGCAAGACCTATCAGGGGCGCTGGACCCAGCTGGACGAAACGGGCGTTGGCCGGCTGGTATTTGCCGAGCAGCTTCCGGCGGGCAAGGCGGTGCTGGACTTCGCCTATAGCCACCCCTTCAATGAAGGGCCCGCAGGCATCTTCCGCACCAAGGTGGGCGATCAGTGGTTCGCCTGGACCCAGTTCGAATCGATCGACGCGCGCCAGGCCTTCCCCTCTTTCGACGAGCCGGGCTTCAAGGTGCCCTTCACCACCACGCTTCGCACCCCGCGCGGGCTGGTGGCGGTGACCAATACGCCGGAGGTTTCGTCCACTACCGAAGGCCAGTGGGATGTGCATTATTATGCCACCACCAAGCCGCTGCCGACCTATCTGGTGGCTTTCATGGTGGGGCCTTTCAGCGTGGCGGAAGGTACCATTCCCGCCACGCCAGAACGGCCCGCTCCGCTTGCCCAGCGGATCATCACCACGCCGCAGAATGCCGGGCAGAGCGCCTTCCCGCTGGATGCCACGGCGCGGATCGTGCCGCTGCTGGAAGGCTATTTCGGCATTCCCTATCCTTTCGAGAAGCTGGACCAGATCACATCGCCGATCATGCCCGGTGCGATGGAGAATGCGGGCGCGGTCCTTTATGCGGATCGCATCATCATGCTGGATGAAGGCGCGCCCGTTTCCGCCAAGCGAGTGGGAGGCATGGTGATGGCGCATGAGCTGGGCCACCAATGGTTCGGCGATCTGGTGACGCCTGCCTGGTGGGACGATCTCTGGCTGAACGAGAGCTTCGCGAACTGGGTCGGCTATTACATCGCCGACAAATGGCGGCCGGACCTGCGCGTGTGGGAAGGCGCGCTGGGCGAAGGGTTCGAGGCGATGGACACCGATGCGTTGGTGGCCGGTCGCCCGATCCGCGAGCCGATCCTGGCCAATGGCCAGATCGATGCCGCCTTTGACAGTATCACTTATGGCAAGGGCGGCCATGTCATCGCGATGTTCGCCGCCTTCATGGGCGAGGAGAAATTCCGCGCGGGCGTTCACCGGCACCTTTCCGGCCATGCCTTCGGCAATGCCACGGGTGACGATTTCTTCGGCGCACTGGCCGGGGCCGCGGGCGATCCGCGCATCGTTCCGGCGATGAAGAGCTTTGTGGAACAGCAGGGCGTGCCGCTGGTCACCGTCAAGGGCGCGGACGGCAATTACAAGGTCAGCCAGAGCCGCTATGTCCGCTTCGGCAGCCGAGGGCCGAATGTCGAATGGCAGGTTCCGCTGTGCATGCGGCGCGTCGGCCCGGCAGCGGAGACTGGGGTGGCGCAGGATCGCCATTGCGAGCTGCTGGCCGGGGACAACATGCCCTTCACCCTGCAGGGCGAAGGGGCGCTGCTGCCCAATGCCGGGGGCACGGGCTATTACCGCTTCGAACTGCCTACCGCCGAATGGGACAGGCTGATCGCCACAGCCGACAGGCTGAAGGGCGGCGAGGCGCAGGCCGTGGCCGACAGCCTGCGGGCGAGCTTCCTGGCCGGGCGCGCGCAGCCGGGGCAGTTGATTGCCCTCACCCGCAAGCTGGCGGCCAATCCCGATTCCTATGCCTTTGCGGAAGCCGGCTCCACGCTGGCCCTGCTCGACATGGGCGGGATGCTGCAAGGCAAGTCCGAAACCGCCTTCCGCAATCTGGTGAACCGCCTTTACGGCAAGCAGCTGAAGGATATGGGCTTCGATCCCCGGCGCGGGGCCTATGCCGGGGCCGATCCCGAACAGAGCGAGATGCGCGACCGGCTGGTTTCCCGCATGGCCTTCCAGGCGCATGATGCCGGTATCCGCGCCGCTTTGCTGAAGGGTGCGCTGGATTATCTGGGCGGCGATCAGGATGCGCTCGATCCCGCTTTCCTGTCAGACGGGCTCAATATCTATATCGAGCAGGGCGATCTGGCGCGGGTGAAGGATCTGGCGAACCGTGCACTCGAATCGCAGGACCCTGTATTCCGCCCGGCGGCGCTGAGCGCCTTGACGCAGAAGGGGGATCGCAAGATCGCCCAATGGCTGCTGAACGAATTCAGCGACCCGCGCCTGCGCCCCACGGAGCGCCTGCGCCTGGTCGGCAATGTGCTGCGCCATGAACAGACGCGGGATTTCGGCGCGGATTGGTTGCACACCAATTACAGCAAGCTGGTGGAGCAGATGGGCGGCATCTTCGTCACCCAATCGCTGCCCGGCATGCTCTCGGGCTTCTGTTCGGCCAAGCGTGCGGCGGAATTTGAAGGCCAGTTCAGCGATCTGGTGGCCGGAACCCCGGCGCAGCTGCCCTTCGCCCGGACGATGGAGGAAGTGCGCGATTGCGATGCGCTGGTGGCAGCGCGCGGCGCGGCGGCGCGCAAGGCAGTGCTGACCGCCAAGTAGCGCCGCCGCTTTCCCCGTGTGTCCTTCCGGCCTCAGCCGATGGACACGCGGATTTCGGCAGTGAGGCCCGCCACCGTGCCATCGGCGTGGTGGCGATTGGCGATGCGCAGGCTGCCGCCATGCTGTTCGGCAATCGCGCGGGCCAGCGTCAGGCCCAGCCCCGCGCCGCCCGTTTCGCGGCTGCGCGAGGCTTCGCCCCGGCGGAAGGGTTCCAGCATCGCGCCGAGTTCATGGTCGGGAATGCCCGGCCCGTCATCATCCACGCGCAGCACGGCCATGTCGCCTTCCCGCCGCAGCGAAACACGGGCCTTGCCCCCGCCATAGCGCAGCGCATTGGCCACCAGATTGCGCAGGGCACGCCGCAGCCAGGTGGCGCGGATCAGCGCGGGCAGGCGGGCACCTTCGCCGAATGCCACATCCTCGCCCATATCCTCGAACTCCTCCACCACCGAAGCGGTGAGGGCGGCAAGGTCGGTATTTTCCGGCCGGTCCGAAGGGCGGCCGACGCGGGCCAGCGAAAGGATATCGTCCAGCGTGCGGGTAATGTCCTCGATCGTGCGGGCCATGCGGTCCCGCTCGACTGGGTCTTCCACCGATTCGATGCGCACGCGCAGCGCGGCCAGCGGGGTTTTCAGATCGTGGCCGATGGCGCCCAGCATCACGTCCTTTTCATCCAGCAGGGCGGCGATGCGGCCTTCCATTTCATTATGCGCCTCGATCAGGCGGCGCGTGTCTTCCGGCCCGGCAGGCTCCAGCTGGCCGTCGGTTTCCCGCGTGCGGGCGAATTGTTCCATCCGCCGGGTCAGCGCGGCCAGCGGGCGCGTGATGCGGCGCAGCAGCAGGGCAAGCCCGCCCACCAGCATGACATAGATGATCATGGTCTGGGCGATGATCCCGCCCACCGCGCCGGGCTCGGGCGCGGGATGGGGCACGCGGGCGACGGTCCATTCCTTCTCGCCCTTGCGCAGCAGCCCGGCAACGATCAGGCCCCGGTCGACCCAGTCGGGCCGCCCGCGCCATTTTTCCGTGTCGCGCAGGCGCTGCTTCACATAGGGATCGTCGCTCACCGCGCGGTTGGTCACTACCAGTTCGGCCGGTTCGATGCCCTGCCCGGCCAGAATTTCGCGCAGCAGATTTTCGCGATTGGTGTCGCGTGTTTCGCCGGGGCGCAACGGGCTGATGAGCGTGTGTTCCACCCGCAGGCGTTGCCAGCGGCGCGGCCGTTCCTGTTCTTCCCGCGCCTCGGGCGGAACCGGGATCGGCGGCTTGCGCCCTTCGGCAGGCGGTGTGGGCGATGGCGTGTGGGAAGGCGGGGGAAGATTGGGCCCGGCCTCCCGATAATCGAAGCGCGGTTCGGAAACGAGCTGGAAGGCCAAGCCATTGGCCACGCCGATCTGGCGGCGCTGTTCCGATGCGCGATAGAGCAGCGCGGCGGAAAAGGCCTGCGCCACCAGCAGGGCCGCCGCCACGGCGAGCAGCATCTGGCCCAGCAGGCTACGCGGGAAAAAGCGCAGCCTCACGCGCCAGCCCCGGGCAGGCTGCGGCGAACATCGGTTGCCAGCACATAACCGCCGCCGCGCACCGTCTGGATCAGGCGCGGCTCGCGTGCTTCATCCTCGATCTTGCGGCGCAGGCGGCTGACCTGATTGTCCACCGCCCGGTCGAACAGATGGGCTTCCCGCCCCTGCACCATGTCCAGCAGCCGGTCACGATCCATCACCTGCCGGGGATGATCGAGGAAGGCCACCAGCAGGCGGAATTCGGCGGAGGAAATGGGGATCACCACGCCTTGCGGATCGGTCAGGCGGCGCTTGACCGGATCGAGCTGCCAGCCTTCGAATTCATACAGCGCATCTTCCTGCGGGGCGGGTCCGCTACGCACGGCGCGGCGCAGCACGCTCCTGATCCGGGCGACCAGTTCGCGCGGCTCGAAGGGCTTCACCACATAATCGTCGGCGCCGATTTCCAGCCCGATGATGCGGTCCATCGCCTCGCCCTTGGCGGTCAGCAGGATGACGGGCAATTCCTTTGCTTCGGTCAGATGGCGGCAGAGCGAAAGCCCATCCTCGCCGGGCATCATGATGTCCAGCAAGGCAAGGTCGGGGGTCTGGTTGAGCAGCACGGTGCGCGCTTCTGCCGCGCTGGCGGCCTGCGTAACGGCAAAGCCCTGGCGGATGAGATATTCCGCCAGGGGCTCGCGCAGGGCCGGTTCATCATCCACGAGCAGGATGCGGGTGGGTGCCGCATTCTCGCTGGTCATTCAACGCCCCCTTTCATGGGTTCAGTTCGCCGGTTTGCTGGCGGGTGCCTGGCGCATGTCGCGCCGTGCGGCCTTGGCTTCCTTGCGTTCTGCCCGGGAAACCTTGCCGTCGCCATCGCTATCCGCCTTGTCGAAGCGGGCAAGGGCAGCGGCCTTGAATTCCTCGCGGGAGATCGCGCCGTCCTTGTTGGTATCGGCAGCCATCGGGTCCATCATCGGGCCGGGGCCGGCAAAGCCCATACCTTTACCCATGCGCTTGCCGCCGGGCTTGCCGCCTTCACCGGGAGGGGGAGGAGGCGGGCCGCCCGCACCGTCAGGGCCGCCGTCAGGACCATGGTCCATACCCATGCCCATGCGGGGGCCACCCGGGCCACGCATGCCCGGGCCTTCGCGGCCACCGGGGCCGGGGCGGGCGGCGGAGAATTCCTGCAGGCTCAGCTGGCCGTTGCCGTCCTTGTCGAGCTGGGCGAAGCGTTCGGCCTCGCGCGCTTCGCGATCCTTGGCGTCGAGCTTGCCGTCCTTGTTGACATCCATCCGGGTGAACATTTCATCGGCATGTTTTTCAACATCGGCGCGAGTGGGCGGGGTCCGGGCGGGCCGGGCCTGCGTGTCTTCAGGCTGGGCCGTTGCGGGCTGAACAAGGGCGACGCCGGTAATAGCCATGGCTGCCGCCGAAAGGACGAGAGTGAATTTGCGCATCGAAGGGGCTCCATAGTCCGAAAGGTCGGAACAAGGGAACTGCGGGGCCCCGTGGGAGGGAGGGGACTGAAAGGCCCCGCAGTCCATGAACCCGGTTCTACCCCCCGCTTGTCGCGCCTTTATGCCGGGACGGGGCAATTTTGTCGCAAAATGTCGCGGCGCAGGGCGAGCGTTCATCGGCGTGCAAGCCGCGGGGCTTCCTGCCCCGATCAGCCTCAGCGCGGGCGGTGCTGCGTCCCTTGTCCGGCGGTGATGAACAGGCCGGTCGCCTCCCCCTCTATATCCGCCGTGTGCCAGGTTCCGGCGGGATTGACCGCATATTCGCCGGGTTCCAGCACGGTCTGAGCAAAGCCGCCTTCATCCAGTTCCTGGATCAGCACCATCCTGCCAGAAATGCAGACGACCACTTCATCGCCCGCCGGGTGCATTTCCCAGCCGGTCCAGTTTTCGGAGAAGTGGAACAGCGAAACCAGCCGCCCTTCGGCCCCATCGCCTTCATGCCGCTGCGAATAATCGGCATACCACTGCATCGCCCGCTCATCGCGCGGGAACTCCGGCTGCGGGATAGCGCTGGCACCCATGCCCAGATGGATCGGATTGGTTTCCAGCAGGTGCTTGGGCATGGCAGGCTTCCTTTTCCTATACGGTCACAGCGGGGCGCATTGTTCCTCCAGCCAGGCGAGCACTTGGCCTTCCAGCTGGGGGGCGATCACCTCCATGATGCGTGCACTATAGGCGTTCCACCATGCATGCTCCTCCGCGCTCAGCTGCGCCACATCGATCAGCTTGCGGTCGATGGGCACCAGAGTGAGCGTCTCGAAGCCCAGCCAGTGGCCTTCCGCGCCGGGGATCTGGCGCTCTTCCACCACCACCAGATTTTCCACGCGGATGCCGTATTCGCCGGTCTTGTAATAGCCGGGCTCGTCCGAAAGGATCATGCCGGCCAGCAATTCCTGCTCTCCGCCTGCCTGTCCGCCCCGCGGTTTGGCAATGCGTTGCGGCCCTTCATGCACGGACAGGAAGCTGCCCACGCCGTGGCCCGTGCCATGGGCGTAATCGAGCCCAACCTTCCACAGGAACTGGCGGGCCAGAGTATCGAGCTGGCTGCCGGTGGTTCCGGTGGGGAAGGTCTGGGCGGCCAGCGCCAGATTGCCCCGCAGCACGCGAGTGAAGCGGTCCTTCACCTCCGCCGGGGCCTCGCCGGGGCCGATCCAGACGGTGCGGGTAATGTCCGTGGTGCCATCGGGATATTGCCCGCCCGAATCGACCAGATAGACGCTGCCCGGCTCCAGCCCGCGATTGGTCTCCTCGCTCACCCGGTAATGGACGATGGCCCCGTTGGGCCCTGCGCCGGATATGGTGTCGAAGGACAGGTCCCGCAGATCGCCGCATTCGCGCCGGAACTGGTGCAATGCCTCCGCCGCCGAGATTTCGGTGACAGCGCCCTTGGGCCCTTCCACCGACAGCCAGTGGAGGAAACGGGTAACCGCCGCACCGTCCCGCGCCTGGGCGGCACGATGCCCGGCCAGTTCCACGGGGTTCTTGATCGCCTTGGGCAGGACACAAGGATCGCCCGTCTCGACAATCACCGCGCCTGCATTGTCCAGCGCGGCGAAGATGCCCGCCACGCAATTGGTGGGATCGGCCGCCACGCGCTTGCCGTGGAGTTCCTCCAGCGCGGGGACGAAGTCCACCTTGTCGCGCAGGCGCACGGCATTGCCCAGATGGGCCACCAGTTCGGGCGTGACCTTTTCGGGTGCGAGGAACAGATCCGCCGTACCATCGGCATGGGCCACCACATAGGACAGGGCCACCGGTGTGCGTTCCACATCGGTGCCGCGAATGTTGAGCAGCCAGGCGATGGAATCGAGGGCCGCGATCACTGCCGCGTCGAGCCCGTAGGTCTTCAGCCATTCGCCCAGCTCGGCGCGCTTTTCGACGCTGGGCTTGCCGGAATATATATCTTCATGGACCAGAGCGGGGGCAAGCGAAGGTTCGGGCTGGTCCTGCCACACGGCGTCCACCGGATTGCTCTCAACCGCGACCAGCCTGCCGCCCCTTGCGGCGAGCGCGCGGGCCACAGCCTCGGCCCAGCCCTTGGAATGGAGCCAGGCGTCGTAGCCGATCACGGCCCCGTCCGGCGCATGATCCCCCAGCCATTTGGCGGGGCTGGTTTCGGGCACGCCCTGATAATCCCAATGGGCGCCATCCACCTGATCGCGCACTTGCAGCGTATAGCGGCCATCGACGAAGATCGCCGCCTTGTCATTGAGGACTACCGCCGTGCCCGCCGAACCGCCGAAGCCGGTCAACCATTCCAGCCTCTGGGCATAGGCGCCGACATATTCGCTCATATGCTCATCGCTGATCGGCACCACGAAGCCATCGAGCCCGCGTGAGGCGAGTTCCTTCCTCAGGGCGGTGAGACGGGCTTCATGTGTTTGCATCAGCATTGCTTGCGGTCCTTTCCGCACCAACATAGGGCGGGATCATGGCCGATACCACACCCGCAACGCCCGTCACTGCCCCTCTCGCGGCAAAGAAGCCCCACTCCGTCACGCATCACGGCATCACCGTGGCTGACCACTACGCCTGGCTGCGTGATCCGGGTTACCCCGAAGTGACGGACAAGGAAGTGCTCGCCCATCTGGAGGCGGAGAATGCGTGGTTCGAAGCGCGGATGAAGCCGCACCAGCCGCTGATCGACAGCCTGTTCACCGAAATGCGCGCCCGCATCAAGGAAGCGGACAAGTCCGTGCCGCAGAAGGACGGCAACTGGCTCTACTGGATCGAGTTCGAGGAAGGGGCCGAATATAAGAAATGGTGGCGCCGCCCCGTCGGCGCGCCCGACGACGGTAGCGCGGACGAGCTGATCCTGGATGAAGTCGCGCTGGCGGGCGATCTGGACTATTTCCGCCTCGGCGCGCTCTCGGTCAGCCAGAACGGCATGATGCTGGCCTATGCGGTGGACGATAATGGCTCGGAACGCTTCACCGTGCGGATCAAGGATCTGGCGACGGGCGAATTGCTGCCCGACACGATCCCCGGCACGCTCTCCTCGCTGGTGTGGGTCGCGGGCGACAAGGGCCTGATCTATTCGCTGGCGAACGAACAATGGCGCACGGACAATGTCCGCCTGCACTGGCTGGGCCAGTCGCTGGAACAGGATGTGGAGCTGTATCACGAGGATGACGAAGGCTTCCGCGTCGGCTCCGGCCTGTCCGCCAATGAGAAATGGGTGATCATTTCAGCGGGCGACCATGAGACGAGCGAGGCCCGGCTGATCCCGGCGGACGATCCGCTGGCCACGCCGATCCTGGTCAAGGCGCGGCAGGTGGGCGTCGAATATGATGTGGACGAGCGGGACGGCACTTTGTTCATCCACACCAACGACACGCATGAGAATTTTCGCCTCGCCACCGCACCGCTCAGCGATCCGGGCAATTGGACAACGCTGATCGAAGGGTCCGACGATTTCTACCTGACCGGGGTGGATCTGTTCCGCGATTTCTACGTGATCGAAGGCCGCCGCGCCGGGCTCGATCAGGTGGAAGTGCGCTATTACGACGATCCCGCCCGGATAGAGCCGATCACTTTCCCCGAGGCGAGCTATGTCGCCGGGCTGGGCGACAATCCCGAATGGGCGATGGACACACTGCGGCTTTCCTATGAAAGCATGGTCAGCCCGCGCTCGGTCTATGATTATTCCGTGGCGGATCGCAGCATGGACCTGCTCAAGGTGCAGGAAATCCCCTCGGGTTACGATGCCACGCTCTATGCGACCGAGCGGCTGGAAATTACCGCGCGCGATGGCACGGCAATTCCGGTCAGCGTGGTCTATCGCAAGGATCGCGTCTCGCCCGGACCGCTGCATCTCTATGGCTATGGCGCCTATGGCCTCTCGATTGAGCCCGGCTTTTCCACCACGCGCCTCAGCCTGGTGGATCGCGGCTTTGCCTATGCCATCGCCCATATTCGCGGCGGGGACGATCTGGGGCGCGCCTGGTACAAGGCGGGGAAGCTGGAACGGCGGACCAACACCTTCAACGATTTCGTCGATGTGGCCCAGGGCCTGATCGCGCGCGGCTTTACCGAGGCTGGGCGGATCAGCATTTCCGGCGGCTCTGCGGGCGGGGAACTGATGGGCGCGGTGGTCAATTCGGACCCCGGCCTGTGGGGCGCGGTGGTGGCCCATGTACCCTTCGTGGATGTGCTGGCGACCATGCTCGACGCCTCCCTGCCGCTGACGCCGGGCGAATGGCCCGAATGGGGCAACCCGATAGAGGACAAGGCCGCCTTCGAGCTCATCCGCTCCTATTCCCCCTACGATCAGGTGAAGGCCCAGCCCTATCCGCCGATGATGGTAACGGCAGGCCTCAACGATCCGCGTGTGACCTATTGGGAACCGGCGAAATGGGTGGCCAAACTGCGCGAGTTGAAGACCGATTCCAACGAGCTGATCCTCAAGACAAATATGGGCGCGGGCCATGGCGGCAAGTCCGGCCGGTTCGAGAGCCTGAAGGAAACCGCGGAGGAATTCGCCTTCATCCTGTGGCAATTGGGACTGGTGAAGTGACGTTTCCTCCTCCCCTCCTCTTCAGAGGAGGGGCAGCGAGACTTGCCGATCCGCAGGAGAGGCTAGTCGCAGTGGGGTGGTGCGATTTTGCCTTCACCACCCCCAACCCCCTCCTATAAAGAGGAGGGGGCAAGATCATATGAGCAACTCCTTCACTCTGACCTTCACCGCCGGGCCGGAACACATCGATTTCAATGGCCATGTGAACAATATGGTCTGGCTGCAATGGGTGCAGGAGATCGCCGGCCTCCATTGGGAAGCGGTCGCCCCGGCGGAACATCAGGCGCGCTATGTCTGGTTCGTGACCCGGCACGAGATCGATTATCGCGGCAATATCGTGGAGGGGGAGGAAGTGACGGCGCGCACTTTCATTCCCGACCCGCCGCAGGGTGCGCGTTTCCTGCGCTGCGTCGATTTCACCAATGCGGCGGGCAAGCCCATCGTGCAGGTGCGTTCGACCTGGGCGATGATCGACAAGGCGACCGGCCGCCCCCAGCGCATCACGCCGGAGATTTCCGCCCCCTTCATGCAAGAATGATCGCGGCCTGAACCTACCGGGTCAGGCGCTTTCGCTGCGCCCCGGCTTGGCGCGTGCGCTGCTGCGCCTGTCCTGCTTGCGCCTTTCAGTGCTGCGGCGTTCCTTGTCATGGGCCGTGAACAGGGTCAGCTTTTCGCCGATAGTGCGGTTGCGGCCCGCCTGCTTGGCTTCATAAAGCAGCTTGTCGGCGCGCGAATAGAGTTCCTTGAAGGAGCTTGCGCCCATCGCGGCAGGCGGCCCTTCCACCAGCCCCATGCTGGCGGTGACAAGCCGGTCCAGCCCCGGAACCTCCTGGGCGATATGGCGCGGCAGCATCTGACGGCGTTGTTCGGCGCGGGCGCGGGCATGGGGGCCGCGCAGCAGGATCAGGAATTCCTCGCCCCCCAGCCGCATCACCAGCGTATCCTCATCCGGCGAAAGCCCACGCGCCACGGCGCGCAGCACTTCGTCCCCCACGGCATGGCCATAACGGTCGTTGATGGCCTTGAAATGATCGAGGTCCAGCAGGGCATAGGTGCTGAAGCCTTCCTCGCACAATTCGGGAAAGCGCGGCTCGATGGCGCGGCGGTTGAGCAGGCCGGTCAGCGGATCGTGTTCTGCCAGGGTTTCCAGAACCTGAGCGCGGGTGCGCGCATTGTCGCGCTGTTCGCGCAGGCTCATCATGCGGTCGGCCACGCCCATGGCCGAAATCACCACTTCGAGTACCAGCGCGACATAGAGCAATTCGTCGATCAGCGAAGGCGCGCCGTAAAAGCCCAGCCCCCGCACGATCCGCTCCCCGCCCAGCAGCAGAATGGGGGACCATGCCGCGAAGATGAACTTCACTGCCCGGCTGTCGCGGCGCAGGGCCTCCACCATGGCGACAATATAGATCGCCAGCGCGGGCAGGAAGCCGAGGAAATACAGCTGATGCCAGCGATAATCGAGGAAAGGGGGGTGCAGCGTGACGACGCCCGGTACCAGCAGCGCAATCAGGCTGGCAAGGCGCAGGGCCTTGCGCATACGCAAGGTCAGTGCGTCCTCTTCCACGAAGTCGGCCAGGAAGAATCCCGCCAGCGCAACCATCAGCGCCAGGGTGAAGCCATTGATCTTGGCCAGGGTGACGACATCCAGATCGGCGAACAGGACGATCAGGCCGGTAAAGCTGATCACATAGCCCATCATCGCCATTACCAGCGTCGCATGCCACAGCACGAAGCGCTGGCGCAGCACGGCATAGAGCGCGAGGTCGAAGATCAGGGGGGCAAACAGCATCCCGGCCAATATGCCCAGCATCACCAGCCCGGTGACGGGCCAGTCGCCTGCCGCCGGATCGGTGGAAAGCCGCGCATCGGAAAGCACTGCCGCGTTCCATGGCCGCTCGACCCGCACCACCACTGCCACCGTATCATTATTGACCGGGGGAAGCGGCGCGGAAAAGACCGCGCGCCCCGCGCGCGGCGTCACCTCATCGGGCGAAAGGCCCAGCGCCTGCGTGGTGCCGTCGTGGCGCACCGCAAAGATGCTCAGCCGGTCGAACTTGGTCACCCGCGTGACCAGCATCACCGGCAGCCCCTTGCCGCGCCATTCGTTTGCGTCGAAACGCAGCCAGCCGGCGGGCTGCGGGTCTTTCCAATGCGTGGAATTACAGGTCCAGGCCGCGTGATCGGCGGCAAGTTCCTCATAGGTCGTGTCGATCGGGCTGAAGGCATGGCAGGCGGGCTTGATCGCGCCCGGCAGATCCTCCTGCGCGTGGGCTGGCCCTGCGTAGGCCCCTGCGCAGCTCAGCGCCACGAGCATCGCAAGCCATGCGAGTATCCGAGTCAAATAATTTGGCGCCATCAAGGCGCGCGCTAGGCTTGAGAAGTTAACCTCAAGCTAAGCATGCGCCGAAAGGAGTACGGCCTTTTTGGTGCGCGCTCCTTCCGGCAGGCTCCGCCCTCAATCTTTGTCGAACAATTTCAGATCGATGGACTCGCCCACGGCTTTCAGCCCGGCGTCGCTGCCATGCAGATGATCGCCCATGTGATAGCCATCGCGCATCTTCTGCGGATCGGCCGGGTCGGCAAAGGCAGTGTCGAACCGCACGATGCCGTCGAACGCCCCGCCGGTGAGAATCCACTGGTTGATCTTCTCGCGCGCAGCCTCCCCCTCTTCGGTCCAATAGCTGGCGCCCTTGTAGGGCCCGATGGGCGATGCGATTACCTTGATGCCCTTCTGATGGGCACGCTCCACGATCTGCTTATATCCGGCGATCATCTGTTCGACCGTGATCTGCGGCTGGTCCAGCCCCGGCATCTGCGGCCCGCCGCGATTGCCGAAGCGGTTGCCGATGTCGTTCACCCCTTCGAACAGGATCAGATATTTCACATTGGGCAGGCTCAGCACATCCTCGTCGAACCGGGCGAGCGCCGCTTCGCCCATGCCGGGGCTGAGGATGCGATTGCCGCTGATTGCCGCATTGGCCACGGCCCAGTTCTTGCCTGCTGCCTGAAGGCGGTCGGCGAGGATATCGGGCCAGCGGCGATTGGCGCCGGGGGTAGAGCCCACCCCGTCGGTGATCGAATCGCCAAAGGCCACGATAGTGCCCTTGGCGCGCGGCGAATCCACTTCCACCACGCTCAGGAAAGCGCGGAACTGCGCCTTGGAGGCAGGCTGGAACGCCTTGCCCACATGATTGCCCGGCGGGGAGACGGCCAGCTCGTCCATGCCGGTGAGATGGCAGGTGCAGGGGCCGGTCGGCTTGGGCAGGTAGAATTCCACTTTCACCCGCGCCAGATCGGGCAGGTCCAGCTTCACTGCATCGCTGGCAAAGGGCGCGCCGCGCGGGATCACCGCGCCCGCTTCCCCGCCGAAAGTCAGCATGCGCGAGGTACCGGGCACTTCCTTGCCCGCATCGTCGATCCGCACGATCCGCGCCGCGCCGATTTCCAGCGGGGCCGCGCCATAGCGGTTGGTAAAGCGCACACGCACGCTGGTGCCGCCCTCGCTCAGGCGCAAAATCTGGCTCAGCGTTACATTGTCATAGGATGCGGCGGCCATGGGCCCCTGCGTGCCCAGCGGCGCATGCGGAGCGGCTGCCCAGCTTGCCACCCATTCGGCCTGCGCCGGTGCGGCAGCGGCCAGGCACAATGCGGCGGCGGCCAGGCCCACGCCGTTCAATCCGGTAAAACGCATCCCCCAACTCCTTCCACTCATGCGGATTTTCCTCATCATGGAATGGAGCGGGGGGATTGCCAAGCTGCCTTTTGGGTCAGCCGCGATAGACCCAGTAATCCGGGCCGAAGCGCGCCTCCAGATCGACCAGGCATTCGCGGTGAATCTCGCGCACACGCTCCGGCGTCATATATTCGGCCGGGTCGATTTCCTCGATGGTGAGAGTGGACTTGTCCTCATAGAGATGCTCGCCCGTCAGCAGCGCGCGCTCATTATAGGGCCAGATGAAGGCCTGCCGACTGGAAACGAGATAGAGCCCGTCCTCCTTGTCCGCCTTGATGCCGATCTTGGCCAGTTCCGCCCCGGTGGACATCTGGTGGAACCACATTTCGTCGGCAATGCCCCAATCGGCCACGGCCACCTTGTCGCCGCTGTTCCACAGCACGATGTCGCCGATGGCCGAATAGAAATCATAGACGCCCTGCTTGCCGTGGACCTGCACGGGATTATCGCCCCAGCAGACGTGATAGACGGGGTCGTCCGCCATCATGTCATCGGCGGTGATTTCCTTGAACATCGCCGCGCCTTCCAGATGCACATGGCGGCAATAATTGAGCAGGATGGCGCGGTGCAGCGGCTTGTCCGTCCGCTCGATCAGATCGAGCGTGGGATTCATGCAATCATAGACTTCCTGCTCATATTTGCTGGCCACGGCGCCTCTCCCATTTTCTATCCGGGCGAGGTTCTGCCACAGGGGCCCGCCGCCCGCTTGAAGCGGGGCGCAGCAGAATGCGTCGTGAGCGAAGGGAATGGGCGAAAGGCGGTCAGTCGGCGGGGCTGCGGGCGATGCGCGCAATCGCCGCGTCGAGCGATTTCACCCGTTCGGCCCCGGCAAAGCGCGGCTGGGCCTTGGCCAGCGTTTCCCAGACCTGCGGGCGCATGTCGCACAGGATCACGCGGGTGCCCCGCTCCTTCGCCTGGCGGACGAAGGTTTCCAGCACGCCAAGGCCGGAGGAATCCATATAGGGCGCCCGGTCCAGCCGCAGGATCACCGCGCGCGGCACCTGGCCGATGCGGGTCAGCGTATCCAGCATCTCCCCCGCCACGCCGAAGAACATCGGCCCGGCAATGCGGAACACTTCCACGCCCGGCGGCAGGGTGGCGCGCTGGCCCGGGTCTTCCACGCTCTGATCCTCGGCCAGAACGCCGGTGGCATTGGCCATGCGCGCCATGAACAGCAGCGAGGCAAGCGTCACGCCCACGCCTATCGCCACGGTCAGGTCCACCAGCACGGTCAGGCCGAACGTGAGCAACAGCAGGGTGCGTTCCCCCACATCCATGCGCAGCAGCATGCGGAAGCGTTCCACCTCGCTCATGCCCCAGGCCACGATCAGCAGGATGGCGGCCAGCGCGGGCATGGGCACATAGGCCACCAGTC
>MKUB01000019.1 GCA_001898545.1 Sphingomonadales bacterium 63-6 | reverse complement strand
GCGTGAAACGCCGGACGCCTCCGGCCCCGGATGCGCGCCCGGTGCCGCTTGGCGCGCCGGTGATCCCGCCGGTCCAGAAGGTCGCCGAGCAGGCAGTCTCTGCACCCGAAGCTCCCGCCGTCTCGCAGGCAGAGGCTCAACCTGCTGCCGTGCATGTCCCCCCCGCAGAGCCGGTGAATTTTTCGCAGGTGGAGCACACAATCGATCGCGCTCATCTGCGCGAACAGGGCCTGATCGAGCCGGAAGGCGCAGTCTCAACCTTGCTTGAGGAATTTCGGATCGTGAAGCGCGAGCTGCTGCAATCCGCGCGCGATGCCCAGGCGCGGGGCGTGGGCGGCAGGGCGCAGCGCGTGCTGGTTTGTTCCCCCCTGCCGGGCGAAGGCAAGACTTTCTGCGCCACCAATCTGGCGCTGGCCATGGCGGCGGAGCGCGATAGCGAAGTGCTGCTGGTCGATGCGGATTTCGCCAAGCCCTCCATCCTGTCGGTGCTGGGGCTGCCGGGCGGACCGGGGCTGATGGATGCGCTGGCCGATCCTTCCATCAAGGTGGAGGATTGCGTGCTGGGCACGGATATTCCCGGCCTGTGGGTGCTGCCGGCAGGCAACCAGACCACGCGCGACAGCGAATATCTCGCTTCCGGCAAGACCGCCGAATTGCTCGACCGGCTGACGCAGGGCGCGCCCAATCGCATGGTCATTTTCGATTCTCCGCCGGTTCTGGCGGCGTCGCCTGCCGCTGAAATCGCCAAATATGTCCAGCAGGCGGTTCTGATCGTCCGCGCGGATTCCACGGGGCAGCGTTCCATCGAGGATGCGCTGCATCTGCTGTCTCATTGCGAGGACATCAAGCTGTTGCTCAACGATGCGCGCTTCAGCCCCAGCGGCCGGCGCTTTGGCTCCTATTACGGATATGGAGCGTAAGATGGCCCGCCGCCTCTCCTCCCTCGCGATCGCCCTTGGCTGCGCCGCGCTGCCTCTTGCCGCCCATGCGGAAGAGGGCGAGAAGCGCCCTCGTCAGGTTACTGTTACCCCCTATATCGAGGCCGCGCAGGTCCTCACGGCGGAGCTTTCGCCCGGCAATGATGTCGTGACCTATTCGCGCATTGCCGCGGGCGTGGATGCCCAGGTGAGCGGGCGCAATACGGCAGGCGCGATCTCGCTGCGTTATGAACGGCGCATCGGGTGGGAAAAGGATTCCCCCGATGGCGATCTCATCAGCGGCATTGCCCGCGTGGGGGTCGGCCTCATTCCGCAGACCCTGACGCTGGAAGCAGGCGGCATCGCGGCGCGCACGCGAGTGGAGGGCAATGGCGCCTCCATCCTCAGCCCCATCGTGGATAATGCGGGCAAGACCAATATCTACGGCGTCTATGCCGGGCCTTCGCTCCATACGGGCATGGGCGATCTGGAAGTCGAGGGGCATTACCGCATCGGATACACCAAGGTTGAGGAACCCGATGCGCTGGTGACCGCGCCGGGTGCGGAACCGGTGGATGTGTTCGACGAAAGCGTGGTGCAGAACGCCCAGCTTCGCGTCGGCGCACGCCCCAATACCCTGCTGCCGGTGGGTGTCGGCGTGGGTGCCGGATGGTACCGCGAAGACATCAACAATCTCGATCAGCGGGTGGATGACCGTCATATCCGTGCCGATGTGACCGTGCCGGTCAGCCCCTCCTTGGCGCTGATTGGCGGTGTCGGCTATGAAGATGTGAAGATTTCCTCGCGCGATGCCGTGCTGGATGGGCAGGGCAAGCCCGTGGTGGGCGCCGATGGCCGCTATGTCACCGACAAATCCTCCCCGCGCCAGATCGCCTATCAGACCGACGGGTTGATCTGGGACGCGGGCGTGCTCTGGCGCCCGAGCAGGCGCACTTCGCTGGAGGCGCATGTGGGGCGCCGCTATGGCTCGATGAGCTATTACGGTTCGCTGTCCTACCAGCCCAGCTCGCGTTCCAGCTTCAACGTCGGTGTCTATGACACGGTTTCTGGCTTCGGCGGCCAGCTGAACAATGCGCTGGCCAATCTGCCGACCGAGTTCGAGGCGCTCCGCAATCCGATCTCGGGCGACATTACCGGCTGTGTCGACAGTCTCGACAAGGGCGCCTGCCTTGGCAGCGTGCTCAGCGCCGTGCGATCCTCCACCTTCCGCTCGCGCGGCGTGGCGGCCACTTATGCCAAGCGGTTCGGCCGCTGGCAGGCGGGTATCGGGGCCGGATATGACAATCGCAAGTTCATCGCGGCCGACAACACGGTTCTGGCCGATGTGAATGGCAAGGCCGATGAAACCGTCTGGCTCGCGGCCTATCTCAATGGCCGTCTGGGTGACAGTTCCAGCGTTTCGACCAATATCTATGCCAGCTGGTTCGACAGCGATTTCGAACTGGCGGGCGGTTCGACCGGTTTTGGCGCCTCGGCCGCTTATTATCGTTCCATCACGCAGCATCTTTCGGCAACGGCTGCCGTCAGTATCGATGGCGTGAATCGCGCCAGTAGCACCTTGGACGACACTTTGTCTGCCGCGGCGCTGCTTGGTATGCGATATTCGTTCTAAACTATTCGGCCTGGGCCCGGAGGTAGGGATAATGTTCGACGATTTTTACGGGCTCACGGGAAAACCGTTCCAGCTGACGCCGGATCCGGCCTTCTATTTCCCCAGCGGGACGCACCGCAAGGCGCTGTCCTATCTGCGCTATGGCCTGGCGCAGGGGGAAGGTTTCATCGTCATCACGGGTGAGGTAGGGGCGGGCAAGTCCACTCTTGTGGCGCATCTCGTGGCCTCGATCGATCCGGCGCAGCTGACTGTCGGACAGGTCGTGACCAGCAAGCTGGACGATGAGGAAATCGTCCATGTGGTAGCACAGAGCTTCGGCCTGGACATTACCGGGCACGACAAGGCCAGCGCCCTCGGCTCGATTGAGGGCTTCCTGCATGAGGAAGCGCGCGCGGGCCGCCGCTGCCTGCTGATCGTCGATGAATCGCAGAATCTCTCGGTCGCCGCGCTGGAAGAACTGCGCATGCTGTCGAACTTCCAGCTCGGCTCGCACCCGCTGCTGCAAACCCTGTTGCTCGGCCAGCCGGAATTCCGCGCCATGCTGCAATCCGAAGGCGGGCTGGAGCAATTGCGCCAGCGCGTGATCGCGGCCCACCATCTGGAACCGATGGATGCGGCGGAAATCGAACCTTACGTGGTCCATCGCCTGAAGCATGTCGGATGGGAGGGTTCCAATCCCTCTTTCGACCAGCGCGTTTTCGCCGAGCTTTACGAAGCATCGGGCGGCATTCCGCGCCGGATCAACCAGATCGCCAATCGCTTGATGCTGCTGGGCGCGGTGGAGCAACGCTCGCGCATCGATGCGGCCATGCTGCACGCGGTGCTGGCCGAAATGGATGGCGACAATGCCTTCCCGGCTGCCGCTCCGGTAGTGAAGGCGCGCACGCCCGCTCAGGTGGAGCAGGCCGCCGCCGCCGAAGCCGTCACCAGCCCGCAGCCCGCCGCTCCGCCGGCAGGAATCCGGGCCGAAGACCTGCGCCGCGCGCTGGCGCAGCGTGACAGTCAGATCGCTGAATTGCAGCAGGCCGTGGTTGAATTGTCCTATTCCCGGGGCGATGCGCAGACCGAGGCGGCCACTCCAGAGATCGAGGCGCTGCGTGAACGTGTGGCACAGCTGGAAGCCCGGCTGATCGAGCAGGAACGCACAATGCGCCACACTCTGACCATGCTGATCGAGTGGATCGAGAACGACCCTTCGCAAATCGCGGCCTGAGGATGGGGGCGTGAGCGAGGAAGCGCTCTTCCCGCATCCTGCGGGCGGCGATCCGGTCAACGGCATGTCCGTCGATGTGGAAGACTGGTTCCAGGTCGGCGCGTTTGAGCATGTCATCGGGCGGGACGACTGGGATGGCCTTGCCGCGCGCGTCGAACGCAATGTGGAACAAATCCTCGATATGTTCGATGCGGCGGGTGTGAAGGCCACCTTCTTCACGCTGGGCTGGGTCGCGCAGCGCAACCGCGCATTGATGCGCCGGATTGCCGAGCGGGGGCATGAACTGGCCAGCCATGGCTGGGATCATGCCCGCGTCCATACGCTTGATCGCGCCAGCTTTACCGAGGATATCCGCCGCGCGCAGCAGGAAATCGAGGATGCAGGCGGTGTAGCGGTTACCGGCTATCGCGCCCCCAGCTTTTCCATCGATGCCCGCACGCCCTGGGCTCACGAGGAACTGGCGAAGCAGGGTTATGCCTATTCCTCCAGCGTCGCGCCAATCGTCCACGATCACTATGGCTGGCGGGAGGCCCCGCGTTTCGCCTTCAGGCCGCTGGCGGGCAG
>MKUB01000018.1 GCA_001898545.1 Sphingomonadales bacterium 63-6 | reverse complement strand
ATCTGCGCGATCCCGACGGCCACAAGATCTGCGCCTACACGCCGAACACCGGCGAACGCTAAGCACCGGTTCCGCACGAAGGAAGGGTTCCGCCATGTTCAGCCATTTGTCGGTGGGCAGTAACGATATTGCCCGCTCGAAGGTGTTTTACGACGCCCTGTTCACGGCCTGTGGCGGCAACCCCGCCTTCGTCGATCCCAAGGGTCGCCTTGTCTATATTCACAAGGGTTCGATCTTCCTGGTGACTCGCCCGATCGATGGGGAGGCCGCTACCCATGCCAATGGCGGGACGATCGGCCTGGCCATGGACACGCCCGCTCAGGCCGATGCCTGGCATGAGGCGGGCGTTGCGGCGGGCGGCAGTGCCGTGGAAGACCCGCCGGGCTGGCGCGACAGCGCCAATGGCCGCCTTTATCTCGCTTATCTGCGCGATCCGGACGGCAACAAGCTGTGCGCGCTCTATCGGGAAGTGAAATGACCATCGAAACCGTAAGCACCTGCAAAAGCCACGGCGGAACGCAGGGTGTCTATACGCATGCTTCCGCCGTCACGGGCACGCCGATGACCTTCTCGGTCTTCGTGCCCGACCATGCGCCGGGCGCGAAGCTGCCGGTACTGTGGTATCTTTCCGGCCTCACCTGTACCCATGCCAATGTCACCGAAAAGGGCGAGTTCCGCGCGGCCTGCGCGGAGCATGGCATCATCTTCGTCGCGCCCGATACATCGCCGCGCGGAGACGATGTGCCTGACGATGAAGGCTATGATTTCGGCAAGGGTGCGGGCTTCTATGTCGATGCGACGCAGGAGCCGTGGGCTGCGAATTTCCGCATGCGCTCCTATATCGAGCAGGAATTGCCCGAAATCCTCGCCGCCAATTTCCCGGCGGATATGGAGCGGCAGGGAATCACCGGCCATTCCATGGGGGGGCATGGCGCGTTGACTATCTCCCTGCGCAATCCCGGACGTTTCCGCTCAACCAGCGCGTTCTCCCCCATCGTCAGCCCGCTGAACTGCCCCTGGGGCGAAAAGGCCCTGACTGGCTATATCGGCGCGGACCGTGCGAAATGGCGGGAATATGACGCAGTCGCGCTGATCGAGGATGGGGCCCGTTTGCCCGATCTTCTGGTGGACCAGGGCACGACCGACAATTTCCTCGAAGGGCAGCTCAAGACTCACTTGCTTGACCATGTCTGCCGAAACGTCGATATGCGCGCCGCCATCCGCATGCAGGAGGGGTATGACCACTCCTATTATTTCATCTCGACCTTCATGGCCGAACATGTCGCCTGGCACGCTGAAAGACTGAAAGCATGAGCCGCGAACAACGCCTTTCCGAAATCATCACCGACCATCAGGGCCGCGAAGGCCCCCTGCTGCCGATCCTGCACGATGTGCAGGAGGAATTCGGCTGCGTGGACGAGGAGGCCGAGCGTGCCATCGCTCTCGCCCTCAATCTCAGCCGTGCCGATGTGCATGGCGTGGTCAGTTTCTATCACGACTTCCACACGAAGGCCGATTCGCGCCCCGTGGTGCAGATCTGCCGTGCGGAAAGCTGCAAGGCACGCGGCGTGGAAGCGCTGATGGAAGGTGCGGTCAAGGCCGCGGGCGAGCGGGTGAAGCTGGCCGACGTCTATTGCCTGGGCCTGTGCAGCAGCGGCCCCAATGCCCGTGTGGGCGACAAGCTCCATGCCCGGCTCGACGGTGCGGCGCTCAACAAGCTGATTGAAAACGCATGACTATCATCCGCATCTCCGATGACGCACTCGCGCGCGCCTGCGGCGCCGATGAAGTAGCCGCCGCCTTCGCCAAGGCCGGCGCCACGGTGGAACGCACTTCCAGCTGGGGCATGCAGTGGCTGGAGCCGCTGGTGGAAGTCGATGGCAAGGGTTTCGGCCCCGCCACGGTGGACGATGTCGCCGCGATCCTCGACGGGACGAGCGACAAGGGTATCGGCGTGATCGCCCAGCATCCCTTCATCGCCAGCCAGCAGCGCCTGACCTTTGCCCGCGCGGGCAAGTCGCGCCCGCTGAGCCTTGAGGATTACGAACAGCACGATGGCTGGGTCGGCCTGAAGCGCGCCCGCCAGATCGGGTCCGAACAGATCATCGCCGAGCTGCTCCATTCCGGCCTGCGCGGCCGTGGCGGTGCGGGCTTCCCCGCTGCGATCAAGTGGAAGACCGTGGCCGGCGCGGTGGCTGACCAGAAATATATCGTCTGCAATGCGGACGAAGGCGATTCGGGCACCTTTGCCGACCGCATGATGATGGAAGGCGATCCCTTCGCCCTGATCGAGGGTATGGCGATTGCCGGTGAAGCCGTTGGCGCCACCAAGGGCTACATCTACATCCGCAGCGAATATCCCGACGCGATCGACAAGCTGCGCAAGGCCGTGAACCTGTGCGCCCACATCATCGCGCCGTTCGAATGCGAGATTCGCGCCGGTGCCGGGGCCTATGTCTGCGGTGAGGAAACCTCGCTGCTGAACAGCCTTGAAGGCAAGCGCGGCGAAGTGCGCGCCAAGCCGCCGCTGCCCGCATTGCAGGGCCTGTTCGGCAAGCCAACCGTAGTCAACAATGTGCTGACCCTGTGCGCCGTGCACCACATCCTGGCCGAAGGCGGCGCCGAGCATTATCAGAGCCTCGGCATCGACCGTTCCAAGGGCACCATGCCCATCCAGCTGGCCGGCAACATCAAATATGGCGGGCTATACGAAACCGCTTTCGGCATCACGCTGAATGAACTGGTCTATGACATTGGCGGCGGCACGGCTTCGGGCCGCCCGGTCAAGGGCGTGCAGGTGGGCGGGCCGCTGGGTGCCTATATCCATCCCGACCAGTTTGAAGTGCCTTTCGATTACGAAGCCTATACCGGGCTCGACGCGCTGATCGGCCATGCCGGGATCACTGTGTTCGACGATACGGCGGATATGGGCGCGATGGCGCGCTTCGCGATGGAGTTCTGCGCTGTCGAAAGCTGCGGCAAATGCACCCCTTGCCGCATCGGCTCTACGCGCGGCGTGGAATTGATCGACCGCATCCGTGCCGGTGGCCGCGTGTTGGAAGGCGTCGAGCTGGCGCCGCAGATGCACAATATGCCCAAGAAGGGTCGCAGCCAGGAAGACGAGATCAAGCTGCTGGAAGATCTGTGCGAGACGATGAAGTTCGGCTCGCTCTGTGCTCTGGGCGGCTTTACTCCCTATCCGGTGATGAGTGCGCTGAAGAACTGGCCGGAAGATTTCCGGGGCAAGTGAGCTTCGCATATCCGAAAAAACAGCCGTTTTTCACGATATGGAAAAGCATGTTTGCCCCAAAGGCGGTTTGTAGGTAGAACTTACAAGCGATAAGTGCACGGAATCGGCGGTTCTGCGGACCCGCTCGGGAGTTGGGCTGGAGTGATCCTCGGAGTGGTCTTGGCTGGCGGACAATCAAGCCGCTTCGGCAGTGACAAGGCGCTCGCCATGCTGGGCGGGCGTTCACTGCTCAGCCGCTCTGTCGGTGCGCTTGGCGCCTGGTGCGACACTGTGGTGATCGCCGGGCGTGAAAGTGGCCCGGAAACCGGCGCGACGCGCTGCATTCCGGACTGGCCTGCACCCGGCATGGGCCCGTTGGGCGGAGTGGCCGCCGGGCTGCGCCATGCGAATGAAAACGGGTTCGACAGCGTGATGACCTGCAGCGTGGACAGTTTCGACCTTCCGGCCGACCTGCCCGAACTGCTGGCCCGCCCGCCCTGTTATCTGGGCGATCAGCCGGTCATCGGGCACTGGCCGGCGAATGCGGCTGCTGCGGTGGAAACCATTCTGGCCAGCGATAGTAAGCATTCAATGAGAGAATTCGCCGAGGCAATCGGCGCGATCAACGTGAAAAGCGGCGCAAAGCCTGCTAATATCAATACACCTGCGGATCTTGCCGCAGCGGAGAAGCGCAATGGGATATGAACGCCAAGCCGATTTCGGCACCCCCGAAGTCAAGTCCGACCAGCAGGTAACCCTGACGATCGACGGCCGCGAAGTCACCGTGCCTGCGGGCACGACCGTGATGCGCGCGGCGGCGGAATGCGGCGGCTCGATCCCCAAACTCTGCGCGACCGACAGCCTCAACCAGTTCGGTTCCTGCCGCCTGTGCCTCGTCGAGATCGAAGGCGCGCGCGGCACGCCCGCCAGCTGTACCACGCCGGTCGGCCCCGGCATGGTGGTCCATACCCAGACCCCGCGCCTCGAAAAGCTGCGCAAGGGCGTGATGGAGCTCTATATCTCCGATCACCCGCTGGACTGCCTCACCTGCTCCGCCAACAATGATTGCGAGCTGCAGGATCAGGCCGCCAATGTCGGCCTGCGCGATGTGCGCTATGGCTATCAGGGTGAAAACCACATGG
>MKUB01000017.1 GCA_001898545.1 Sphingomonadales bacterium 63-6 | reverse complement strand
CGCCAAGAGCCAGGCGCTCACCGAAGTGGCCATGAAGATGGGCCAGGCGATCTACGAGAAGGAACAGGCTTCGGCCGCTTCTCCGTCGGACGCTGCGGATGCATCTTCGGGTGACGAGGAAGTGGTGGACGCCGAATTCTCGGAAGTCGACGAAGACAACAAGGGCTGATGGCCTGATGGAAATGCTGGCCGCCGCTGATGCATTCCGCGTCGGCGGCGGCTAGATTTATCGGGACGGGGCTATGTCTACCGACATCGATTATTACGAACTGCTCGAAGTAGAGCGGACGGCGGATGAGAAAGTTCTCAAAACCGCCTATCGCCGGCTCGCCATGCAATATCATCCGGATCGCAATCCTGGCGATTCCGAAGCTGAAGCGCGCTTTAAGGCTATCAACGAAGCCTATGACTGTCTGAAGGACCCGCAGAAGCGCGCGGCCTATGACCGTTTCGGCCACGCTGCATTCCAGCAGGGTGGAGCCGGTGGGTATGGAGGTGGGCCGGGCGCCGATTTCGGCGATCTCGGTGATATTTTCGAAACCATCTTCGGCAGCAGTTTTGGCGGAGGAGCGCGTCAGCGCCCCCGGCGCGGCGCGGATCTGCGCTATGACCTGCAGGTGACGCTGGAAGAAGCGTTTCACGGCAAGGATACGGAAATCGAAGTCGAGGTTTCGGTTTCCTGCGAACCCTGTGATGGCACTGGCGCCGAACCGGGCACCGGGCGGCGAACCTGCAATCTGTGCGGTGGCCGCGGCAAGGTGCGTGCGCAGCAGGGCCTGTTCGTGATCGAACGCCCTTGTCCGACCTGCCATGGTAGCGGGCAGGTGATCGAAAGCCCCTGCAAGCACTGCCGGGGCGAAGGCCGGACCGATCGGCTTCAGCGCCTTGAAGTGGCGGTGCCTCCGGGCGTGGACAATGGCACGCGCATCCGCCTGTCCGGCCGGGGCGAGGCCGGACCAAATGGAGCGCCTCCGGGCGATCTTTACATTTTCGTCCATGTCGCGCGCCACCCGGTATTCGAGCGGGAGGGCACCACTCTGTTCACGCGGATGCCGATCAGTTTCACCACTGCGGCGCTGGGTGGCTGTGTCAGCATTCCGGGTCTCGACGGGGAAGATCATTCGATCGACATTCCGGCAGGCATCCAGTCCGGCAAGCAATTGCGCAAACGCGGAGCTGGCATGCCGGTTCTGCAAGGACGCGGTCGCGGCGATCTGGTGGTGGAAGTCCAGGTGGAAACGCCGACCAGGCTCTCGGCGCGCCAGAAGGAATTGCTGCGCGAATTCCAGGAAACCGAGACCGGTGAGGAATGTCCCGAAAGTGCAGGTTTCTTCGATCGCCTGAAAAATGCATGGAATGATCTGACCGAGTGAAGCTATCCAAACCTCATGACTGAACGCCCCGCTCTGCTTTTCGTATGTCTTGGTAATATCTGCCGTTCTCCGCTGGTTGAAGCGGCCATGCGACAGGTGGCAGAGCGGGACGGGCTCGACATCCTCGTCGAATCCGCCGCGACCGCATCCTATCACATCGGCAAACCTATCGATGAGCGTTCACTGATCGTGGCGCGCAAACATGGCGCCGATCTTTCGAGCCACCGCGCTCGCCGCGTCACCCCTGACGACTTCATGCGGTTTACGCATATTTTCGCGGTGGATCAGGGCGTGCTCAAGTCGCTGCGCGTCATGGTACCGGATAGCCCGAAGGCGCATCTGGAGCTGTTGCTGGATAACGTACCCGGCCGCAAAGGCGATTCTATCGCTGATCCTTTCTTCAGCGAGCAGGAGGCTTTTGACATTACCTGGGCGGACTCGATGGCCGCTGCAGAGGCGCTGGCTCTGCGTTTCAGTAGCTAGGGTTCCGGTCCCTCAGTCGTTCCATCACTTCGGCACGGATCGTCGGGATCAATGCGGGATCGGTGGTCAGGCGTGGCTCCTCCTCATCAAGGATCGCCAGGAATATCCGGCGCTTCCAGGCGGCGATGTGCCTTTCCTCAATGGCGCCCTCGGTTGCGGAACAGGCTAGATCCACCATGCGTTCGGCCCCATGCAGGCGCCCCCACAAATAATCGTTCTCCCGATAGGCGCGGCTGAAAAAGGCCCCGAAATTGTAGAACTCCACCCCGCGCAATGTCGCGAAAGTGCCGCCTTCGCGGATGGAGACAGCATCGTCGGGGGAGATGCGGTCAACCTTGATGGGATCGAATTCGGTGAAGCCTTCATTGCGCAACAAAGGCAGCGTGGCGACATCGTAAAAGGGGAAACCCAGATAGGCGAACAGGATGCGCCGCCGAAGCGGCTTGGGCATGGCCTCCAGCGCTTCTGCCAGCATGGCCTCCACGACAATATCCAGCCCCTGCAGGTCGCGCAGACGCGCAACCTCATCCAGCACAGCTCCCGGATTGCTCAGAACCTGCTCTGCAAGCGGGACGAACTGTTCGCCGGGGAAAGTGGGGCCCTCTCGGTCGAAATAAAGCGCCAAAGCGCGATAGACCACGTCTCTTCCAGCATCCCGGGCGGCCTCGGTCACTTCCGGGTCGTCTTCCCAATCATGCGTCAGGCGCCGTGCGAGGAGGCGCAGGCGCCGGATGCGAAAGCCGATATCGTGTTCACGGAAGAATGCGATCGCTTGCTCGCTGGCGCCGCCTGAGGGCTCGATCAGACTGACAAGGCTGCGCTCCCGCAATTCCTTGCGCAATGCTTCCTCAATGGGCGCGGAATCCGGCAATAGCAGGCCAGGAGCACAGGCGAATACGAGCTGGCCAAGGCGGTCGACAATGCCTGCCAGCTTCGTCTGGGCATAAGAATGGAACGCATATCCGGCCTGTTCCGCCGCGGCCTGCTGCGCCTTTGCGCGCCATGATGCGAGCCGCTTGGGAGTCGGACGGTTCATGAAAAAGGTGCGCCCGAACAGCTCATCCACGGTGCGCTCCACCTCGGGGCGCAGGGAAGCGGCGATAAGCTGCATCTGCTCTGCCTCACGGGAGAGGGCCGCGATCTGTTCGAGATTGTCACGGATGGGCTGCTCACGCGGAATCGCTGAAATCGAACCTACGATTGCGCGGAAGAAGCCGACATCCTGCCCCCGCTCGCGTGCGCGCCGCCCGATCCTGTCCGGGCGGGGATCGATATAGACGAAGCGCCTGTCCACTTCGCGCTGGGCTGGGCGGCCTTGCAGCGCGTTCATCGCTTCGGAAAATGGCGCATTCACCAGGACGGAGCCATCGATCAACGAAACATTTTCGGCATCATGCTGGCGCGTATGGCCCGGCATGACCCGTTCGATGAATTGCCCCCGGCTTTGCCAGTCCAGCTTGCGGCGGCGGGCAAGTTCGTCAATTTCGGCGAGCTTGAGCGGCGGGAAAGCCCCGGGGAAGCTGGCCGTGGAACGCGCTGCCAAAGTCAATTCCAGCACATTGGCGAGCGGCTTGCCGGGCTCTGCCGGCATGCGCACTGAAAAGCCGATGGGCAGGCGGTGCTCGCTTTCCTCCACAATGGGCGGGCTGTTCAGCCGCAGCAATTCGACATAGCCGCCGAAATCCGTGGCGGTAACGAACAGGTCCAGCGGATGGCCTGCTGGCAGCAGCGGCGATCCGGCAGGCGCTTGCTCCATAGCCTGGAGCGCATCGGCGATAAGCCCGGAAAATCCGATTCCCGAAAAGGGTGGAGCAAACCAGCGGGACCGCACGAACCGGCCGAGTTTCTTGCGCACCTGCCGCCGAGTTTCGGGCGCCACGCTTTCATTCACGGCGCTGCCGGGACGGCTCAGCAGGAATTCGACAATGGGCGGTGCCCAGAATTTCGCGATCCAGGTCCACGGCCGGGCTTCGGGATCGAGCAGGCGATCCACATCGGCATGATCGAGCCACAATTCGGTCAGCGGTTCGAGCGACTGGCCAGAATGAATGGCCTGGGCGAGAAATACCGCATTGATTCCCCCCGCGCTGGCGCCAGTCAGAATGTCCGGCATGATCCGCAGTGCGATATCCTGCTGCGCGCCGAAATGCTGCAGCATCTCCAGATAGATCGCCTCGCTGCCGGTCAGCGAAGTGTCGCCTGCATGGAATGCGCGGCTCGCGCGGGTGAGTTTCCACAGCTCCTTGGTCACGCCATGCATGTAGACGGCCAGACTGACGCCGCCGTAGCAGATAAGCGCGATACGGAGTTCCTTCTGGCGCATGGCGTCCTGTTTGGCGGCAAGGGACGCGGAAGGCAATTGCGTTCCACTTATGTTCTGTATATCGCTGGCGCATGGCCAAACCCAAACGTCGATATGTCTGTCAGGCTTGCGGAAGCATCACCCATCGCTGGCAGGGGCAATGCGCCGATTGTGGCGAATGGAACTCGCTGGTTGAGGAAGCACCTGCGACGGTATTTTCCCAGAAGCACGATCTTTCGAGCGGCGGCCGAAAGGTCGATTTCGTGGCGCTCGATGTTCCGGCGGAAATGCCCAAGCGCCGGGCGACGGGACTTGCGGAGTTTGACCGCGCGCTGGGGGGCGGCCTCGTGCCGAGTTCGGCCATCCTGATGGGGGGCGATCCGGGAATCGGCAAATCGACCCTGTTACTGCAGGCTGCGGCGCAGATCGCGCGGGATGGCGGCGATGCCGTTTATGTCAGCGGGGAAGAAGCCGCCGGACAGGTGCGCATGCGGGCCGCGCGCCTGGGCCTGGCCGACGCTCCGATCCGGCTGGCCTCCGTCACGTCGGTGCGGGATATTCTCACCACCCTGGGCGGAATGGCGCCGCCTGCATTGCTGGTGATCGATTCGATCCAGACCATGCATTCCGATCAGATCGAAGGCGCGCCCGGCACGGTCAGCCAGGTGCGCGGCTGCGCCTTCGAACTGATCCGCTATGCCAAGGAAAACGATGTCGCGCTGGTGCTGGTGGGGCATGTCACCAAGGATGGCTCGATCGCCGGCCCCCGCGTGCTGGAGCATATGGTGGACGTGGTGATGAGCTTCGAGGGGGAGCGCAGCCATCAATATCGTATTCTGCGGGCCTTGAAGAACCGCTTCGGTGCTGTGGACGAGATTGGCGTGTTCGCAATGGCGGGACAGGGGCTGGAAGAAGTGTCCAATCCCTCGCTCCTGTTCCTTTCGGGCAATGAGGAACCGCTGGCTGGCAGCGCAGTATTTCCGGCGTTGGAGGGAACGCGTCCGGTATTGGTGGAAGTGCAGGCGCTGATCGTCCGCCTGCAATCGGGCGCTACGCCGCGAAGGGCCGTGGTGGGGTGGGATTCGAGCCGTCTCGCCATGCTGCTGGCCGTGCTGGAGGCGCGCTGCGGACTGAGTTTTTCCTCATGCGAGGTCTATCTCAATGTCGCCGGCGGATATCGCCTTGCCGATCCTGCTGCCGATATGGCCGTGGCGGCAGCGCTGGTTTCGGCCCTGGCGGACAAGCCTTTGCCATCGCGCAGTGCGTGGTTCGGGGAGATATCGCTAGCGGGAGAGGTACGCTCGGTCGCCCATGGCGGGCTGCGGCTGCGTGAATCCCTTAAGCTTGGTTTTGACCGGGGTTTCGGGCCTGATGGCTGCGACAGTCCGAAGGCGCTGCGCTATGAACCGCTGAAAAGGGTCTCCAATCTCGTTGACCGGGTGATGGGGAGCGCATAATTCTCGCGGCAATGACGGGCTTCGATATCATCGTCCTGATTATCATCGGGGTAGCAGCCGTCGGCGGATTCCTGCGCGGTTTTGTGCAGGAGGTGCTTTCCCTCGCATCCTGGCTGCTCTCGCTTTTCGCGATCCATTACCTGCACACTCGTCTGACGAGCCAATTGATGGCTGTTATCCATAGCGAGTCGGGCGCGGCGGTTCTCGCTTTCGCTCTGTTGCTGCTGATACCCTATGCGGGGATGAAGCTGATCGCCGGACGCTTGGGAGAAAGCTCGCGCAATTCGCTTCTGGGGCCGGTGGATCGTGTCCTTGGGTTCGGATTCGGCATGGTGAAAGGCGGCATCATTGCCGTTCTGGCGTTCAGCGTACTTGTGCTGGGCTATGACAAGATCTGGGGTGTGCAGGGGCGACCGAATTGGATTACGCAGGCGCGGACCTATCCGGCAGTAAACGCGGGGACTGACGCTCTGGTGCAGATGATCGAAAGCCGACAGGTTGGAATCGAAGCGTCAGACGCGGCAATCGAAGGTGGATGAAATGAGTTCCGCCGATCGCCTCTATACGCCGGACCTTCTCGCATTGACCTTGCGCCTTGCAGATTATCCTTGGGATGAAACGCTACCCTTGACCGGAGAAGCGCGGTCGCGAAGCTGCGGCAGCACTTTGGCAATGGGGCTTCTGCTCGACGGTCAGGGGCGGATCGATGCGATTGGCCTGCGAGCTCGCGCCTGTGCCGTCGGACAGGCAAGCGCCGCGATTTTCGCCGCTGCCGCAAAAGGCAAGACGCTGGAGGAAATCGAGGTGACGGCCAAGTCAATGGAAGATTGGCTGGCGGACAAAGGGCCTTTGCCGGATTGGCCTGGCCTTGATGCGATTGAGGCTGCGCGCGCTTTTCCCGGGCGGCATGGGGCGATGATGTTGCCATGGCAGGCGGCACTGGCGGCTCTTTCCTCTGAGCGAGCGAGCGTCTAGGGCCTGCACGGAATACCGGCGGGGGGCCGGATGAGGGGCAGGGCGATGGCGACAATCGATACAGCAATGGGTGGCAGTGAAGCAGTGGCTGGCGAACCCAGCGCGAAGGAAATTCGCATGGTCATCGCCGCCTCGAGCGCCGGTACGGTGTTCGAATGGTACGATTTCTTCATTTATGGCACGCTCGCCTCGCTCGTCGGCAAGGCATTCTTTCCTTCGGACAATGAAACGCTGCAGATGCTGCTCGTCTGGGCAGGTTTTGCGGTAGGCTTCGGCTTCCGTCCGCTGGGCGCGGTGCTGTTCGGCTTCCTGGGTGATCGCCTTGGCCGCAAATACACGTTCCTGGTAACCGTCACCCTGATGGGCATTGCAACGGCCGGCGTCGGCCTGATCCCCACCGCCGAAACCATCGGTATTGCCGCACCGCTTATCGTTCTGCTGTTCCGCATCCTGCAGGGCCTGGCGCTGGGCGGGGAATATGGCGGGGCGACAGTCTATGTGGCTGAGCATTGCCCGCCGGAAAAGCGTGGATATTACACCAGCTTCATTCAGGCTGCCGTCGTGGGTGGCTTTGTACTGAGCGTGGGCGTTGTGCTCGCCTGCCGGCTGTTGATCCCCGGCGATGCCTTTGCCGAATGGGGCTGGCGCGTGCCGTTCCTCGTTTCGCTGCTGCTGCTCGCGATTTCGCTGTGGATGCGGTTGAAGTTGAATGAGAGCCCGGTGTTCCGCGCCATGAAGGCCGAGAACCGGACTTCGGCTAATCCCTTCAAGGAAAGCTTCACCTATCCCGGCAACAAGAAGCGCATTTTCGTGGCCCTGTTCGGCATTACCGGCAGCCTGACTACGATCTTCTATGCGGCCTATTTCTCCAGCCTGTCCTTCCTCAAAGGCCCGATGCGCGTGGATTCCACCACGGTGGAGGCGCTGATTCTGGTCGCCGGGCCGATCATCATGAGCTTCTACCTGCTGGTCGGCAAATGGTCGGACAGGGTGGGCCGCAAGAAGCCGATCATCTGGGGCAATGCGCTGATCCTGTTGACCATCTTCCCGGCCTTCTGGGCGTTGGGGGCAATTTCCAATCCCGGTCTGATCGAATCTTCCAGCGCTGCGCCGGTCGTGGTTTCGGGGCCCGATTGCAGTTACGATCCCTTTGCCAACACGCAGAAAACGCAGTGCGGCAAGCTGATCTCCGACCTTACCGCAGCGGGCGTTCCCTATACACTTTCGGCGTCCCCCGCGCTGGAATTGCGGGCTGGCGATATGCCGATCGCAATCGGCGACTTTGATTGGGAAGACGGCGCCGCGCGCAAGACCCAGTTGGAACAGGCGCTGGGCACGGCGGGCTATGATTTCTCGGTCCAATATCCCGGCCTGCTGCGCAGCATCGGCATCATTGCGGTACTGCTGTTCTTCGGCTTCCTTTCCGCCATGAATTACGGCTCGGTCGCTGCGCTACTGGCCGAAATGTTCCCCGCGCGTATCCGCTATAGCTCGATGTCAATCCCCTATCACATCGGGGCGGGGTACTTTGGCGGTTTCCTGCCCGTGATCGCGGGCTATATCGTGGCCAGAACCGGGGATGTCTATTCCGGGCTCTGGTATACGTGGGGCTTTGTATTTATCGCGCTGATCGTCGGGATCTGGGGCATCCCGTCCGGTCCGCCGCGTGACTTCGAGGAAAATGAAACTGCCTGATCTGCCTCCTGAGCCTCCCAGGGCTCTCCGCCTCCGTCTGGACCGCGATGCACTGGCCGAGAACTGGCGTGTGCTTGACCGCCTTTCTGGCGGCGCTCGCGCGGGTGCTGCGGTAAAGGCGGATGCCTATGGCCTGGGTACGGCGGAAGCTGTGCCGGTTTTGCAAGCGGCGGGCGCTCGGGATTTCTTCGTGGCCCATTGGTGCGAAGCGGCGGCTGTGCTGGCTCATGTGCCGGCCGGGCAGGTTTCCGTGCTGCACGGCCCGCTGACGGCGCAAGATGCCGCCTATGCGAAAGCGACGGGCGTGAAACCGGTGATCAACAGCCTGCGTCAGGCTCGGCTATGGATCGATGCCGGGGGAGGGCCCTGCGATCTTATGGTCGATACGGGCATGAACCGCCTTGGTCTGCCGATGGATCAGTTGGGCGATCCTTTGATTGGCGCGCTGGAAATCGACGTGCTGCTGTCTCACCTCGCTTCAGCCGATGAAGACAGCGCATTGAACGAGGTGCAACTGGCCCGCTTCACATCGGTCTGTACACAAGTCCCGTCGCGTCGGCGCAGCCTTGCAAATAGTGCGGGCATCAGCCTGGGCGGGCGTTATGCCTTCGATCTAACGCGTCCCGGCCTTGCTCTATATGGCGGCATTCCTTGCCCCGCGCTCAATGGGCAGATTCGTCAGGTTGGCTACCCCCAGGCGGCCATCCTCCAGACGCGCACCATCCAGCCGGGCGACACCGTGGGCTACAACGCCATCTTCACCGCTGAGAGAGAAATGCGCGTGGGCGTGGCTTCGCTTGGCTATGCAGATGGCTTCCTGCGTTGCTGGGGCAATGAAGGCTTCCTGCTGCATAAGGGCGTGCGCCTGCCGCTGCTCGGGAAGATCTCGATGGACATGGTCGTGGTCGATCTGGAGGCCGCGCCGGATGTCCACGAAGGCGATTGGGCCGATGTACCCTATGACCTGCCTCAAGCAGCAGCAATTACAGGCCTGTCCCAATATGAATTGCTGACGGTGATCGGCCGCCGCTTCGCCCGGATTTAGTCTATTGCAATCATGTTGCACCGCACTTGCTGCAAGTGCTAAGTGCAGGAAAGACTGCAAAAGGGAGTGATGCGATGGCCAAGAGTGCAGGGGGCTCTGACCAGCCGGTAATAATCAAGAAATATGCGAACCGGCGCCTGTATAATACGAGTTCCTCAAGCTACATCACGCTTGACGATCTTGCGAAGATGACGCGTGAAGGCGTTGAATTTCAGGTGCTCGACGCAAAGACGGGCACTGACATCACCCATTCCATCCTGACTCAGATCATAATGGAGGAGGAAGCCAGCGGCGGCGAGCAGATGCTGCCCATCAGCTTTCTGCGCCAGTTGATTTCCATGTATGGCAATTCCATGCAAGCCCTGATGCCGCATTATCTGGAAGCCACAATGGAGAACTTCCAGGCGAACCAGCGCAAGCTGCAGGATGTGTTCAAGCAATCCATGGGCGGCGATACTTTCGCGAAGATGGCGGAAACCAACATGGCCATGTTCAAGGCCGCCGCGGCTGCCTTCATGCCCAATGCCTCGGCCGCTGCCGAGCAGGAGGCGGCCCCTCAGGCCAAGACCGAAGACGAACTGGCCCTGCTGCGCAAGCAGATGGCTGAAATCCAGAAGAAGCTGGATTCCCTCGGCAGCTGATCCGATCCGGCCCGGTACCTATGGAGGCGCCGGGCGGGTTTTACCGCCGAACAACCGCGCAGGCCGCGCTTGTCGAAAGCTGCGTGCTGGGGCAAGGGCGGCGCGACATCAATCCAGAGGCTACACACGTGTCTGCAATCCGCCATGCCCTGTCGGTCAAACGCACCGACGACTTCGCCCAATGGTATCAGGAAGTCATTTCCGCCGCTGACCTCGCAGAGGAATCCGGCGTGCGCGGCTGCATGGTCATCAAGCCGTGGGGCTATGGCATCTGGGAACGTATCCAGCGCCTGATGGATACGCGCATCAAGGCGGCGGGGGTGCAGAATTGCTATTTCCCGATCTTCATCCCGCTTTCCAACTTCGAGCGCGAGGCGGAGCATGTGGAAGGTTTCGCCAAGGAAATGGCGGTCGTCACTCATCATCGCCTGATTGCCGACGGCAAGGGCGGGCTGGTGCCCGATCCGGAAGCGAAGCTCGAAGAACCGCTGGTGGTGCGCCCGACGTCGGAAACGATCATCGGCGACGCCATGGCGCGCTGGGTGCAGAGCTGGCGCGATCTGCCGCTGCTGACCAACCAGTGGGCCAATGTCGTGCGCTGGGAAATGCGCACCCGCATGTTCCTGCGCACCAGCGAATTCCTCTGGCAGGAAGGCCATACGGCGCATGAAAACCGCGAAAGCGCGATGGAGGAAACCAAGCGCGCGCTGGAAATGTATCGCGCCTGCGCCGAAGACGAACTGGCCCTGCCGGTAATCGCGGGAGAGAAGCCTGAGAACGAGCGTTTCCCCGGCGCGGAAGAAACCTGGTCGATCGAGGCCATGATGCAGGATGGCAAGGCCCTGCAGGCCGGCACCAGCCACTACCTCGGCACCAATTTCGCAGAGGCTGCGGGCATTCGCTATCAGGATCGCGAAGGCAGCCAGCAATTCTGCCACACGACCAGCTGGGGTGTTTCCACGCGCCTGATCGGCGGCGTGATCATGACCCATGGCGACGATGACGGGCTGCGCGTGCCGCCCGCCATTGCGCCCTATCAGATCGTGATCCTGCCGATGCTGCGCGAAGACGATGGCGATGCTGCGCTGCTGGCCTATTGCGAGGAATTGCGGGCTGCTTTGGCGAGCCAGCAGGCGCTGGGCGAGGCCGTACGCGTATTGCTCGACAAGACGCCCGGCAAGGCCGCTGCCAAGCGCTGGGACTGGGTGCGCAAGGGTGCCCCTATCCTCGTCGAAGTCGGCCCGCGCGATATGTCGGAAGGCAAGGTCGCCGTGCTGCGCCGCGACAAGATCTGGAACGAAGCAGGCAAGACAGCCTTTGCCTTCACCGCGCGCGAAGACTTCACCGCCAATGCCGCCGCAATTCTGGCGGACATCCAGTCCTCACTTTACGAGGAAGCCAAGGCGCGCCGCGATGCCAACATCACGCGCGGTGTAACCTCGCTTGACGATCTGGCCACCTTCTATTCCGACGATGCCCGCTATCCGGGCTGGGTCGAAGTGCAGTGGTCCAAGCCAACGGGCGAAGCGCTAGATAAGGTGGTGGAACAGCTCAAGGCTTTGAAGCTGACAATCCGTAACGTGCCGATTGGCGCGGAGCCAGCCGATGGTGCCTGCATTTTCACAGGCGAAAGCGCCGTCGAACGCATTCTGGTGGCGCGCGCCTATTGATCATCCTTCGTCATTGCGAGGAACCGGAGGTTCCGCGGCAATCCAGGACCCAACGCGTCACACCCTGGATTGCCGCTCGCAATGACGAAGAATTGGCGCGTTATTGCGCGGCCTTGGCCATTTCCGCGCGATAGGCATCCAGGCTGACGTCGCGACCCAGGAAGTCACGCACCAGTTCGGCCGCCGGCTTGGTGCCGCCCATGCCCAGAACCTTTTCCCGATAATCCTTCGCTGTCGCCTTGTTGCGCAGGCCTTCGCTGGAAAAACGGGTAAACAGATCGTCCGCGATCACCTTGGACCAGCGATAGGTGTAATAGATCGCGGAATAGCCGTTAAGATGGCCGAAGGAATCCTGCATCTCCACGAAATCCGGCGTGGGGATCAGGTCAAACGCGCCGCGATAATAGCGGGCCGCTTCGCCCATGTTTTCCGGTAGTGGCTGCTGGTGGAATTCCAGCGAAATGTTGGAATAGCCCAGCTGGCGCATGTCACCGAAGCCCGCATTGAACAGGCGCGCGCGGTTCATTTTCTCGACCAGTTCGCGCGGGATGGGATTGCCGTCCTTGTCCTTCGCAAAGGTGCTGAGCGTATCGTAATCATATACCCAGTTTTCCAGCATCTGGGACGGTGCTTCCACGAAGTCCCACTCGGTCGCCACGCCTGACTGGGCGAACCAGCGCTGCGTGCCGCCGAAGATGCCGTGGATCAGATGGCCGAATTCGTGGAGGAAGGTTTCCACATCGCCATGTTCCATCAGGCCGGTGGTGTGATCGCCCTTGGCAAGGTTCATCACCAGCGCGCCCAGCGGCACGGCCTTGCCCGGAACACCGGGGCGCAGCGGCACCATATTGGCGTGGCTGTATTTGCCGGGCCGGGGATGAGAATCGAGATAGAAGCGCCCGATCAGCTTGCCCTGATCGTAAACCTCATAGGGTTCTACATCCTTGTCCCACACCGCCGTTTTCCAGGGACGGATTTCCACGCCGAACAGGTCCTGCGTCAGCTTCAGGATGCCGTCGCGCACATCGTTATAGGCGAAATACTTCCGCGCTTCCTGCGGGTCGTAATCGTAATACCGCTGCTGGACGATGGGGGAGAGCCAGCCCGTTTCCCAGAACTTGATGTCAGTGGCGCCGGGGCGCAGTTCCTGCAGCACGGCGAGGTTTTTGGCATAATCGCCCTTGGCGGCGGGCAGGGCGGCTTCGGCCATGTCCTCCAGCAGCTTCTCCACCTTCTTGGGCGTGTTGACCATCTTATCCTCGAGCACCAGCTCCGCATAATTGCGGCGGCCAAGCTTCTCCGCGAGTTGCTGGCGCAGGCGCAGCAATTCACGCAGCTTCTCGTCGTTCTCGGGGAAGGCGCGCTGGTTGTAGATCACTGTCAGATCGTGGCGCAGCTTGTCGCTCTTGGCGTAGCTCATCACCGGGACGTAATCCGGGGTTGCGGTGGTGATTTCTACCAGCCCATCCGGGCCGGGCTTGTGCGCGGCTATGTAATCTTCCGGCAGGCCTTCAAGCTCCGAAGGTGCGACCTTCAACGATTTCTGCCCAGCTGCGATATTGCTGTCGAACTCATTGCCGACGGCAGCGATCTTTTCCTGCAACGCCTGGATTTCCGCCCGCTCCGCATCGTCCAGCGCAACGCCGCTGCGCTCGAACGAGGCGAGGGCCTGCTTGAGATAGAACTGCGTCGCTGCATCCTCCTTCGATGCATCGATTGCCTTCAGCCGGTCATAGATCGGCCGGGAAAGGCTGATCCGGCTCGACAGGGTGGAAAGCCGCACCTGGCAATTGCCACCCGCATCGCGCCGGGGCTGGTCGGCCATGACTTCCTGATAGAGCGTGAATTCCCCGCTGCCGCCGCCGATCAGCGCGACCAGCTCGTCATAGCGGGCCAGGCTGGTTTCCACGGTGGCCGGGCCGGTTTCGCTTTCCAGCTCCGCGATCCGACGCTCGATCTCCTGGACGTAGAGATCGCATTTGCCATCGATAGTGGCCGCATCGGGCGCGGTGGCGAGCAGCGGGCCCATGAAGTCCACTACATTGCCGGGCTTGGCGGATTTCGCGGCCAGGGGCGTAGCGGAAAGGGCGGTCGCGGCGAGCAGGACGCCCGCGAGCTGGATATGCATGTGTGAGTCCCCAGGAGAATTGGTATCCCTGGCAACTAGCCTTCAGTGGAGGTTCCTGCAATCAAGCCGCGTTCGACGAAGAGCAAGTGAGGGCGGGCAAAGGGCTTGAAGTCCCGGCGGGGAAGCGCGGCAAACCGGGGATGTCGCGGCACGCGCACTTGTTACTGTCTGCGTTCCCGCCCATATCCGCGCCATGCCTGCCCCGAAAAATACGTCATCTTCAAGAAATGCGCCTTCGCCCAAGAAGGCTCGCCGCCCCAGGCCCGCTATTCCCGGCCTGCCGACGCGCGAACAGATTCTCGAATTCATCGAGACATCCAACGAGCCCGCCGGAAAGCGGGAGATCGCGCGCGCTTTCGGCCTCAAGGGGCAGGAGAAGATTTCGCTCAAGCGGCTGCTCAGCGACATGGCCGACGAGGGGCTGATCGACGGGAAGAAAACCGCGTTCCACCGCATGGGCGGCGTGCCGAAGGTCACGGTTTTGCGAGTGGTGGAGATCGACGACGGGGAGGCTCTGGCCATTCCCGACAGCTGGTCGCCTGATGACGGCGCCCCGCCGCCGCGCCTGCGGCTGATCGAAAAGAAACGCGGCCCGGGCAGACAGGCTGCGGTCAAGATGGGCGACCGGGTGCTCGCCCGCACCGAGGAAACCCAGACCGGATGGATCGCCTATCCGATGAAGGTGCTCGCCTCCGCCGACGAAAGCGTGATGGGCGTGGTGGAGATCGACGGCTCGGGCAAGGGCTGGCTCGCCCCAGTGGACAAGCGCATTCGCCATTCCCCGCCCATTGCCGATCTTGGCGGAGCGGAGGGCGGTCAGCTTGTTCTGGCGGAACCCGCCGGACGTTCGCCCCGCGCCGGGGTGAAGGTGGTGCAGGTCCTGGGCGATCCGCTGGCGCCCAAGGCATTCAGCCTGATCGCCATCGCGAAATATGGCATCCCCTTCCATTTCGCGAATGAGACGCTGGAAGAGGCGAAGCTGGCGGCGAAACTGCCGCTGAGCGAGGAGAGGCGCGAGGATCTGCGCCATATCCCCATTGTCGCCATCGATCCTGCCGATGCGCGCGACCATGACGATGCGATATGGGCCGAGCCGGACGGGAAGGGCGGCTTCAACGCCATCGTCGCCATCGCAGATGTCAGCTTCTATGTTCGCCCCGGCGGCAAGCTGGACCGGGAGGCGAGGAAGCGCGGCAATTCGGTATATTTCCCTGACCGGGTCGTGCCGATGCTGCCGGAGATCCTCAGCGCGGATGTCTGCTCGCTCAAGGAAGGGCAGGATCGCGCGGCAATGGCTTGCCACCTCTCCATCGACGCCAGCGGCAATGTGAAGGCATGGCGCTTCACCCGCGCCATCGTCCGGATCGCCAGTAATATTGCCTATGAGAACGCGCAGGCGGCCATTGATGATGGTTCCGCCGACGATGTGCTGAAGAACCTGTGGGCCTGCTGGCATGCGCTGGCCGATGCCCGCAACAAGCGCGATCCGCTGGAACTGGAATTGCCTGAGCGGCGCGTGGTGCTGGACGAGAAGGGCCGCATTGCCGAAATCGCCATCCGCGAACGGCTCGATGCCCACCGCGTGGTGGAAGATTTCATGATCGCAGCCAATGTCGCGGCGGCCAAGGCCCTGGAAAGCAAAGCGCATCCGGTGGTCTATCGTATCCACGAACCGCCGAGCCGGGAAAAGCTGGTCGCCCTGCGCGAATATCTCCAGACTTTCGAGAAGAAGCTCTCGCTCGGCCAGGTCATCACGCCCGGCCTGTTCAACCGCATGTTGAAGGATGTCGCGGATGAGAGCGAGAAGGCGCTGATCATGGAGGCCGTGCTGCGCAGCCAAACGCAGGCCTATTACGGCCCGCGCAATGCCGGCCATTTCGGCCTCGCGCTGGGCAGCTATGCCCATTTCACTTCACCGATCCGCCGCTATGCCGACCTTCTGGTGCATCGTGCGCTGGTGGATGCCTTCGGCCTCGAACAGCCGAAACCGAAGGACGATCTGCCCGAGACTTCGGGCCTGTCAGACCGCGACCGCGCCGATCTGGAACGCGTGAGCGAAGCGATCAGCAGTGCCGAACGCCGCGCCATGGAAGCAGAGCGGGAAACCAGCGACCGCTATGTCGCCGCATGGCTGTCCGGCCGGGTGGGCGAAGTTTTCGACACGCGGATCACCGGGGTCCAGAAATTCGGCTTCTTCGCCACTATCATTGCCCTCGGCGGGGACGGGCTGGTGCCCGTTTCCACGCTGGGCAACGATTATTATCATTACGACGATTCCGCGCAGGCCCTGGTGGGTGAACGCACGCGCACGATCTATGCGATGGGCGACCGGCTGAAGCTGCGCTTGGCGGAGGCTAATCCGCTGACCGGCGCGCTCAAGTTTGAACTACCCGAAGGCGGCAGTGCGCCCATAGAACCGCGAGGTTCCAAGATGGAGCCCAGGAAGAAGGGCAAGCATATCGTCGGCAAGCGCGGCCGGCCGGGGAATATCCGGCATCAGGGGAAGAAGCGGTAATCCCTTCGGGCTTGGCGCGGCTGTGGCGCGTGTCCTTCGACAAGCTCAGGACGAACGGATGTGGATGACTGGGTCGGGATGTGGGGGCTCAAAGGCAACCCTCAACTCAACCGGTCAATATCCTCATCGGTCAGCGCGCCTGGAACCAGGAATACCGGGCAGGAAAGTCCGCCAGATGCCTGGCTGAAATGCGTCACCAGCGGACCGGGATTACCCTCCCGCGCGGAGCCGAGCACCAGCGCGGCGACTTCCGGATGTTCGACCAGATATTCGCGAATGACCTTCACCCCTTCGCCCTGACGCACGGCGATGGTGGGCATCTTGCCGCTTTCGGTCAGCAGGCTGCCTGCCGCGCTGGCGGCCAGCATCTCCGCCCGGTCGCGCGCTTCCTCTTCGATAGTGGCCTGAACGCCGCCAAAAGCGACGAAATCCTGCGGGGGAACGAGCGCGAGGATATGGACCCCGCCATCGGTCTTGGCTGCACGACGGGAGGCGAAACGCAGGGCGACCCGCGCCTCTTCCGTTTCGTCCATGATCACCAGATAGACGCGCATTTTTCTGCTCTCCCTGCGGAACCCTATCCGCTTAAAGCCGCTGTCAGGCAAGACGGATGCTGATTTTGCGCTAGTGAGCCCTTGCCCCCGCGCGCCAAATTGGCCAGAGAACCACCCGTCGAACACCAGAAGGACGAAATCTTTCCGCCATGTCCATTGCGATCAAGATGCCCGCTTTGTCCCCCACCATGGAGGAGGGCACTCTGTCCCGCTGGCTGGTCAAGGTTGGAGACAAGGTCTCCGCCGGTGACATCATGGCCGAGATCGAAACCGACAAGGCGACGATGGAATTCGAAGCGGTGGATGAAGGCACCATTGCCGACATCGCGATTGCCGAGGGCACGGAAGGTGTGAAGGTCGGTACCGTGATCGCCACCCTGGCCGAAGAGGGCGAGGATGTGGCGAGCGTGAAACCCGCTGGCGGTGAGGCAGCGCCCGCTGCCGCTCCTGCCCCGAAGGCCGAAAGCGCGCCCGCACCGGCTGCTGCGCCGAGCCCGGCTCCCACCGCGGCGACTCCCGCTCCAGCCCCCGCCGCCAGTTCGGGTGAGCGCGTCATCGCTTCCCCGCTGGCCAAGCGCATCGCGGCGGACAAGGGCGTCGACCTCAAGGCAGTGAAGGGCACGGGTCCCCATGGCCGCATCGTGAAGGCCGACGTGGAAGGCGCGAAGCCCGGTACTGCCGCTACCGCCCCTACCGCTGCCTCCGCTCCCGCCTCCGCGCCGGTTCAGGCCCAGGACTTCGGCATCCCGCACGAGGTCGAGAAGCTCTCCGGCATGCGCAAGACCATTGCGCGCCGCCTGACCGAATCGAAGCAGCAGATCCCGCATATCTACCTCACGGTGGACATCCAGCTCGACGCACTGCTGAAGCTGCGCGGCGAACTGAATGCCGCGCTGGAAGGCGAAGGCATTAAGCTCTCCGTCAACGATCTGCTGATCAAGGCTCTCGCCAAGGCCCTGCTGCGCGTGCCGGTGTGCAATGTGCAGTTCGCAGGCGACGAGCTTATCAAGTTCAAGCGCGCCGATATTTCGGTGGCCGTCTCGATCCCTGGCGGGCTGATCACGCCGATCGTTACGGATGCCGGCAGCAAGTCGATCTCGCAGATCTCCACAGAGATGAAGGATCTTGCTGCCCGTGCCCGCGAAGGCAAGCTGGCGCCCAATGAATATCAGGGCGGCACCGCCAGCCTGTCCAACATGGGCATGTTCGGCATCAAGCAGTTCGAAGCGGTGATCAATCCGCCGCAGGCGATGATCATGGCCATCGGTTCGGGCGAGAAGCGTCCCTATATCGTGGACGGCGCCCTGGGCGTTGCCACGGTGATGAGCGCGACCGGCAGCTTCGACCATCGCGCCATCGATGGTGCGGATGGCGCGCAGCTGATGCAGGTCTTCAAGGAACTGATCGAGAAGCCGCTGGGCCTCATCGCCTGAGGCTTTCCTACACATGCACTGGGGGATAAATTCCTCGCCATGAATTCGCAGTTTTCCTCTTCGGGTCGGGCTAATGGCGCGATTTTGAAAAGTCACACGGCTTTTTGGGCAAGTGATTGGAAAGTTTGTGAAATAATGGATGTATTTGCGTGTTTCGCTGCCCTTTCTGCATCAACTTCGGCGAGGCATTAAGAGACTGAGAAGCGCGATCCCGCCATCCGCGTCACGGCCATGCCCGCCGATGCCAACGCCTATGGCGACATCTTCGGCGGCTGGCTGGTCAGCATCATGGACAATGGCGCCGGCCTCATCGCCGCGCGTCGAGCCAAGGGCAGGGCCGTCACCGTCGCCATCGACGGGATGCAGTTCCACGAACCGGTGAAGGTTGGGGACGAAGTCTCCGTCTATGGCACGATCGAAAAGGTCGGCCGCACCAGCATGGTCATCGCCGTGGAAGCCTGGCGCCGTCCGCGCCATCTGGAAGACGCGGCCAAGGTAACGCAGGCGAAGTTCACCTTCGTCGCAGTCGACCACAACGGGCACCCGCGGCCGGTGGATGTGTGATGGGCGAGAAGGGTGCAATGCCCCCTCTCCCCAACCCCTCTCCCACGAGGGGAGAGGGGCTTTTGAAGGAAGCCTCTAATATCTCCTCTCCCCTTGTGGGAGAGGAAGGGGCCCGCCGCGTAGCGGTGGGAGGGAGAGGGGGGAACCTTCTTCCACTGGCAAAAAGGATGAGGCGCGAGCCGACCGATGCCGAACGCAAATTATGGCAGTTGCTTCGCGGCAAGCGCCTTCAAGGCTTGAAGTTCAAGCGGCAGCAGCCGCTCGGCCGCTACATCGTTGACTTCGTTTGCTTCGAAGCGAGGTTAATCGTGGAGGCTGATGGTTCGCAGCACGCCGAAAGTCAGGCGGATTGCCTGCGCGACGAGTTTCTGGTCGGACAGGGCTTTCGCATCCTGCGGCTTTGGAACAGCGATATTCTAACCAATCCTGAAGGGGTCGCGACGGCCATCCTCGCCGCGCTGGAACCCCCTCTTCTCAACCCCGCCCCCACAAGGGGAAAGGGGCTTCTTGGAGCATGAAATGACCGCATCCTACGACGTCATCGTTCTCGGTTCCGGCCCCGGCGGCTATGTCGCGGCGATCCGTGCCGCGCAGCTTGGCCTGAAGACGGCTATCGTGGAACGTGAATTGCTGGGCGGCATCTGCCTCAACTGGGGCTGCATCCCCACCAAGGCCTTGCTGCGTTCGGCCGAAATCTATCACTACATGCAGCATGCCAAGGATTACGGGCTGGCGGCCAAGGAAATCACCGCCGATCTGGAAGCCATCGTGAAGCGGTCGCGCGGGGTGGCCAAGCAGCTCAATCAGGGCGTCACGCACCTGATGAAGAAGAACAAGATCGCCGTCCATATGGGCACCGGGACGCTCAAGGGCCCGAACACGCTGGAAGTCGCTGGCGAGAAGGGCACGGAAACGCTCACCGCCAAGCACATCATCGTCGCCACCGGAGCCCGTGCGCGCGACCTGCCTTTCGCCCCGGCTGACGGCAAGCGCGTGTGGACCTATCGCCACGCCATGACTCCGCCCGAAATGCCCAGCAAGCTGCTGGTGATCGGCAGCGGCGCGATCGGCATCGAATTCGCCAGCTTCTATAATGACATGGGCGTGGATGTTACCGTGGTCGAAATGCTCGACCGGGTCGTGCCGGTGGAAGATGCGGATGTGTCGGCCTTCCTGCAGAAGGCGCTGACCAAGCAGGGCATGAATATCCTGACCGGCGCTGCGCTGGAAGAACTCAAGGTTTCCGACAAGGGCGTATCGGCCAAGATCAAGGGTAAGGACGGCAAGGTCACGGATGGACAGTTCAGCCATGTGATCGTGGCCATCGGCATCCAGCCAAACACCGAGAATATCGGGCTCGACAAGCTGGGCGTGAAGCTGGACCGCGGCTTCATCCAGATCGATCCCTATGGCCGTACCGGTGTGAAGGGCCTTTGGGCCATCGGGGACTGCGTGCCCGGCCCTTGGCTGGCGCACAAGGCCAGCCATGAAGGCGTAACCGCAGCCGAAGCCATTGCCCAGGAACTGGGCAACAAGGACGTCCATCCTCACGCACTGGACCGCAACAACATCCCGGGTTGCACCTATTGCCACCCACAGATCGCCAGCGTTGGCATGACCGAGGCCAAGGCCAAGGAAGCGGGCTACACCGTGAAGGTCGGCATGTTCCCCTTCATCGGCAATGGCAAGGCCATCGCACTGGGCGAGCCGGAAGGCTTCGTGAAGACGGTGTTCGACGCGAAGACGGGCGAACTGCTCGGCGCCCATATGATCGGTGCGGAAGTGACCGAGATGATCCAGGGCTATGTCGTCGGCAAGACGCTCGAAACCACCGAAGCCGAGCTGATGAACACGATCTTCCCGCACCCCACGATCAGCGAATCCATGCATGAAAGCGTGCTGGCCGCTTACGGCCGGGCGCTGCATATCTGACGGATTGGGGACCTGGCAGTGGCAGGGGGGACCATGTATCTTCGGAATTTCACCGCAATTTCGGCCTTGGCCCTGCTTGCGGCCTGCTGGCAATCTGACCAGCCCCTGATCCCCACTGGCGAGGCTGACTCGCCACCCCAGATCGCCGGGACTTACGACATCACGTCCGAGGCCAGCGGCCAGGATGGCGCGGCCACGGTGGCGAAGGGCAAGGCGGCGGGTACGTTCGACTTCGAAGCGACCGACGCCGACGGCCTGCCGGTTAAGCGGGTGCTGCGTTTCGATCAGCTTTCCGGCGAATGGTATCTGCTTCAAGCGCAAACCGTCGATCAGCAGAAGGGGCCGGGCCAGCCCAATTACCGGATCGTCAGGGTCGGGGGCGGTTTGATTCGGGAATATGAGCCGGGTTGCGGGTCGCCTGAAGCGGCAATTCCGGATGTCAAAGTGGAAGAGGGGGATTGCACCTTCACCACTTATGCAGGGCTGAGGGCCGCCGCACTCGGTCGGCTCAAGCTGGCGCAGGGTGGGGATAGCGCCTCGCTCTCACTCCAGAAAATCTACAGCAGGAAATAGGCCTGCCGCCATGGAACCGCTCCCGCTCAGCAAGGCGTTTACGCTGATCGAGCCGGGACCGGTGGTGCTGGTGACCACTCGCGGTGGTGAGCGGGATAATGTGATGACCATCACCTGGAGCATGGTGATGGATTTCTCGCCCCGCTTTGCCATAACCACCGGGCCCTGGAACCATTCATGGGCCGCCCTGCGCGAAACCCGCGAATGCGTGCTGGCAATTCCCGCGGTGGATATGATCGACACCGCAGTCGGCATCGGCATGTGTTCCGGCAGCGACACGGACAAGTTCGAGCGTTTTGGGCTGGAGCGTCATCCCGCAAGCAAGGTAAAAGCGCCGCTGATCGGTCAATGCCTCGCCAACCTCGAATGCCGGGTGGTGGAGATCATCGAACCTCACGGCATCGTGATTCTGGACGGTGTTGCCGCCTGGCACGATCCCGCGAAGCCGGACAAGCGAATGCTCCACGCGGTTGGCGATGGCACGTTTATAGCCGACGGGGAAAGATTTGACCGGCGCGCCCTGATGCAGGCGAAGATTCCGCCTGGGGTGTAGCCTTGTGGCGGAAGAGGTGGGATTCGAACCCACGAAGGGCTTGCACCCTTGCCGGTTTTCAAGACCGGTGCCTTCAACCGCTCGGCCACTCTTCCGTCCGGGTGGCGGCTAGCGAGCTTTGACGAACTTGTCACCGGGCAAATGCTCTTCGCGCCAGTTTCCCGGCATCCAAATGAGAACGATTTCCTCATCTTGCCCCCGTGACTCCGGGGCCGGATGGCATTAGGCAAAATCAACGAGCGCAGTGGCGCCGTTCGGGAGACAATTTCAAGATCCGCGCAGGTGTTGAAAGACCCACAGCGGACCGATTGGAGAGACTGGGATGAAACGCCTAATTTTCGCAGCAATCACCGCCGTTTCCGGCCTGACGATGGCCACCCCCGCCATGGCGCAGTCCGCCTGCACCCGCGACCAGTTGGATGAGATGGCCCAGAGTTGGGTCAATGCTCTCGAGAAGGGCAGCCCCTTCGAAATGGAAATGGGCGAATGGGTCGACTACCGGGAAAACTTCAAGCTGGGCACGCTTTCCGCCCTCTTCACCAAGCCGCGCAAGGTCGACTGGTCGGTGAAGGTGCTCGATACGACGGCCTGCAAGGTCTTCATCGAAAGCGTGATGACCGACCCGGAGCATCCCTATGTGATGGCCACGCAGATCAATCGCGGCTGGCAAGGCGGCGTAGGTACGATCAACAATATCGCCACGGACGAAGGCGATTGGCTGTTCAACGCGGCGAACACGCTGAAATATGCCTCGGCTGAAAACTGGTCGGTTATTCCGGAAGGGCAACGCAACACCCGGCAGGAACTGATTGCAGCAGCCAATGCCTATCTCGACCTGTTCAACGACAAGAACGTCCAGGTTCCCTGGGGCACGCCATGCGCGCGTCTGGAAGGCGGATTATACACCGGTCGCGGCCAGGCTGACGACAGCTGCAATGTCGGCGTGCCTTCGGGCGTGAAGCTGGCCTCGCGCGAATATGTCGTGGACGAGGCGCTGGGCGCCGTCAGCGTCTTCCTCAAATTCGGTGAAAAGGCTCGTCCTGACAGCCACCTGTTCCGCATCGAAAATGGCAAGATCCGTTATGTCCACACCGTCACCAATTGCGGGACGGAAGTGAATTGCGGTTTCAAGCCGATTGACTGGAACAATCCGCAGGTCGGCCCCGCTGGCAACTGATGCGAGGCATTGAGTCTGACTGAATTTCCCCACGCTCCGCATCGCCGGGGCTTCTAAGGGGAAGCTCTTTGTGACAGGGTAAGGATATGAGCCTGCGAAGCCATATTCTTGCCCTGTCGTCTTTCATCGGCCTTTGTGCATCCATTCCTGCCGCTTCCGCGCAGGAGGTCGTTCAGCCGCTGCCCTCCGGTTATACCGATGGCGAATCGCTGACCGGTGAGGGGGGCTTGCCCTTCTCCTCCTATCTTCAGGTTCTCGCCGCGCGTGCCCGCGCCGAAGGTGTGAGCCAGAACACGATTTCCGCGATGACGGCCGGACTTACGCCCAACAGCCGGGTTGTTTCACTGGACAGGGCTCAGCCCGCGGGCCCTCCCGGCAGCGGTTTTTCCCCGCTTGCACCTTACATCGCGACCCATGTGGACCGGAACCGGATTGCCGGTGGAAAGCGGGTTTTCGAATCCGCAGCAGACACAGCGAGGCAGGTGGAACGCCAATATGGCGTGCCTGCTCAAGTGGTGATCGCGATCTGGGGGCATGAGACCAATTACGGCAGCTACAAGGGCGATTTCGATCTCGCCCGCTCCCTCGCCACCCTCGCATGGGAAGGGCGCCGCCGGGAATTGTTCGCGGCCGAATTCATCGATCTGCTGAAAATCGCCGATACCGGCTTTTCGCGCGATACGCTGAAAGGTAGCTGGGCCGGAGCCTTCGGTAATCCGCAATTCCTGCCAAGCGTCTATCTGCGTCTGGCGGTCGATGGCGATGGGGACGGGCGCAAGGATATCTGGAACAGCCGCGCGGATACGCTTCATTCGATTGCCAATTATTTCCGGGATGCCGGATGGCGAACGGGCGAACCCTGGGGCGTGGCCGCGCAATTGCCGTCGGGCTTCAATGTGGACGCCTATAAGGGCAAGATCCAATCCCCGGTCTGCCCACGTGTCCATGAGCGTCACAGCCAGTGGAAAACGGTGCGGGAATGGAAGCAACTCGGTGTCACGCCGCTTGCAGCGATTGGCGATGACGTAATGGCCAGCCTCTTCCAGCCTGACGGGCCGGGAACGAAATCCTGGCTCTTAACCGGGAATTATAGGGTCATCCTCGAATATAACTGCTCGAACTATTACGCTATGAGTGTCGGGCTGCTTGCTGATGAGATTGCCAAATAACCAACTGACCATTGCCACGGGCATTGCTGCACTGGCTGCAATTGCCGCTCTGGCAGGCTGCGCTGCGTCCAGTGCGGGAGCGGGGCCGGCGCTGTCCCAGAAGCCCGCGATCAATGGCCCTGCCGCCGATTACCCCGTGACCGTGGGCCTGCCCTATACCGTGGACGGCGTGACATACACGCCCACCGATGTCTGGAACTATGACGAGGTTGGCTACGCATCGCTGGAAAATGCGGGCGGTCCCACCGTTTCCGGCTCCAGCCACACATTGCCCTTGCCGAGCTATGTCGAAGTGACCTCGCTTGAGAGTGGAAAGACCATTCTGGTGCGGATTGAACGGCGCGGGCCGCTTGAAAGTCACGATGTGATCGCGCTTTCCCCCGGGGCTGCACAGCAGCTTGGCATATCGCGCAATACACCGGTTCGAGTCCGCCGTGTTAACCCGCAGGAGCCTGAACGGGCTGCATTGCGAGCAGGTGAGCGGGCACCGGACCGGATGGATACGCCGATGTCGCTAGTGAATGTCCTGCGGCTAAAGCTGCCGAACAGTGGGCCCGCGGCTTCGATAGCCCTGCCTCAATCGGTGACAGAGAATATCCAGGCTGAAGTCTCGCCGACTTCCCCAACACCGGAACTCACCTCCACGGAGCCGGTGGCAGTGTTGCCTGCGCAAAAACCGGCTTCTCCGCCTATTCCGGCCGTGCAGCCGACTCCGCTCCCGGCGGCCAAACCCCCTGTTCCCGCAGCACCTGTGCAGGCTTCGGCCAAGCCGGAAAAGGCTGCCGCCCAAAAGGGCTACTTCGTCCAGGCAGGCGCATTTTCGAGCAAGGAACGCGCTGAAAAGGTGGGGAAGGCCATTGGTGGCGAGATCAGCAAGGTCGGCTCACTTTACCGTGTTCGCACGGGGCCGTTCGGAACTCGCAGTGCCGCGGAAGCCTCGCTCGCCAAGGTGAAAGCTGCGGGTTATAGCGACGCACGAATCTATTCGGACGGCTAGGGGTGCTTGAGCTCCGGCCGCAAGACCGGCGGGAGTGGACTTGAGGCGTATCGGCAGGATCGGATTGCTGGGTTTGGGCTCGGCATTGGTGGCAATTCCCGCCGCTTTGCACGCCGATCCGGCCCCGCCGAATGAGGCTGAGGCGCCGATTGCCTTGCTGGTGGACGTCAGTTCGGGCCAGACACTGCATAGCCGGGAAATGGACCGGCGTTTTCTGCCTGCTTCAGTCACCAAGGTCATGACGACTTATCTGGCCTTCGAGATGCTTGCCGATGGGCGTTTGAGGCCAGACCAGACCTTCACCTTTGGCCCTGACCTTGCGAAAGACTGGCGGGGAACCGGATCGTCGCTGTTCCTCAAGGAAGGCGATACGGTTACGGTCGATACGCTGATCCATGGCATCACTACGGTTTCGGCCAATGATGGTGCCGCTTTGCTAGCGCAGGGTGCCACTGGATCGTTGGAAAATTGGGTGGCGCTGATGAACCGCACCGCCTCGAAGCTGGGCATGTATGATAGCCATTTCGGCACGCCCAATGGCTGGCCCGATGAAGGCCGCACCTTCGTGACGGCGCATGATCTCGCCTTGCTCGCAAAGGCCATGATCGACCGGCATCCGCAACTTTACGCCCGTTATATCGGCAAGAGGGGCTACAGCTTCAACGGCATTACCCAGGCCAATCACGATCCCATGCTGGGCAAGGTTCCCGGGGCGGATGGCATCAAGACAGGGTTTACCCGCGAAGCTGGCTATAATTTCCTCGGCAGCGCGCAGCGCGATGGCCGCAGGCTGGTGATAGTGCTGGCAGGCACCGAGAGCGGGGCTGAACGGGCCCGCATTGCGCGCGATTATATCGAATGGGGTTTTGCCGCCTTTGTTCCCCACCAGATATTCCCCGCAGGGGCCCCCATCGGAACAGCGCAAGTGCAGGATGGTTCAGCCTCCACCGTTGCCCTACGCACGGCAAAGCCGGTGATCGCGGATATTCCGCCGGGCCTGAAACCTCGCATCACAATGTCGCTCCATTATCGCGGGCCTATCGCCGCGCCCATCGCCGCCGGGCAGGAAGTGGCCGAACTGGAGGTGCGGATTGACGGCATGGCCCCCTATCGTGTTCCGCTGGAAGCCGTATCGGCGGTGGACAAGGCCAATCCGTTGGAGCGCATGATCAATGCCGTGCTAGGTTGGCTTTCGTGAGCAAGGGACGATTCATCGCACTGGAAGGCGGGGAAGGGGTGGGCAAGTCCACTCAGGCCCGCTTGCTGGTGGATGCGCTGAAGGAATTGGGCATTCCCGCTGTCCTGACACGAGAGCCAGGCGGGACTCCGGGTGCCGAAGCGATCCGCGCCCTGTTGCTCGATCCTCCGGGCAGCGGCTGGAACCTGCGTGCCGAAGCCCTGCTTTTCGCCGCGGCGCGATCCGATCACGTGGAGAAATTTATTCGGCCGGCTCTTCAAGAGGATAGCTGGGTTATCTGTGACAGGTTCATCGATTCCACCCGGGCATATCAGGGCGGAGGCGGCGGGCTTTCCGAGGATGATATCCTCGCACTCCACCGCATTGGCAGCGAAGGACTGCTGCCGGATCTCACTCTGTTAGTAGAAGTGCCGCCCCAACTGACTGAGGGGCGGCTTGCAGCGCGGGATGTGGATGGCGCTGATGCAATAGGCGGCCGCGATACAGCCTATCACGCACGCGTCGCTGCCGCTTTCTCCCGGATCGCAGAGGCAGAGCCCGCGCGTTTCGCCAAGATCGACGGGGAGGGCGCTCCTCAGGAAATTCACGCCCGTATCATGGCGGCCCTTCGTCCCCTGCTGGAACCTGCCACATGAGGCATTCCGGGCATGACGAGCCTTGGCGCGCTTGGCATGCGGCGCTCTCCGGGCCGCGCATGCACCATGCCTGGATGCTGGCTGGCAAGCGCGGCATCGGCAAACTGGATTTCGCCCTTGCTGCCGCACGGGAACTGGTCGCCGAGGATGGTTTTCCTCAACCAAAGGGCGATCACCCGGACATTCTGCTGCTCGAACCTCTTCCCGCCAATGCCGAAGAAGAGAAAAAAAAGGCGGAGGGCAAGGAATGGCAGGCAAAGCGGAATATCTCCATCGACCAGATTAGAGAGATGCAGCACCGCCTGGTCACGCGGCCCACTCTGGGCAGTCGGCGCGCGGTGATAATCTCGCCGGCGGACGATCTGGAAAAGGGAAGCGCAAACGCGCTTCTCAAGAGCCTTGAGGAGCCACCGCAAGGCACCTTCTTCCTGCTCGTCACGCACAGGCCGGGTCGCTTGCTCCCAACCATCCGCTCTCGCTGCCGGGTCCTGCGTTTTGGGGAAGCGCGCACGGATGAAGTCGAGGCATTCCTGGCTCGGGAAGCGCCAACGGCGGATATAGCGGCACGGAAGTTAGCAGTCAGTGCCGCAAGCGGTTCTCCCGGTGCGGCGCTCGAATTCCTGACTCACGACCTCGCTCCGCTTCATCGCCTTATGCAGCGAATATTGGCCGAAGGGGATGAGAGTTTCGCCCTGCGCGGCGAACTCGCCAATGCTATTGGCCAACGCCCTGTGCGAGAGCGGCAATTGGCGGCAATCGAGCTCGCCCGCGCGGTGATTGCACAGGAGATGCGCAATGCATCGCTTGCGCGCATTCCGG